>NZ_JAKRML010000002.1:0-382287 GCF_022346505.1 Achromobacter sp. ACRQX
CACCAGACCGAAGTCCGTGCTGCCGTTCGACTTGCATGTGTAAGGCATCCCGCTAGCGTTCAATCTGAGCCAGGATCAAACTCTTCAGTTTAATCTCTGTATTTGTTTCGTATTCTTGGTCTGAATAAATCCAAACCAGGTCATACGTCGCTACTCAAAGGAAGTGAGGTATGTTCTTAAACTTGACGTCTAAGGTACTTCACTTCTAGTGAGCACTTGATTTCTTGTGCTTGCGATCCAGGCCGAAACCCAAACCGCTGCACTCGCATCAAGCGCCCACACTTATCGGTTGTTTAATTGTTAAAGAGCGGTACTGCTAAATTCTGTACTACTGGTTTCTGCTTTCAACTTCGACCAACTTCGCTTTCGCGTCGTCGCTGTCGTTGCAGCAGAGAAACGAGATTATGAAGAAGTTTTTATCGCTTGTCAAGCCAGCTTCGCATTTTGCTTTGCTTTCTTGCTGCGACCTCTTTAGGTCTCGCCAGGACTTTCGTCCTATCCTAGTAGCTATCGAAACATCAGGGTAAACCCTAATTTTTCAGCAACTACCAAGCCCAAGACTATAGCACAATTTTTGCAGATCTTGCAACTGGCTTCTGCCTAATTTGCGTCGATCCTTGCAATAACCGCGAAGCGCTCATTTCTGATTGCCGTTGCGGCAGGCGATGCCGGGATGCCCCGCCTCGCCTGTTGCACTTGCTTGGCTTCGCGTCTCAAAAACTGTGTGAGCTGCGAAGGAGCGAGACTATAGCACAGAATTTTGCGCTGTCATGGCGGCGTCGCAAAATTGTTGTTGGCCTCTAAGGTTTCCAGCCGATCTGCCCTGCTCCGTCGACAGCGGCATGGCTTGCGAACGGTCTTCCCTATATATATAGAGGGCGGCAGCCCCTGATGGCGGACTAGCATGTACGTTTACTATTCGCCTATACGCCGCATCTCATTGGAGACAGACCCGTTATGCCCCCTGCGATCGCCATGAGCGAAGACATCCTGATCAACGTCACCCCGTTCGAAACCCGTGTTGCGCTGGTGGAACAAGGTTCGGTTCAGGAACTGCACGTCGAACGAAGCATTCAACGGGGCCACGTCGGCAACATTTATCTGGGACGGGTCGTCCGGGTGCTGCCAGGGATGCAAAGCGCCTTTATCGACATTGGGTTGGAGCGTGCGGCGTTCATCCATATTGCGGACCTTCGTGAGAATCGCGCCGAACGCAGTCAAGGGCTGACGCCCACGCCGATTGAAAAGCTGATTTTTGAGGGACAGACCCTGATGGTGCAGGTGGTCAAGGATCCGCTTGGCACCAAGGGCGCGCGGCTTTCCACGCAGATCAGCATGGCGGGGCGGATGCTGGTGTACCTGCCGCACGATCCGCATATCGGGATTTCGCAAAAGATCGATTCGGAGTCGGAACGCATCCAGCTCCGGGAACGTCTGCAAGCGTTGATGCCGTCTGATGAAAAAGGCGGGTTCATCGTGCGCACGCAGGCCGAGGGCGCCAATGACGCTGAGCTGACGGCGGACGTGGAGTATCTGCGCAAGCTGTGGACGAGTGTGCAAGCGTCGGCCCGCACGCAACCCGCCCCCGCGCTGTTGCACCAGGACCTGACGCTGGCGCAGCGCGTGCTGCGTGACATGGTCGGGCCCGATACCGGGTCGATTCTGGTCGATTCGCGGACGACGACTGCCGCGATGCTGGAATGGGCGCGAGTCTACACGCCGTCGGTGGTGGACCGCATCCAGCATTACAGCGGCGAACGGCCCTTGTTCGATACGGCGAATGTGGATGACGAGATTGCGCGCGCACTGTCGCGCCGGGTCGACTTGAAGTCGGGCGGCTATCTGATCATCGACCAGACGGAAGCGTTGACGACGGTGGACGTCAACACGGGTGGCTTTGTGGGCGGCCGCAATTTCGATGACACGATCTTCAAGACCAACCTCGAGGCGGCGCAGGCGATCGCGCGCCAGCTGCGTTTGCGGAATCTGGGCGGCATCGTGATCCTGGACTTCATTGACATGGAGGAACAGGAACACCGTGACACGGTGCTGGCGGAACTGAAGAAGGCGCTGTCACGCGATCGGACCCGCATGACGGTCAATGGCTTTACGCAGCTGGGTCTGGTTGAAATGACGCGCAAGCGCACGCGCGATTCGCTGGCGCATCAGCTTTGTGAGCCCTGCCCCATGTGCGAGTCGCGCGGCAATGTGCGCACGCCGCGCACGGTCTGCTACGAAATCCTGCGGGAGATTCTGCGAGAAGCACGGCAGTTCAACCCGAAGGAGTTTCGCATTCTGGCTTCGCAGGAAGTGGTCGACCTTTTTCTGGAAGAGGAAAGCCAGCACCTGGCGATGCTGGGTGACTTCGTGGGCAAGCGGGTGTCGCTGGAAGTGGAAGCGACGTACTCTCAGGAGAAGTACGACATCATCCTGGTATGACGGCATCAGATGAATGCCTAGTCATCGGACCGAATGAAGAGCCGCGCACGTTTGCGCGGCTTTTTTATTTCTTGCTTCACGAGATCCACGAGTTCACGCGGCGCAAACGTGACGCCGTTGAAGACCGCATCCTGGCCGGCGAGCCGGGCTGTGAACCGCACGGCGAGCCGTTCTTCACCGCGCTGCCCGTGCAATGCGATAGCGAATGTGACGAGGCCTACCTGATTCGCCCATACGCTTCAACTCGATATGTATGGATTTTGTGACTTAACGCTTCGTTTGCAATGAATTCTGAAACCGATGGCGGCGACTAAGGGTTATCGATAAGCTGCGGGCGCTTTGCCGGGTGGGTAACCGCCTCGGCGCTTTTCCCTAGTCAATCGGAGGTCATTGCAATGAAGTCCCTATTCCGTCCGTTCCTGGTGCTGATCGCGGCCCTGCCGCTGGTGCTGGCCGCCTGCGGCGACAAGGAGCCCGAACAGCGCGCCGCGTTCACGCAGTTCCTGCAAACGCGCATCGTGGACAAGCCGGGCGTGCGCGTCCCGAAACTGACGGATGAAGAAAAGAAGTCGTTTGGCGATTACGCGGCCCAATACGCGGTGATCACCGACTTCAACGCGGGCATGGACGCTTCGGTCAAGCCGTTGTCGGGGATCCTGCAGAAGGGTCAGGTGCGCTCGGTGAACGATATCGTGTCGCGTCGCGAGGACCTGAAGACGGTTCGTGCCGGTCTGAACGACATGAATGCGGCGCTGAAGGAACACCGTGCCAAGGCCGACGCGGCGCGCGCCCAGCTCAAGCAACCTGAAGACCTGAAGGTCGTGTACGACAAGGCTTACGAGAAGACCATCACCCTGCCGGCTGATACGTTTGCCGATGTGCTGCCGCAGATCAACGCCACCTACGACGTCGCCCTGAAGGTTGCCGATTACGTCGAAGCGAACAAGTCGAAGATCGAGATCTCCGGCAACAGCGTGTCCGTGACGGACCCTGCCGTGCAGGCCGAGCTGAACAAGCTGCTGCAAGAGATGAATGCGCAGGCCAAGAACGTGCAGCAGGCCCAGACCCGTTTGCAAGCCGTGGTGATGGGCCGCTAAGCGCCGCTTCAATACCCGACACTGCGCATCGCCCCGCCGCCACCTGAAGGTGCGGCGGGGCTTTTTCATGCCGGCGCGGTTATCACGCCGGACGCCGCAACCACGCGGTTGCGGCCGGATGCCTTCGCCTGGTACACCGCGGCGTCGGCGGCTTCCACAAGCGCCGCCGATCCATCGTCTCCCTGTGGCAAGGCCGTGGCCACGCCGATGCTGACGGTGACGATACCGCCTTCGTTGTCCTCATGCGCAACGGCCAGCTCCGCGACCGCGCGCCGGATGCCTTCGGCAATGTCCTGTGCTTGTTCGAGGCCGGTCTCGGGCAGCAGCACCACAAACTCCTCGCCCCCGTAACGGGCCGCCAGATCGCGCGGTCGGCGGGCCCTTTTCTGAAATGTGAGGGCCAGCGTCCGGAGCAGCACGTCGCCTTCCTGGTGACCATACCGATCGTTGTAGCGCTTGAAGTGGTCGGCATCCAGAAACAGCAGCGACAACGGCGTGCGATCGCGCCGCGCGGCCGCCCATTCCACTTGCAGCGTGTCGTCGAAGGTGCGCCGGTTGGCGATGCCGGTCAGCCCGTCTGTCTGCGCTTGACGCGCCAACTGTGCTTCGAATGCCTGCCGCCAGCGCATCTCGCGCCTGAATAGAACGATCTGCGCCATGACCGAGGCAAAGAGCGCCAACGTAATGGGCACGATCAGCGCGGCGCGCCGCACCCACGGTTCAAGCAGGTCATCGACGGCCAGCGCAACGTCGATCACGAGCGGCGTGCGCTCGATGGCGTCGAACGCGTAGAGCCGATTGACGCCGTCGTGCGACAGCACACCGACAAATGCGCCCTCGCGGCCGATCAGGTATTGCTGGAAGTCGAGCGGCACGTCGATGCCGCTGCCGGCGTCGGCGCTGGAGTACGGATTGCGCAAGAGAACGGCGCCGTCGTTGCGAAAGACCGTGATGGCATCGTGCGGACCGATGGACACTTCGGCAAAGCGGTCGCGGAAATATGCCGTGCGCAGGGACCCGGCCACCACGCCGCCAAAACTGCCATCGGGGTTGGTGATGCGCCGGCTGATGGCGATGCTTTCATCGCCGCCGCGCAAGCGGCTGTTGTACGGCCGGCTGACGAAGAGTCCCGTGTCGTCGGCGTCCCGGTGGACCTGGAAGTAATCGCGGTCAGCGAAATTGAGCTTGGGCGGCGTCAAGGCCAGCGAGTCGTAGCGTATGTTGCCTTGGGCGTCGAGCACGACGATGGCGCCCAGATACGCGGCCGTGGCTGAACGGTCGAAGAGGAACCGGTGCAGCGATTGCGGGTCGAGGTCGGCAATGCCGGGGTCTTGCAGGCGCTCGACCACGCCTTGCAGCGAAAGGTCGTAGACGTGCAACGTGCGGCCGATGTCCGCGGCGAGCACGCTGGCCAGGTTGCGGGCCGATACGTAGGCGGCTTCCCACGTGACGCGGCGATCCATCCATAACAGGGAAATGGCCGCTGCACAGATACCGATGGCGACGAGGCCGGCCAGCGCGTACAGCGTGCGGTGCACGATCCCGCGGGATTTCAATACGGCGCTCCTTCGCGATAGCGTTCGGGGTGGCGTAGTTCATCTGCAAGTTCTGCATGATGATGCCGGTGTCCGATGCCGGGCGCAAGGCATCGCCGCCCGGGGCACGGAACCGTGGGCGGCGATCAGCGCGGGTGGCGGTATTGATGGCGGGATGGGGCCGCAGGTGACGCGGCGCAAAGCTGGCGACGGGCGCGGCGCGAAGCTGGTGACGGGCGCGGCGCGAAGCTGGTGACGGGCGCGGCGCGCCCGAGCCGAATTTCAGGAGACTGCGGCGGCGATGCGGAAGGGAAAGGCCTTGGCGCCGCGCGCCTTGTCGGTTTCGCGGTGGGCGTTGATGGCCCATGCGGGCCCCACCGCGCCGGCCTGCGCCATCAACTGGCGCGTCAGCACCCCCGAGAACCCGCAGCGAAGCGTCATGGCCTGACGCCGGGCAAGCTCGATTCCGATGACGTGCGACGTGGTCGAATTACGGTCCGTTTGCAGCATGGCAGCCCCCTGGCAAAAAGCGCTTCCTGAGTGAAGCGTCATGCGGATTAATCTACCCTAGCCGTTTGATTTTGCGCGTGAAATCATGCGTAAAGTAATGCAAAGAAGCCGAAATGCGCGCCGAAAAACAACCGTCAGGCGGATGGACTTGCGGCGGCGTCGCCGGTTTCGCGGTCCGGCCGGTCGTTTATGCCATCCGGTTGACCAGTCATATTTCCGTAGAGCAATGAGCGGCCGGCGAACAGCCCGCCCGCCACCTCGAGGTCGAAGCGTTCGGTGTCGCGTTGCCGGACGTCCTGGATGACCTCCTCGGCCTCGTCCGGGGGCACGCCGATGGCGCGCAACGCCGCTTCGCCGAACACCAGCGCCGATTCCAGCGTTTCGCGGACCTGGAAATCCACGCCCTCGCGGGCAAGCGCCAGTGAATGAATGCGGTCGTAGGCCCGCACCACCAGGCGCACCAGCGGAAATTCGGACTTGATGAGTTGCACCATATGCGTGGCGGCTCGCGGGTCGTTGATGCACACGAGGATGGCGCAGGCATTCTCGGCGCCCGCCGAACGCAGCATGTCGGCACGCGTACCGTCCCCGTAATACACCTTGACGCCCCATTTCGCCGCAGCGCGAATCGCGTCGGTATCGGTGTCGAGGATGGATACCTTGACCCCGCGGGCCAGCATCGCCTGGGTCACGATCTGGCCGAAACGGCCAAAACCCACGATCAGCGCGCAACCGTCCAAGTCCCGCGCCACGTCCACGCCGTCCATGGAGGGCACGGGCTTGGGCAACAGCCAGCGCAGCGCCAGGACGCAGAGCGGCGTGAGCGCCATGGAAATGATGACGACCGCTGTCAGCACCGCGCCGGTATGCGCATCGAAGATGCCTTTTTCCGCCGCCGCGCTGTAGAGCACGAAGGCGAATTCGCCGCCTTGCGCCAGCAACGCGCACCGGGTGATCGCTTCGGCATGCGTCGCGCGAAGCAGCCGCGCCACGACATACACGCCCACGGACTTGACGGCCATGAAGACGACGACGCCCGCCAGGATGAGCGGCCATTCGCGCGCCACGGCCAACAGGTCCAGCGACATGCCCACGCCCAGGAAGAAAAGGCCCAGGAGGATGCCGCGAAAGGGTTCGATCTCTGCCTCGAGCTGATGGCGGAACGTGGACTCGGACAGCAGGACGCCAGCCAGGAATGCGCCCATGGCCATGGAAAGTCCGCCCAGTTCCATCAGCAGCGCCGCGCCCAGCACGACGAGTAATGCCGCCGCGGTCATGACTTCGCGCGCGTGCGCCGCGGCCAGCAGGCGGAACAGCGGATTGAGCAGCCACCGGCCGGCGGCCAGCAGCGCCAGAATGCAGCCGACCGCGATGGCCGCCTGCAACCAGGGATCGCCATCGCTGCCGCTGCCCGCGGGCGCCAGCAAGGCAGCCAGCGCCAGCAGCGGGACGATCGCCAGATCTTCGAGCAGCAGGATGGAGACGATGCGCTGGCCCTGCGCGCTGGTGGTCTCGTCGCGCTCGGCCAGGATCTGCATCACGATGGCCGTGGACGACAGCACAAAACCCATTGCCGCCATGAACGCGGCGGCGCCCGACAGGCCGGCCAGCAAGCCCACGCCCGTGAGCAGCGCGCCGCAGACCAGGACCTGCGCGACGCCCAGCCCGAAGATCTCGCCGCGCAACTTCCACAGGCGCGACGGCTGCATTTCGAGGCCAATGATGAACAGAAACATCACTACGCCAAGTTCCGCGACGTGCAGGATGGATTTGGGATCGGAGAAAAAGCCGATGCCGAAGGGGCCGATCGCCAGACCGGCGGCCAGATAGCCCAGGACCGAGCCCAGCCCGAGGCGCTTGAACAAGGGGACGGCAATCACCGCTGCGCCGAGCAGAACGACGACGTTAAGGACTTGATTGCCTTCGGAAGGCAGGGCCATGGAGCGCTCCTGGTTGCATGGCGGGCCGAAGCGCCTGGGACGCCGCCCAGCCCGCTACGCACGGGCTGGGGCCATTTTCCGGCAAACCACGGGATTGGCAAACAGGAACTTCGGCAATGAAAAACCGCCCCGAAGGGCGGCGGCTGGGGAACGACGCGCGACGGCTCAGTCTTCCCGGAACTGCATCTTGTACAGCGAGGCGTACAGGCCGTCGGCTGCCAGGAGTTCGGCGTGCGGCCCCTGTTCGACGATCCGTCCGGCGTCCAGCACGATGATGCGGTCGGCGTTCTGCACGGTGGACAGGCGGTGCGCGATGACCAGCGTGGTGCGGCCCTTCATCAGGCGCTCCAGCGAGGCCTGCACCTGGCGTTCGGATTCGTTGTCGAGCGCGGACGTGGCTTCGTCCAGGATCAGGATGGGTGCGTTCTTGATGAGCGCGCGCGCGATCGCCAGGCGCTGGCGCTGGCCGCCGGACAGGCGCGCGGCGTTTTCGCCCACCGGCGTGTTGATGCCCTGCGGCAGGCCTTCAACGAACTCGAGCAGGTTGGCGGCGGCGAGCGCGTCGCGCACTTTTTGCTCGCTGGACTTGCCCAGCGCGCCGTAGCCGACGTTAGCCGCGATGGTGTCGTCGAACAGCACGACGTCCTGGCTGACCAGCGACAGGTGCGAGCGCAGGCTGCGCAGCGTCAGGTCGTCGACGGGCACGTCGTCCACGAGGATCTGGCCACTATCGGCCAGCACGAAGCGAGGCAGCATGTTGACCAGCGTGGTCTTGCCACTGCCGGACCGGCCCACGAGGGCGACGGTCTGGCCGGGTTCGACCACGAAGGAAATGTCGTTGACCGTGTCGCGGTCGGCATCGGGAAAGCGATGCGACACGTTGCGGAATTCGACCTTGCCGCGCACGGGCTCGGGCAGTTCCTTGGTGCCGGTGTCGTTTTCCGGCACCTGGTCGATCAGCGTGAACACGCTTTCGGCCGACACCAGCATCTTCTGCATGCGGGCGGCCACGTTGGTGAGGCGCTTGATGGGGTCGAAGATCTGGGCCAGCGCGGCCATGAACGAGGCGAAGCTGCCCACGGTGAGCGAACCGCTGTTGGCCTGACTGAGCGCCACGGCGATGACCGCGCCCACCGAGATGGAGATGCAGACCTGGGTCAGCGGGGTCAGGGCCGCGTCGGCGGTGGCCGTGCGCATGGCGAAGCGGCGCAGGCGTCGGCTGACGAAATCGAAACGGCCGCGTTCGACTTCGTAGCCGTCGAACAGCTTGATGACGCGCTGGCCGTCGATGCCTTCGCCGACCACGCGGGTCAGCTCGGCATTCATGTTGACGGTTTCACGGTTGATGCGGCGCAGGCGCTTGATGAAGAAGCGCGAGATCATGACCGAGACCGGCAGCATGACCAGGATGATCAGCGTCAGCACCCACGACATATAGAGCAGGACGCAGATCAGGGCGATGACCACCAGGGTTTCGCGCACCAGCACCGTGATGACGTCGGTGGCGTAACCGGTAACGTTGCCGGCGTCGATGGTGAAGCGGTTCAGGAGGCGGCCGGTGTCGCCGCGCTTGAAGTCCGCGTCGGGCAGGCCCAGCAGGCGCTCGAACATGTCGCGCCGCATGCCGAGCAGCACGTTGTTGGCCACCCAGGCCAGCAGGTAGTCGCTGAAGAAGTTGCAGATGCCGCGCAGCAGGATCAGGCCGACGACCGCCAGCGGCAGCGCCCAGACGTAATACGGTTTGGCGCCCGAGAAACCGCCATCGAGCAGGGGCTTCATGATGACCGCCAGCACAGGCTGCGTGGCTGCGGCGCCCGCCATCAGCAGGACAGCCGCCAACAAACCCTTCCAATAGGAACCCACGCGGCTGTAGATCCGGGACCAGAGTTCGGATTTGACGGGTTGGGAGCCCGCTGGCGCATTCCGTGCGGCAGAATTCAAAGGGATCACTCGCTTTTATACAATTGTGCCCAGGATTGTACCGGCTGCGCGCGTGCGCGCCGTCCCCGCCCCCTTAGCCCTATCCGCGCCCGTGCGCCCTTCCATGTCCGATATCAGTTGCCTGTATGTCCGCCTGCCCAACTGGGTGGGCGATGTCTGCATGAGCCTGCCCAGCCTGCGTGCCCTGGCCGCAAGCGGTCTCCCCCTGGTCCTCTGCGCCCGTCCCTGGGCCCGCGATCTGCTCGATGGCGTGGACAAGCTGGATTTCATTCCCATGCGAGGCAAGGTGGGCCCGGACCGGGCGGCCGTCAGCGCGCACCGCCGGGGGCTGGGTGCGCAAGGCCGCCGCGCCCGCGGCCTGCTGCTGCCGGATTCCCTGTCCAGCGCGCTGGTGTTCCGCCTGGCCGGCGTGCCGTCGGCGGGCTATCGCGACGATGGGCGCAGCTTCCTGCTGCGCTGGCCGTTCGCCAAGCCCGCCCAGCCGATGCACGCCGTCGAGTCCTGGCATCACCTCACCTGCGAAGCGCTGACCCGGTGGAATCTGCCGAGCGGTCCGGCCAAGCCGGGGCCGACGCTGGACCTGCCGCTGACGGCGGCGCACGAGCGCGCGGCCGGCGAGGCGCTGGTCCAAGCCGGGCTGGACGGCCGGCCCTTCGTCCTGATCGCGCCGACCGCCACCGGCCTGCACAAGGGCCGGATCAAGGTCTGGCCGGGATTCGATACACTGACGCGCGCCCTGCAGGCCCGCGGCCATACCGTGGTAATGTGCCCCCCTCCGGCCGAAACCGACGAAGCCCGGCGCAATGCGCCCACGGCGCAGTTGCTGCCCCCGTTGGGACTGGGCGCCTTTGCGGCCTTGACCGCGCGGGCCACGCTGGTGATCTGTAACGATTCCGGCGTGTCGCACGTGGCGGCGGCGGCATCGGCCCGGCAGCTCACGCTGTTCGGCGTGACGCAACCGCAGCGCACCGGCCCCTGGTCCCCGCGCGCGGTGTGCGTCGGCTCCGACCAGGCGTGGCCGTCGCAGGAAGAAGTGACACGGCAGGCCGAGCGCCTGCTGGATGGTACGTAGTAATCAGGACAGTCTCGAAATGACCTTTTCCAGCTATCTCACGAATCTGATCATTCCCTTCAACTTGTGCATCACTCTGGTGGTCCTTGGCCTGGTGCTGGGACTGTTCCGGCTTCGCAAGATCGGCTTGACCCTCGTTGCCGCGGGTCTGCTCTGGGCCTTGGCCTGGTCCTTGCCCGCCACGTCGCTGTGGGCCGGCGGCGCCCTGGAGAACCGGTATCCGCACAAACCGCCCACCGAAATGCCAACGGCAGACGCGATCGTGGTGCTGGGCGGCAACACGGCAAACGGCCGCGCCAACTGGTTCCTGCCCTATGACAAGGACACGGCGATCGTACGCGTGGACGCGGCCGCCCAGCTGTATCTGGCGGGCCGCGCGCCCAAGGTCCTGCTGTCGGGCGGCGCCCTGGAAGGCGACGTCAGCGAAGCCCGCGGGATGGCGCACGCGATCCGCCAGCAAGGGGTGCCAGAGTCGGCGCTGATCCTGGAAAACGCCAGCCGCACCACTTACGAAAACGCCACGCTGACCGAGGACCAGCTCAAGTCCCGCGGCATCGGCAAGGTGCTCCTGGTCACGTCCGCGTTGCACATGCCCCGCGCGATGGCGGCCTTTTCCAAGCAGGGCGTGGAAGTGATTGCCGCCCCCGCGCCGCCGCAGATCGTGGCGCCGGCTGACGGCTCGCTGCCGTTGTGGCTGCCCGACGAACGTACGTTCGACGCCAGCCGCTCGATCGTGAAAGAATACGCCGGGCTCTTTGTCTATTGGTTGCGCGGATGGGTATGAGCTTGGCCGCCGCCGCGCTGGAATGCCGCGCGGGATGCGGCGCCTGCTGCATCGCGCCGTCGATCACGCGGCCCATTCCGGGCATGCCGCACGGCAAGCCCGCGGGCGTGCCCTGTATTCAGTTGCTGCCGGACATGCGGTGCGCCATCTTTGGGCAGCCTTCCCGCCCGGACTTCTGCGGCGGACTGCAGCCGGAACACGAGATGTGCGGCTCGGACCGCGAACACGCCATCCACTGGCTGGCCGACCTGGAACGGGCGACAGCGCCGCACCACTGAAAACGGGGCTCGCAGCCCCGTTTTTTTTCAGTTGCGCTCAAGCAGCACCTGTTCGTACAGCGCCTCGAAGCGCGACGCTACGGTCTCCCAGCTTTGGTCCCGGGCGATTTCCAGGCCGCGCGTCGTGAGCGCTGCGCGCAGCTCGGGGTTCGCCCCCAGGCTTTCCAGCGCCTGCGCCAGCTGGGCGCCATCACGCGGGTCCGACAGGATGAGCGCGTCAGTGCCCGCCGTCAGATACTGCGCGAATCCGCAATAGACCGGGGAGCTGACAATGACCGGCAGGCCATGCGACATGGCTTCCAGCGGCGCCATGCCGTAGCTGTCGTTCAGCGTCGGATGGGCGTAGATGTCGGCTGCGTTGAAATACTGGCCGACGTCCGACGTAGGATCGATCAAGGTGACACGGGAGGCGACGTCGCCCGCGGCGCGGACTCGATCGCGCGTGGGTCCGTCGGCGCCTACGACCAGCAGCTTGTATTGGGGTGGCAGCAGCGCCAGCGCATCCAGCAGCGCCGGCAGGCCTTTGCGCAGCGGATTGCGCGCCACCAGCAGACAGCCGATCGTGTCGGCATCCCAGCCCAGCCGCGCCCGCAGGGCGGCGCGGGCGCCGTTGCCATCCGGTGCCGGCAGTTTGACACCCGGAGCGATGATGTCCACGGGAAGCTGCTCGCCGTAGCTGCGGTGGAGCTGGTCCATGATGAGGCCGGACACCGCGACCACGCGGCGCCGGGGGGTCTTGCGCACGCGCAGCCATTCCAGCGTCAGATAGGTGGCAAGGCGCGGACTGAGCCAGGCGGTCAGGCGCTGCAGCGGCTTGACCCGGGTGACGTGGTTGTAGCGGACTGGCGTTACGTGCATGACCTGGATCTCGCCCGCCCAGCCGTTCATGTGCGAATGCACGATATCGAAGCGGCCGCGCGTGAGACGGTCAGCGCGCCAGGCAAAATACAGCACCCGGGTCCAGCTTGGCAGCCACCCTGGAAACCGCACGGGCAAGAAATCGAATGGCAGATCGCTGTCGAAATCCCGGGCGACCACGGTGACGTCGTGCCGCTTGCCCAGCACACGCATCAGCTCGACGCCATACGCCTCTGCGCCTCCGAAACGATTGCCGAAGCGGTCCACCAACAGCGCAATGCGAAGCCGCCGATTATGGGCGCCGGCGGCTGTCTTCATACCGGGTGAGGCACTTCTGGAGAAAACGGATGATGTTGGTGGAGCGCGCCACCGTCACCCGCGGCAGACCGAAGGGATCGTCGGACGCCGCCGCCAGGCCGCGCTTGGTGAGCGTGGCATTGTCGTATCCAGCCTCGCGCGCCATGGCCTGGTGCTCCGGGCCGTGGTCGCCGTACGGATAACAGAACGCGGTGACCGGCGCACCGAGCGCCTGTTCGAGCTCGTCCTTGGACTCGACGATCTGGCGCCGCGCTTCTTCGGGCGAGAGCTCGGGAAGATGGACGTGGTCAAGCGTATGCGAACCGACTTCGTTGCCCGCCTGCGCCCATTCCCGCATTTCCTGCACGGTCATCAGCGGCGAAAACGGGATGCCCTTCTGGAGGTCCCACACGTTGCCGCCGTCGAACTGCCGAGCCACGAAATAGTTGGTGGCGGTGAACCCCAATTCGCTCAATACCGGCATCGCGTTGTGATGCACGTTGCGAAATCCGTCGTCGAATGTGATGCCGAATACCTTGCCCTGGCGCTCGCCACGGACATACGGCATGACGTCGCGCATGGACAGCCCGCGGTAACCGAGCCGGCGCATCCAGCGCATCTGCCGAGCAAAGCTATCAGGATGTACCGTCAATCCGCGAAACGGCGTGCCCTTGGGGTTGGGCTCGCCGATCTGGTGATACATAAGGATTGGAATAGACATAGCTCGACATTATATGGGTCACTGTCCGCCAAGCGTACGCTGATACACATCCACCGTAGCCTGCGCGAAACGCTCCAGGTTGAAGTCGCGCAAACTTGTTTCACGGGCCTTGCTGCCCATCTGTCGGACGACTTCCGGATTGTCCAGCATGTAGCGCAGCTTGGCGGTCATGGCGGGCACGTCGCGCGCCCGCACGATCCAGCCGTCCACGCCGTCCGTTACGTTCTCCGGCAGGCCGCCGGCATCGCTGACGAGCGCGGGCAGGCCCAGCCCCATGATCTCGCGGCAGGCAAACGACAGCGCCTCGCGGTAAGAAAGGACGAAGCCCGCATGGCAGGACGCCAGCGCCGCGCGCACGTCGTCGAGCAGCCCCGGAAACTTGACCTGATCGATCATGCCGAGTTCGCGCACCCGTGCAAGCTTGGCCTCGGTGGGCGGATCGCCCGCCACCATCAGCAAGATGCGTGCCTTGTCGGCCGGCGGCAGCGCGGCCGCGGCGGCCACCAGGTCCAGCCAGCCCTTGTCGTAGTCGGTGCCCCCGGCGCTGCCCAGCAGCAGCTTGCCTTGCCAATCCGGACCAAAGAAGAGTTCGCGCAGCTTGTCCAGGCTTTCGGGCGGCGGCGGCGCGAAGAAATTGGTATCGATGCCGTGCCGGATGGTGGTGATGGGGCGCTTGCGGTACGGCGACTGCTCCATCATGCCGCGGATGTAGTCGCTGACGGCGATGCCGTGATCCGTCGCCAGCGCCACCCGCAGCTTGTGTCCAAAACTGGAAAGCGGGTGATCGTTGTGCTTGGTGAACACGATGCGCGGACGGCGCCGCATGCCCAGCGTGGCCAGCATGACCTGCTTGTGGTCGGCCGAGCCGTTGGCGTGGATGATGTCGAACCGGCCCTCGGCGATCAGGCGCTGCAGCCGGGCGCGGTCCTTGAACCAGGACGACGGGCGGGTCGTGTAGCGCATGTCCACCACCGTCACCCCGGGGATGGCCTTGGCGTAGCGGTACAGCCGGCTGGTGCCGGGCACCGCCACGGTGATGTCGTGATCGCGGGCCAGCGCCTTGGCCAGGTTGATGATGTAGGTGACGTGCCCCCCGCCGTTGCCGGCGTGGAAGTTCGTGTAGAGGATCTTCACTTTTTGTTTTCTGCCAGGAACATCAGCTTCGAGTAGCGGAAGAAGCTGCCCGCCGCCGCGGTGACGGCCAGCACGAGTCCGTGGCGGCCATCCAGGAAACCGCGCCGGATCAGGTAGATGCGCACGAAGGTCCAGAAGCCGTGGCCCAGCGCCCCGAAGACCGAGGTGCGCTTGCCCTTGGCATACATCATGGCTGCGGCGTCGGACGAGTAACGGTTGACCTTGTTGATCAGCGCGTCCAGGTTGTCGTACGGATAGTGGTTGAAGTAGCCGCGCATCTGCAGGGGCCGGCCGTTGGCCGGCACCACCCGCTCGTGGACGGCGGCGTCGGTGAAGCGCGCCGTGCCGCGCTTGAAGAGGCGCAGCACGTAGTCGGGCCACCAGCCGCTGTGGCGGATGTCGCGCCCGCAGAAATTGGACAGGCGCGCGATCTCGTAGGCGTCGGCGCGGGGCGCGCGCAGCACGTCCTGGATTTCCTGCGCCAACTCGGGGGTGACGCGCTCGTCGGCGTCGATAGACAGCACCCAGTCGCCCGTCGCCAGATCCAGCGCGCGGTTCTTTTGCGGACCGAAACCTGGCCAGTCGGCGGTGACTTCTACGCGGGCCCCAAGCGCCTGCGCCAGTTCCACGGTGCCGTCGGTGCTGCCCGAATCCACGACGATGAACTCGTCGGCGAACGACACGGACTTCAGGCAGGCGGCAATATTTGCCGCTTCGTTCTTGGTGATGATGATGACTGATAGCTTCATCCGCGATTCCTAAGACGCTTTTTCCAGGCCTTCCAGGCGTGATAGCGCGGTCCCCAGAACGGGTCGCGCGACAGCCAGATCCGGCGGTTCAGCCAGGACCCGCCCAGATTGCGCACCGCGAAGCGATAGATATGGCCGGGATCCGTGCCGGGCAGGTTCTGGCCGAAAGGGTCGGTAGTGTACAAGTGCCGGAAACCGGCCTGCCGCGCGGCGGCCACATAGTCGGCGTCGAAATAACCCTGCGGCCAGCACAGGTGATCGCTCACGCCGCCAAGCCGGCGGATCAGGGTGTCGCGCGAATCGTGCAGATCCTGCGCGATGCGTTCGCGCTTGGCGGCCACATCCGCGCCACAGACCTTGTCCCAGCGGGTGTGCGTGTTGGTATGGGAATGGAACTCGAAGGTGCCGGCGGCCTGCATGGCCTCGATTTCGCTCCAGCGCAGCATCGCCTCGTCGGCGCGGCCCGACGCCACGAGTTCCTTGCAGGCGTGGTGATCGGGGGTCGGGGGCAGCGCGCCGCCCTGCCCCGCATGCGGCCGCACGGGGCCGTCGCCGATCCAGCCGGTGATGGTGAACAGGACCGCGCGCATGCCGTGGCGGGCCAGGACGGGATGCGCGTGCACCCAATTGTTCAGGTAGCCATCGTCAAAGGTGATGAGCACAGAGCGTTCGGGCACGCTGCCGCCGGCCAGGTAGGCGGCGAACTGCGCGGTGGTGAGCGACTGGTAGCCGGCGCGCGCCAGGCGCGCGATCTGCGTTTCGAAGACGTCGGGCGTCGCGGCGATCATGCCACCCGCCGGCGTGATGTGGTGGTACATCAGCACCGGAACGTTGGGCGCGTTCATTTGCGGCGCTCCGCCAGCCAGCGCGTATAGATCGCCTCCGTGGTTTCCGCAAGGCGCGCGGGAGAAAACACGCCCTCTTCCCAGACCATCTTGCGGCCGGCCTCGCCCATGGTGCGGCGTAGGGCCGGGTCGTCGATCAGGCGCTCGAGTGCGGTGGTCAAGGCGAGCGAGTTCTTGGGCGGGACCAGAAAGCCCGTCACGCCGTCCCGGAACATCTCGGATACGCCGCCGACGTTCGTGCCGACGACCGGCAGCCCGCTCGCCTGCGCCTCGACATAGACCGTACCGGAGGCTTCCTGTTGGGTGGCCAGCGCGAAGAGGTCGAATCCCGCCAGCAGATTGGGGACGTCGCGCCGCGTGCCCATCAGGTGGATCCGGTCTTGCAGGCCGCGCTGAGCAATGTACGCCTGGGTCTGCTCGAAGACCGGCGAACCGGCGCCCACGAACACCAGATGCAGCTTCGGACGCACGGCCATCAGCGGCGCCATGGCGTCGATCAGGTCCTTGTGGCCCTTGGTGGCGCGCATGACGGCCACACAGCCCACGACGATGTCGTCGTCGGCCAGGCCGAGTTCGTCACGCAAGGTGGAGTGCTCGACGGGCGCGGGCAGCACGATGGGCGAATACACGGTCGCGATCTTCTCGGCCGGGACGCCGCGGCTGATCAGGTATTCGCGCACATGGTCGCTGACGGCGGTGACGCGGTGCGGCAGGATGGTGTAAGACCACATCGAGCCGACCACGTTGGACAGGTGGCGGGTGCGCACGATGAGGGGCGTACCTGCCATGCGCCCGGCCAGGGCGGCGATGACCGTGTCGCGCCGGCTGTGGGTATTGAGCACGTCAAAGCGCCCCGCCTTCAGGATCTGGCGGACGGCGGGGACGCCCTTCAAATAGGCCACCGTCCCCTTCATATCGACGGCATGCACGGTGAAACCGGCATCCCGCAGACGCTCAGTCAGTTGCGCGCGCGGCTGGCAGATCGCTTCGACATGATGCCCGCGCGCCCGCATGGCATGCATTTCCTTGAAAATTCGTCCTTCCTGTCCACCAAAGGCGGTGGCGGCTTCCGAATGCACGATACGTAGACTGGAAGACATCAGTACGTGACCTCCACGCCGTCCGGTTTGGTCCAGGCGTTCAGGTTGGCGAGCAGCGTGTCGGCCATGCGTACGCGCCATTCCTCGCCTAGCCTGACCGTGCACAGGAAATTGTTCTTGGTGTAGACGATGTCGACCGGCACGCCTGGAATGCCGTTCTCGGGTTCGGCGCGGAACGGGTTGAGCATCTGGCGCAGACGGGCCGCATCGGCGCTGCCGTTGAGCTTGACGCGCAGCGACTTGGCGCGGGCTTCGCGCGCCAGCTGCAGGTCATAGAGCTGCTCGGCGACGATGCGCATGCCGCCGGAATAGTCGTCGTTGCTGACCTTGCCCTGCACGATGACGAGCTGGTCTTCGCGCAGCCGGTTGCGGTGCTTTTCAAAGAGTTCGTTGAAGACCGAGATTTCCACCTGCGCCGTGCCGTCGTCCAGCACGGCAAAGACCATCTTGCCGCGGCGGGTCATCATGACGCGCACGCTGGCCAGCACGCCGCACATCCATTGCAGGTCGCGCTGCGGCTCCACGCGGGCCAGCTGCATCGGCACGATGCGGCGCACTTCGTCGCGCCACGCATCGAACAGGTGGCCGCTGTAGTAATAGCCCAGCGCGGATTTTTCTTCGGTAAGTTTCTTGTGCAGATCCCACGGCGCGACCTTGGCCAGCTCGCCCGCGACCACGTCGCCGCTGTCGTCGCCAAAGAGCGAGGCCTGGTTGGCGCTGCGCGCGGCCTGCTCGGCCGCTTCCATGGCGGTGGGCACGGAGGCCAACATCGCGGCGCGGTTCGGCTCGATGGTGTCGAACGCGCCGGCCTTGATCAGGGCCTCGATGGTGCGGCGGTTGACGGCCTGCTTGCTGACGCGGCGGCAGAAGTCGAACAGGTTCAGGAACGGGCCGCCTTCCTTGCGCGCACGCAGGATGTCCTCGACGGCGCCCTGCCCGGTGCCCTTGACCGCGCCCAGCCCGTAACGCATGGTGCGCGGCGGCTTGCCTTTTTCGGTGTGCTTGTCAGCGACGGGTTCGAACCGGTAGCCAGAATGGTTGACGTCGGGCGGCAACACCTCGACGCCGTTGTCCTGGGCGTCGCGGCAGAAGATCTGGACCTTGTCGGTGTCGTCCATGTCCGAAGACATGGTGGCGGCCAGGAACTCGGTCGGGTGGTAGGCCTTCAGCCAGGCGGTCTGGTACGAAATTAGCGCGTACGCGGCCGAGTGCGACTTGTTGAAGCCGTAGCCCGCGAACTTCTCCATCAGGTCGAAGAGCTTGACCGCCAGATCCGGATCGTGGCCCTTTTCCTTGGCGCCCTGTTCGAACAGTTCGCGGTGCTTGGCCATTTCCTCGGGCTTTTTCTTGCCCATGGCCCGGCGCAGCAGGTCGGCGCCGCCCAGCGAATAGCCCCCGATGATCTGGGAGATCAGCATCACCTGTTCCTGGTAGACGATGACCCCGTAGGTGCTCTTGAGGGTAGCTTCCAGGTCCGGGTGGAAATAATCGACCGCCGCGCGCCCGTGCTTGCGGTTCACGAAGTCGTCCACCATGCCCGATTCCAGCGGCCCCGGACGATACAGGGCCAGCATGGCGATGATGTCTTCGAACGTATTGGGCCGCAGCTTCTTGAGCAGCTCTTTCATACCGCGCGATTCAAGCTGGAACACCGCGGTGGTGTTCGCGTCGCACAGGATCTTGTAGGCCGCCGGATCGTCCAGCGACAGCGCCATGACGTCGAAGTCGCGCTTTTCGGCGTTGAACTGGCGCACGTAGCGCACGGCCCAGTCCAGGATGGTCAGGTTGCGCAGGCCCAGGAAGTCGAACTTCACCAGGCCGGCCGCCTCGACGTCGTCCTTGTCGAACTGCGAGACCGCGCTGTTTTCCTGGCCCGGCTGGCAATACAGCGGGCAGAAGTCTGTGAGCTTGCCGGGCGCGATCAGCACCCCGCCCGCGTGCATGCCGATGTTGCGGGTCAGGCCTTCGAGCGGCTTGGCCAGGTCGACCAGCGCGCGGACTTCTTCTTCCTGCTCGTAGCGGTCCTTGAAGGCGGGCTCGTCCTTGAGCGTGCGCTCCAGCGTCCACGGATCCATCGGATTGAACGGGATCAGCTTGGACAGGCCGTCGCAGAACATGTAGGGCATGTCCAGCACACGGCCGGCGTCGCGCACCACGGCCTTGGCGCCCAACGTACCGAACGTGGCGATCTGGCTGACGGCGGCGCGGCCGTATTTTTCCTTGACGTAGTCGATGACCCGTTCGCGGTTGTCCTGGCAGAAGTCGATATCGAAGTCGGGCATGGAGACCCGCTCGGGATTCAGGAAGCGCTCGAACAGCAGGTCATAGCGGATGGGGTCGAGGTCCGTGATGCCCAGCGCGTAGGCCACCAGCGAACCGGCGCCCGAGCCCCGGCCCGGGCCGACCGGCACGCCGTTGTTCTTGCCCCAGTTGATGAAGTCCTGAACGATCAGGAAGTAGCCGGGAAAGCCCATCTGGATGATGGTCTTGCACTCCCAGCGCAGCCGCTCGTAGTACTGCTCGCGCTTGGACTCGCGTTCGGCGACGTCCGGGAACAGGAACTCCATGCGCTTTTCGAGGCCCTCTTCGGAGAGCTGGACCAGATAATCGTCCAGCGTCACGCCGTCGGGCGTGGGGAAATTGGGCAGGCGCGGCTTGCCCAGCACCAGGCTCAGGTTGCAACGCTTGGCGATTTCGACCGTGTTGGCCAGCGCCGACGGCACGTCGGCAAACCGGCGCGCCATTTCCCCGGAGCTGAGCAAATACTGCTCTTTCGAGAACCGGCGCACGCGGCGCGGGTTGGCCAGGATTTCACCTTCGGCGATGCAGACGCGCGCCTCGTGCGCCTGGAATTCGAATTCGTCGAGGAACTGCACGGGATGGGTGGCGACCACCGGCAGCCCGGCTTCCGAGGCCAGCCGCATGGCGGCCTGGCAGTAGCCTTCGTCGCCGTCCATGCCGGCGCGCTGCAATTCGACGTAGTAGCTGCCGGGGAACATCAGCGCCCACTGGCGCGCCAGGGCCAGCGCCGACACGGCGTTGCCGGCCTCGAGCGCCTGCCCGACGTCGCCGGCGCGCCCGCCGGACAGGGCGATGAGACCAGCCTGTCCTTGCAGCCATTCGCGGCGGATTTCGGCCCGGCCCTTGCCCTGGTTCGTCAGGAACGCCTTGGACAGCAGTTCGCACAGATTCAGGTAACCCTGGTGGTTGCGCACGAGCAACAGCAGGCGGAAGGGCTTCGCCGGATCTTCGTCGTTGGAAATCCAGACGTCGCAGCCTGCGATGGGCTTGACCCCCGCGCCGCGTGCACCCTTATAGAATTTGATCAGTCCGAACAGGTTGGATAGATCGGTCAGGGCGACGGCGGGCTGGCCCAGCTTGGCCACGCGCTTGATGAGGTCGGGGATACGCACCGTACCGTCCACGACCGAGAACTCGGAGTGGACGCGCAGGTGAACAAATGGGGTCGGGGTCGTTACGGCTTCGGACATGGCGGAATTGTACCCAGCGGCCGACCGCCCTAGAACAATCCTTGCATCAGAATCCGCCAGTTGCATCCCGCCCTGACGGGATCCGCCCGGGAGGCTTGTGGGACAATACCGCCCATAACGCACTACCCCGTCGCACGACGAGACATACCTATGAAATGGTTAATACCTGGGATCTGGCTGGCCGCCATCCTGTTCGCGCACTTCCGAGGCCGCGTCAAACTGCCCCTGGGACGGCAATTCCTGGACCATTCGGTGCTGCTGGCGCCGATCAACGCGTTCATGGTGCTGACGTCCCGCGTGCCCACGACGCCGTACCTGACGACCAGCGAAATCGCCGAACTGAAAGTGCTGGACGACAACTGGGAGACGATCCGCGAAGAGGCCATGCAGATGGCCGAGCTTCGCCGGATCAAGGCGGCCGACACCCACAACGACATCGGTTTCAACTCGTTCTTCAAGTATGGCTGGAAGCGGTTCTACCTGAAGTGGTACGACGCCCGCCACCCCTCGGCCGAGGAACTCTGCCCCAAGACGGTCGCCATCCTGAAGGGCCTGCCCAAGGTCAAGGCCGCCATGTTTGCCGAGCTGCCGCCGGGCGGCCAGCTCAATCCGCACCGTGATCCGTTTGCCGGGTCGCTGCGCTATCACCTGGGACTGGTCACGCCCAACGACGACGGCTGCCACATCATCGTTGATGGCGAGCACTACAGCTGGCGCGATGGCGAAAGCGTGGTGTTCGACGAGACCTACGTCCACGAGGCCTACAACAAGACGGGCGAGAACCGGATCATTCTGTTCTGCGACGTCGAGCGTCCGCTGAAGTGGCGCTGGGCCGAGGCCTTCAACCGCTGGTTCGGCCGCAAAGTCATGTCGGCGGCCAGCTCGCCCAACGACGGCGGCGACCAGACGGGGGCCATCAACAAGCTGACGCACGCGCACTGGGTGATCGACCAGAAGCGCAAGGCGTTCAAGAAGTGGAACCGCACGGCGTACAAGGCCACGAAGTACGGGCTGATCGCGTTGGTGATCGTCGGGTTCCTGGCGCTGTAAAGACGCCGCAAAAAGAACGGGCCGCAAAGCGATTTGCGGCCCGTTTTGCATGCGGCGTCAGCTAGCGCTTAGCGTTGCAACGATTCCCAGCTTTTCATCAGCCGCTTGACCGACACCGGCATCGGCGTGCGCAGCTCCTGGGCGAAGAGCGCGACGCGCAATTCCTCGAGCAGCCACCGGAACTCGTCCAGGCGGGGATCGGCCGCGCCTTTCAGCGCCGCGCGGGCACGCTGGTATTGCGTGACCAGCGGCGCCATTTCCGACACCAGCTTCGCGTCCCGCGCCGGGTCGGCGCGCAGTTTGTCGATGCGTGCAACCGCCGCCTTCAGGTAGCGCGGAAAGTGCGACAACTGCGCGTACGGCGTGTCGCGGATGAACCACTTGGGCATCAACGCACCCAGTTGCTGCTGCAGATCCGCGTACGCAGCCGCGTGGGGCTTGGCCTGCGGCAGCTTGCGTTGAAGCGCCGCATATTCCGTCAGCACCGCGCCGGCCAGCCGCGCGACTTCCTGGGCCAGCAGACCCAACCGGCCCTTGCCCTCGGCGCGGCGGGCTTCGAACTGCTGCTCGTTCACCGGCCAGGGCTCGGCAAGACACGCCTGCCCCAGCGCGCAGTCAATGATCTGGTCGCGCAGCTCTTCCTGCGTACCCAGCGTCATGTACAGCATGCTGATCTTGGTGAGGTCGGTAAGGTTCTTTTCGAGGAACTTGACCTGCTCGCGCAGGCCCAGCCGGAAGAGTTTCAAGAGGCCCGCGCGATGGTGCTTGCGCGCCTCGTCGGGATCGTCGAACACGTCCAGGTCGCAATGCGCCCCTCGGTCCACCAGGGCCGGATAGCCGATGACGGACTGGCCGCGCCGCTTGATCTCCATGATCTCGGGCAAGGGCCCGAACGACCAGGAGGTCAGGTTCTCGTGCGCCAGCGCCTGCGCGACCTGCGTGTCGCTGGCCGCCAGTTGCTGGAAGGTGGCTTGAGCCTGCTTGCCGAATTCGGCGCGCAGTTGCGCCAGATTGCGGCCGGCGGCCAGCATGCGGCCGTGCTCGTCCACGACGCGGAAGTTCATGAACAGATGCGCCGGCAGGGTTTCCAGCTTGAAGTCCCCCACCGCCGGGCGGATCTGCACCTGGTCCCACATGTCGGCGATGATGGCATCCACCAACCCCGTCTGCGGGTCGGCCAGGCGCTCGAACCAGCGGTCGTAGAAGCCCGCGGCGTAGTCGGGCAGCGGCACGCAATGGCGGCGCAGCTTCTGCGGCAGCGACTTGAGCAGCAGGTGCACCTTTTCCTTCAGCATGCCGGGCACCAGCCACTCGCAGCGCGCGGGATCGATCTGGTTCAGCGCGAACAGCGGCACCGACAGCGTGACGCCGTCGCGCGGCGAGCCGGGTTCGAAGTGATAGTCCAGCGCCATCGACACGCCCTGCCATTCCACCTTCTTGGGAAAGACATCGGTCGTGACGCCGGCCGCCTCGTGCCGCATCAGCTCGTCGCGCGTCAGCATCAGCTTGGCGGCGGCCGCCTTGTCCAGGCCGCTCACCCACTTTTCCAGCGATGCGGTCTGCGAAATGTCGGCGGGAAGCTGCCGGTCGTAGAACGCGTAGATCAGCTCGTCATCGACCAGGATGTCCGGCCGCCGCGTCTGGTGCTCAAGCTTTTCGATACCCGCGATGAGCTTGCGGTTGTGCGCGACGAACGGCAGGCGCGTGTCGATCTCGCCGGGCACCAGCGCCTGGCGGATGAAGAGTTCGCGCGCATGGGTGGGATTCACACGGCCGTAGTGAATGCGACGGCCGGTGTAGATGGCCAGGCCGTAAAGCGTGGCCCGCTCGTTGGCCACGACCTGCCCGGCCTTCTTTTCCCAGCGCGGGTCCGACCAGTTCTTGCGGATCAGGTGCGCGCCGACCTTTTCCAGCCACACCGGGTCGATGCGCGCCACGCAGCGCGCGTACAGGCGCGTGGTCTCGACCAGTTCGGCCGCCATGATCCAGCGGCCGGCCTTCTTCACCAGGCGCGAGCCCGGATGGATGTGGAAGCGGATTTCGCGCGCGCCCTGGTAGCTGCCGCCTTCGTCGCTCTTGAAACCGATGTTGCCCAAAAGGCCCGACAACAGCGCCATGTGCAGCTGTTCGTACGTGGCTTCGGACTGATTGACGCGCCAGCCCTGCTCGCCCACCAGCGCCGACAGCTGCGTGTGCACGTCGTGCCACTCGCGCAGGCGGATGGGCGACAGGAAGTTCTGCCGCAACAGGCCCACCAGCTTGCGCTGCGATGCCTTGTGCTGCACCTGCTCGCCATACCAGCGCCACAGTTTCAGGAAAGAAATGAACTCGGACTTGTCGTCGCCGAACTTGGCGTGCGCGGCCTCGGCGGCCTCGCGCTCCTGCATGGGGCGGTCGCGCGGATCCTGCACGGACAGCGCCGAGGCGATGATCAGCATTTCGGCCAGGCACTGGTGTTCTCGCGCGGCCAGGATCATCCGGCCGATGCGCGGGTCCACGGGCAGCTTGGCCAGTTCATCGCCGGTGCGGGTCAGGACAAAAGACGCGCCTGTTCGCCCGTCGTCGGCGTCGTCGTCGGACGCCGACGCCAGTTCAATGGCGCCCAGTTCCTGCAGCAGGTGGTAGCCGTCGGCCACCGCCCGTCCCGGCGGCGCCTCGACGAAGGGGAATTGTTCGATGTCGTCGAGCTTGAGCGACTTCATCCGCAGGATGACCGACGCCAGCGACGAGCGCAGCACTTCGGGATCGGTGAAGGCCGCGCGGTTGTTGAAATCCAGCTCGTCGTAGAGCCGGATGCAGACGCCCGGCCCCACCCGGCCGCAACGGCCGGCGCGCTGGTTGGCCGAGGCGCGGCTGATGGGCTCGATGCGCAGCTGCTCGACCTTGTTGCGCCACGAATAGCGCTTGATGCGGGCCAGGCCGCTGTCGACCACGAAGCGGATGCCGGGCACCGTCAGCGAGGTTTCCGCCACGTTGGTGGCCAGCACGATGCGGCGCGCGTTGCCGCGCGGGCGGAAGATCTGTTCCTGCTCGGCCTGCGACAGGCGCGCGAACAGCGGCAGGACTTCGGTGCCGGCCGGGTGCCGCTTGCGCAGCGCTTCGGCCGATTCGCGGATTTCGCGTTCGCCGGGCAGGAACACCAGCACGTCGCCCGGACCATGCCGCGCGCATTCGTCGACGGCGTCGACGATGGCGTCGATCAGGTCGCGCTCTTCGTCGCCCGACATGCGCTCGCGATCGCGCCCGGCCTTGTTGGGCGCCGGCGCGTTGTCGTCGGCGGCAGGCTCTTCGCGCACGGGCCGGTAGCGCACTTCCACCGGGTAAAGACGGCCGGAGACTTCAATGACGGGCGCCGGCTTGTCTTCGGACGCGGCAAAATGCTTGGCGAAGCGCTCGGCGTCGATGGTGGCCGACGTGATGATGAGCTTAAGGTCCGGACGCCGCGGCAAGAGCTGCTTGAGGTAGCCCAGCAGGAAGTCGATGTTCAGGCTGCGTTCGTGCGCTTCGTCGATGATGATCGTGTCGTAGCGGCGCAGCAGCGGATCGCGCTGCGACTCGGCCAGCAGGATGCCGTCCGTCATCAGCTTGATGGACGCGTTGGGCCCGGTGCGGTCGTTGAACCGCACCTGATAGCCGACGACTTCGCCCATGGGCGTGTTCAGTTCCTCGGCGATGCGCTTGGCCACCGAGGTCGCCGCCAGGCGGCGCGGCTGCGTGTGGCCGATCATCTTCTGGCGGCCACGGCCCAGTTCCAGGCAGATCTTCGGAAGCTGCGTGGTCTTGCCCGAGCCGGTTTCGCCGCTGACGATCACGACCTGATGGCCGGCGATGGCGCGCGCGATCTCCTGCCGCCGTGCGCTGACGGGCAGGTCTTCGGGGTAGGTGACGGCCGGGATGGGCCGTTCGGGACGGGGCGCGGCGGAGCGGCCTTCGGGACGGGCCCGGGGGGCTTGCCGGGCGGCTTGCCGAGGGTCCGGCTGAGCACTTTGCCGGGCGTCTTCCGGGGTCTGCTCCCGGTCAGTGGCGCGCGGCGCCGGCTTCTTCGGCGCCCGCGGGCTGGAGGATTCAGGCATGTAGGATTTATCCGATTAGCCCGCCATTATAAATTTCTGGCGGACTTCGCGCGCGCGGCCCCTGGCTGCCCGCGCGCGGGGCTCCTACAGCAGCTTGCCGGGGTTCATGAGCTGATTGGGATCTAGCGCCCGCTTGATCATCAGCATCAGGTCCATTTCAACCGGCGACTTGTAGCGGCGCAGCTCGTCGCGCCGTAATTGGCCCACGCCGTGTTCGGCGCTGATGCTGCCGCCGCGCTGCGCCACGAGGTCGTGCACGCGGCGGTTCAGCGCCGCGGTCAGCCGGGCGTACTCGGCGGGCGCCACGTCCGGCGGCAGCAGCACGTTGTAGTGCAGGTTGCCGTCGCCGATGTGGCCAAAGTTGATGATGGGCAGTCCCGGAAAATCCGACACCAGCGCCAGATCCGCTTCCTCGACGAATGCGGCCAGGCGCGAGATGGGCAGCGCGATGTCGTGCTTGACCGCCCTGCCCGCGCGCACCTGCGCCTGCGAGATGCCTTCTCGCAGCCGCCACAGCGTCTGGACCTGCGTGTCGTTCATTGCGACGACGCAGTCCTGGATGACGCCGTCCTCCAGCGCCGCGCCGAGCGCCGCTTCCAGCAAGGCGGGCAGGCCGGCGGGCTCGGTGTCCGACAGTTCCAGAAGCGCGTGATAGGCATGGCGGGCGGCCAGCGGACTGGCCGCGCCGCTGACGTGCGCCACCACCAGATCCAGGCAATGCGCCGACATCATTTCGAACGCGGTCAGCCGTTCACCGCAGACGCCCTGCATGCGGCTCAATAACGCCACGATTTGCGCGGGCGTGTCCGCCCCCACCCACGCCGCCACGCGGCCCGCCGGCGCGGGGTACAGCTTGAGCACTGCGCCGGTGATGATGCCCAGCGTGCCCTCCGAGCCGATGAAGAGACTCTTGAGGTCGTAGCCGGTGTTGTCCTTGCGCAGGCCGCGCAGGCCGTTCCATACGCGGCCGTCGGGCAGCACCACCTCCAACCCCAGCGCCAGATCGCGCGTGTTGCCGTACCGCAGCACCGCGGTGCCGCCGGCATTGGTGGCCAGATTGCCGCCAATGGTGCAACTGCCCTCCGCGCCCAGACTCAACGGGAAAAAGCGCCCGACCTCGCGCGCGGCGGCCTGCACGTCGGCCAGCAGCACGCCAGCGTCGGCGCACAGCGTGTTGTTGACCGGATCCACCTCGCGGATGCGCTTCATGCGGTTAAGGCTCAGGATCACCTGCGCGCCGCTGCCGTCGGGCGTGGCGCCCCCGCTCATGCCGGTATTGCCGCCCTGCGGCACCACCGGCGTGCGCGTCTGATGGCACAGGCGCATGACGGCCGACACCTCGGTGGCGTTGCGCGGCCGCACCACCACCGGCGTGCTGCCGTGCCACTTGCCCAGCCAGTCGCGCACGTAAGGCCCCTGCCCCTCGGTGTCCAGCACCAGCCCGTTGTCGCCGACCAGATGCGACAGCCGTTCGATCAGTTCGTGGTTGCGCATGGTGGCCTCAGGCGCCGTGCCAGTTCAGCCGGATGCGGCCGATCGCCATCGCCGCGGCGGCCTGTGTCGGCTCGACGACGGGCAGGCCCAGCTCGGCCTGCAGCCAGCCGCGGTAGGCCGCCATGCCGGCGCAGCCCAGCACCAGCACGTCGGCCTGATGCTCGTCGCGCAACCGCGCGCCGACGTGCAACAGGCGCTCGCGGGTGCGCGCCTCGTTGGACAGCTCCACCACGCCCAGATCCAGCGGCACCTCTGCCGCCACGCGGCCCGACAGGCCGATCGCGCCGAACATGCGTCCGTGGCGCGGCAGCGACTGGCGCAGGATCGCGATCACACCGACGCGCTGCCCCAGCGTCAGCGCGGTCAGCATGCCGCATTCGCTGATACCCAGCACCGGCTTGCGCGTGGCTTCGCGCACCGCATGCAGGCCCGGATCGCTGAAGCACGCAATGACGTAGCCGGCGGCGGCCGCGCCGTGCTCGGCATCCAGCTTGCGAACCAGAGCGGCGAGCGGCAGTGTCACGCTTTCGACGTCGAGCTGCGTCTGGACGCCCGCGGGCCCTTCGGTCAGCGTCAGACATTGGATGCGCGGACCGCCGGCCATGCGCAGCGGTTCCAGCGCCGCGTCGAACGCGTCCGTCACGGCCTGGGTGGAATTGGGATTGATCACAAACAGGGTCTGTTCCATTCGTCCGTCCTGGTCGTCCGTCCTGATGGTGGCGGAGCCCGCGCCATGTTGAGGCGGGCCGGGGCAAGATACGGCGCCAGTCTATCTGCGGGCGGCCTGAGCATGTATTGTCAATTTGTGCGCTGCCCTTAACCCTTTGTTATGCTCGTCGCGTCAATTCGGAGCGGGCGCGCCATGCAACTGAATCTGCGGCAAATCGAAGTTTTCCGGGCGGTGATGACCACGGGTTCGATCAGCGGGGCGGCCAAGCTGCTGTTCGTGTCGCAGCCTGCGGTCAGCCGGTTGCTGTCGCACACGGAACAGCGGCTTGGCTTCGCGCTGTTCGAGCGCATCAAGGGCCGGCTGTATCCCACGCCCGAATCCCGGCAGCTCTTTCGCGAAGTGGAAACGGTCTATGCCGGCGTGCGGCGCGTGGAAGAACTGGCTTCGGAATTGTCCGAGCGCCGCAGCGGCATCCTGCATCTGGTGTCCAGCCCCAGCATCGGCCACATGCTCGTGCCCCTGACCATCTCCCGCTTTCGCGAAACGCACCCCGACGTCAAGGTCACCTTTCAGCCGCTGACGCAGCAGCCCCTGACGCAGATGCTGCTCGACAATCGCGCCGAACTGGGCGTGGTGATCCTGCCCGTGCAGCACCCGAATCTGCTGACGCAGCCAATCGGCCAAGCCCGGCTGGTCTGCATCTGCCCGTACAACCATCCGCTGGCCCATCGGTCGCTGCTGTCGATCGGCGACCTGCTGCCCTACCCGCTGATTTCGTACGGCGGCGACACGCCGTTCGGCATGCTGGTCGAGCAGATGTACCACGAGGCCGGGCAGGCCCGCCGGCTGGCCGTGGAAGTGAGTTCGCCACAGAACGCGTGCTCGTTGGTGCAAGCCGGCGCGGGCATCGCCATCGTCGATGAATTCTCGGTCAAGAGCCGCACGCAGGGCGACTTCGTGGTGCGCCCGATCGACCAGGCAAAGATCCTGACCGCGAGCCTGGTGCAGTCACGCTTCGAACCGCTGTCGCAGCTTGCGCAAGCCTTTGTAGAAGTGCTGCGCCACACGCTTTGCGAACAGGGTTTCGAGCTGTCCACAAACGTCCAGACAAACCCGGCCAAGGGTAAACCTTGACTTAACTGGCTGTTATACCAAGGCAATAAAAAAGCAAGTGGAGTTCTAAAACTTCCGCTTTAGGATGACATCGAAACGTCGCTTCCGATTTCGGTTTTCACGCATCCTGACGGAGAAAAGATGGCAGCCTCCCTCGACGCCAAAGGCGTCTTCACCATTTGCCCCACGCCCTTCGACGATGCCCTGCGGGTCGATGCCGACAGCATCCGCACGCTGGTCGATTTCCTGCTTGAAACCGGCGTGACCGGGCTGGCCATCCTGGGCTTTCTGGGCGAGTTGCACAAGCTGTCCAACGACGAGCGCCGGCTGGTGCTGGACACCTTCGTCAAGCACACGAACGGCCGCGTGCCGGTGTGGGTTGGCGTGCGAGCCCATGGCATCGCCGGCGCCATCGAGCAGGCCCGCGAAGCGCAGGAGCTGGGCGCATCGGCCGTGTTCGCGGCGCCCCTGGACAACGCCAGCGATGCCCTGCTGTTCGACTACTACAAGGCCGTGGCCGACGCCGTGAAGATTCCGATCGTGATCCACGACTTTCCGGATTCCTTCGGCACCGAGATCCGCCCCGAGGTGGTGGCGCGACTGGGCCGCGAAGGCGGCGTGCACATGATCAAGATGGAAGAGCCGCCGGTGGGGCAGAAGATCAGCCGCATCCGCGAACTCGTGCCCGACGCCGACATGGCCATCTTCGGCGGCTTGGGCGGCGTGTACTTCCTGGAAGAGCTGCAGCGCGGCGCGGTCGGCACGATGACCGGCTTTGCGTTCCCGGAGATCCTGGTCGCCATCTACGAACGCTACGCCAGTGGCGACCACGCCGGGGCTGCCGCGATCTTCGATCGCTACTGCCCGCTGATCCGCTACGAGTTCCAGCCCAAGATCGGGCTGGCGTTGCGCAAGTACGTCTATCAGCGCCGCGGCGCCATCAAGAGCCACGCGCTGCGCGCGCCCGGGATGCGGATCGATCCGGTGACCGCCGGCGAACTGGAGGCGACCGTCGCGCGCGTCGGGCTGTCGCTGGGCGCCACCGGCCGCCAACCCGTGCAGGGTTGAAAGGAGCAAACGCATGGACCTCGGAATCAAGGGCAAGCACGCGCTGGTGTGCGCATCGAGCAAAGGCCTGGGCTACGCCTGCGCACTATCTCTGGCGCGCGAAGGCGTGAATCTGGTGATGGCCGCGCGAACCACGACCACGCTGGACGCCGCGGCGGACGCGATCCGACGCGAGACCGGCGCGTCGGTTGTCACGGTGGCGGCCGACGTCACCACCGAGGCCGGCAGGCAGGCGCTGCTGGCGGCCTGCCCCGAACCCGACATCCTGGTCACCAACGCGGGCGGGCCAAAGCCTGGGGACTTTCGCGAGTGGTCGCGCGAAGACTGGATTGCCGCGCTGGACGCCAACATGCTGACGCCCATTGCACTGATCCGCGCCACGGTGGACGGCATGATCGCGCGCCGCTTTGGCCGCATCGTCAACATCACGTCCGCCGCCGTGAAGATGCCGATCGATATCCTGGGCCTGTCCAACGGCGCGCGGGCCGGGCTGACCGGCTTTGTGGCGGGACTGGCGCGTCAGACGGTACGACATGGCGTCACGATCAACAACCTGCTGCCCGGCCCGTTCCTGACGGATCGCCTGCGCCAGACCGCCGAACGCGGTGCGCGCGACAGCGGCAAGACGGTGGACGACGTGCTGGCCGCCCGGCTGGCGGGCATTCCTGCCGGACGCTATGGCGACCCCGCCGAATTCGGCGACGCCTGCGCCTTCCTGTGCGGCGCGCGCGCCGGCTACATGACAGGCCAGAACCTGGTGCTGGACGGCGGCATCTATCCCGGGACGCTCTGACCCATTACTTGCGCGGAACCCCTTACCCATGACCGATACCGCAGCATTTGACCTGACGATCCGCAACGGCCGCATCAGCACCGCCACCGACACTTTCCACGCCGACATCGGCGTGCGCGACGGCGTGATCGTCGCACTGGGACAGGGCCTGCCGCCGGGCGCCCGGGACATCGACGCCGCGGGGCGGTGGGTGCTGCCGGGCGGCATCGACAGCCACTGCCACGTCGAGCAGCTGTCGGGCATGGGCATCATGTGCGCCGATGACTTCTACAGCGCGACCGTCTCGGCCGCATTCGGCGGCACCACCACCATCATTCCGTTCGCCGCCCAGCACCGCGGCAACGCGTTGCCGGAAGTGGTGGCCGACTACGCCCGCCGCGCCGAAGAGAAGGCGGTCATCGACTACGGCTTTCATCTGATCCTGTCCGACCCCACGGAACAGGCGCTCAAGCACGACCTGCCCGAACTCATCAAGAACGGCATCACGTCCTTCAAGGTGTTCATGACGTACGACCGCCTGAAATTGGACGATTACCAGTTGCTGGACGTGCTGGAGGTCGCCGACCGTGAAGGCGCGCTGGTGATGGTGCATGCCGAAAACAACGACATGATCCGCTGGGTGGCCCGCCGCCTGGCCGAACGCGGCATGACGGCGCCGAAGTACCACGCCGTGGCGCACACGCCGCTGGCCGAAAGCGAGGCAACGAATCGTGCCGTGACGCTGGCCCGCATGATGGACGTGCCCATCCTGATCGTTCACGTCGCGGGGCTGGAAGCAGTGCGCGTGGTGCATTCGTCGCAAGCGCTGGGGCTGCCGATTCACGCTGAAAGCTGTCCGCAGTACCTATTCCTGACGGCCGATGACATCGACGCGCCCGGCCTGGAAGGCGCCAAGTTCTGCTGCAGCCCGCCCCCGCGCGATGCGGCCTCGCAGGAAGCCGTCTGGCAGGGCCTGATCGACGGCACCCTGCAAATCTATTCCTCCGACCACGCGCCCTACCGCTTCGACGCCAGCGGCAAGCTGCCCAAGGGCGACGCCACCACGTTCAAGGACGTGGCCAACGGCGTGCCGGGACTGGAAGTGCGCATGCCGCTGCTCTTCTCCGAAGGCGTGCTGGGCGGACGCATCTCGATTGAACGCTTCGTCGCGCTGACCGCCGCCAATCATGCCCGCACGTATGGCCTGTACCCGCAGAAGGGAACTATCGCGGTGGGCGCGGACGCCGACATCGCGATCTGGAATCCGGAACGGGAGGTCACGATCTCCACGTCCATGCTGCACGACAACGTCGGCTACACGCCCTACGAGGGCCGAACGGTGCGCGGCTGGCCCGAGGTGGTCATCAGCCGCGGCCGCATCGCTATTGAGAACGGCCAGCTGCATGTCGAGCGCGGCAGCGGCCGCTTCGTCAAGCGCGGCACGCCCGAGCCCGTATTGCGCCAGCGCCTGACCGGCAATCCCAACGCGCTGGTGCGCAAGTATTTTTCGGCCGATAGCGCCGCCTGAGTCATTGCGAAAGGAACCCGGCATGAGCAAACGTCCCTTCGGCCTGGCGGTCGCGCAGATGGGTCCGGTGCAACCGCAGGAGACGCGCCGGCAGGCGGTGGCGCGCCTGCTCGCGATGATGCGCGAGGCGCATGGACGCGGCGCGCGCCTGGTGGTGTTTCCGGAATTGGCGCTGACCACCTTCTTTCCCCGTTACTGGATGACGGAAGAAGAAGCGATGGCGCGCTACTTCGAAAAGGAAATGCCCGGCCCCGAGACCCGCGTGCTGTTCGACACCGCGCGGGAGCTGGGCATCGGCTTTTACCTGGGCTACGCCGAGATCGCCTCGGACGGCCGGCGCTTCAACACCAGCATCCTGGTCGACGCCAACGCGCGCATCGTCGGGCGCTACCGCAAGATCCATCTTCCGGGCCACAGCGACCACAAGCCCGAGGCGCCGTTTCAGCACCTGGAAAAGAAGTTCTTCGAAGTCGGCAACGACGGCTTCAACGTCTGGGAAACGCTGGGCACGCGCATCGGCATGTGCCTGTGCAACGACCGCCGCTGGACGGAGACCTGGCGCGTGCTTGCGCTGCAGGGCGCCGAGATCGTGGCGCTGGGATACAACACGCCGTCATTGAATATCCACTGGAACGAACCGGTCCACTTGCGCATGTTCCACCATCTGCTCAGTCTGCAGGCGGCCGCGTATCAGAACGCGGTCTGGGTGGCCGCCGCAGGCAAGGCCGGCAATGAGGACGGCAGCCACCTGATCGCCGGATCGGCCATCGTCGCGCCTACGGGCGAGATCGTGGCGCAGGCGCAGGGGGAGGAGGACGAGGTGATTTTCTGCCAGGCCGATCTGGCGCTGGGAGACACCTTCAAGCAGCACATCTTCAACTTCGCCGCCCACCGGCGCCCGGAACACTACGGCTTGATTCTCGAGCGCGTGGGGGCCGGCCCCGCCCTGGGCAAGACGCCTCTTCCCTAAAGGACCCGCCATGACCCGCCTTCTCCGCACCCTGACGTTTGCCGGCCGCTGCGGCCTCACGCTGTGCCTGGCCGGCGCCAGCCTGGCCGCTGCCGCCCAGCCGCTGACGACCGGCGTGGACGCCACGTTTGCCCCGCACGCCATGCCCAAGCTGGGCGGCGGGCTGGACGGCTTCAACATCGAACTGGGCCAGGCCATCGCCAAGCAGCTTGGCACCACCATCAAGATCGAGGGCACCGAGTATGCCGCGCTGATTCCGGGCCTGAACGCCAAGAAGTACGACTTCGTGCTGGCGCCCACCACCGCCACCGAGGAACGCGCCCGCGCGCTGCTGTTTTCCGAGGGCTATCTGAACACCGACTACACCTTCGTGATCGGCAAGAACGGCAAGGACATCAAGGGCCTGGATGACCTGAAGGGCAGGAAGCTGGCGGTCAACAAGGGGTCGGCCTATGAGAACTGGGCGCGCGACAACGCGGCCAAGTACGGCTTCACGTACGACGTGTACGCCTCCAATGCCGACGCGGTGCAGGCGGTGCAGGCCGGCCGCGCGGACGCCAACCTGGCGGGCAACACCGTGGCGGCCTGGGCCGCCAAGCAGAACCCGGCCGTGCGCACCAGCTACACGATCAAGACAGGTTTGGTCTGGGCGCTGGCGTTCCGGCTGGACGACAAGGCGGGCCGCGACCGCGTGTCCATGGCGCTCAAGTGCCTGAAGCAGGACGGCACGGTGTCCAAGTTGGCGCAGAAGTGGTTCGGCTTCACGCCTGCAGCCGGTACGGCGGCGGTCACGGTGACGCCGGGCCAGGGCGTGCCGGACCTGCCGGGCTACGACGCCAAGCCGGTCGAACTGCGCTGCAGCTGATTTTCCGACGCACCGCCAACGACAGGGGAGGAGCCGCTTCGAGGCCCCTGCCCGCGCTTTGAGGAGCTTTCGATGGAAACGCCGATCCTGAAAATCGCCGGGCTGCACAAGTCCTATGGCGACAACGCGGTCCTCAAGGGGATCGACCTGGACGTGAGCCGCGGCGAGCTGGTCTTCATGATCGGCCCCTCCGGCTCGGGCAAGAGCAGCCTCCTGCGCTGCTGCAACCGGCTGGAGGAACCGACCGCCGGCAGCATCCACGTCGACGGCGAGGAGATCACCGCGCCGTCGGCCGAGCTGAACCGCATCCGCCAGAACATCGGCATGGTGTTCCAGCACTTCAACCTGTACCGCCACATGTCCGTGCTGTCGAACATCACGCTGGCGCTGCGCAAGGTGCAGAAGCTGGCACGCGCCGAGGCCGACCGCCGCGGCCTGGAGGCGCTGGACCGCGTGGGACTGGCCGACAAGGCGCGCGCCTATCCCGACCAATTGTCCGGCGGCCAGCAGCAGCGCGTGGGGATCGCGCGGTCACTGGCGCTGCGGCCCAAGGTGGTGCTGTTCGACGAGCCGACCAGCGCGCTGGATCCGGAGCTGGTCGGCAGCGTGCTGAACGTGATGCGTGAACTGAAGCGCGACGGCATGACGATGATGGTGGTCAGCCACGAGATGGGCTTCGCCCGCGCGGCAGCCGATCGGGTGGTGTTCATGGACGGCGGGGTGATCGTCGAGCAAGGCCCGCCGCAAGACGTCTTTGGCGCCCCCCGACAACCCCGCACGCAGGCCTTCCTGGCCAGCATGGCGGAACATGCCGCGTAACGCGGTTTGAAGAGTGCTCCATGGATCTGAACGCCCTGCTGTTTTCGTTCTTCAACGTTGAGGTCGCCTGGCGCTACCTGCCCGACATCCTGGCCGGCATGTGGGTCACGCTGCAATTGGGCGTGGCGGTTGCCGCGACCGGCGTGGCGCTTGGCCTGGTGCTAGCCGTGGTGCGTGCGCTGCGTATCCGGCCGGTGAACTTCCTGATCATCTGCTTTGCCGACATCCTGCGCGCGCTGCCGCCGCTGGTGGTGATCATGGTGTTGTTCTTCGCGTTCCCGTACATCAACCTGTCGATGTCGGCGTTCATGGCGTGCTGGCTGTCGCTGTCGCTGGTGCTGGCCGCGTTCGCCGAGGAAATCTTCTGGGCGGGCATCCTGTCCGTGCCGCGCGGCCAGGCCGAGGCGGCGCGCTCCACCGGGCTGAACTGGCTGCAGAGCATGGTGTATGTCGTGATGCCGCAGGCGATGCGGCTGACGGTCGCGCCGCTGACCAACCGGGTCATCGCCATTACGAAGAGCACCGCGCTGGGTTCGGTCGTGGGTTTGAGCGAAGTGCTCAACAACGCCCAATCGGCCAGTAGCAACGCGGGCAACGCCACGCCGCTCACCTTGGCTGCGGTGGCGTGCCTGCTGATCTTTTTGCCGGTCGTGATTCTGGGGCGCTGGACCGAAACGCGCTTCAAGTGGAAGCACTGACCGGACGCATCTTTACGAATACATATCGGGCGGGAAGCAAGGCCGATCACACCCGCCCGGCACAACAAGGGAGCCCCGAACGGGCCCCAGGGGAACCGCATGGACGAAATCCTGCAGAATTTCTTCAATCTGAACATCTATGTCAGCGTCGCGCCGTACCTCTTGCAGGGGCTGGGGCGCACGCTAATGCTGTCGGCCATGGTGATTCCGGTGGGACTGGCCTCGGGTCTGCTCATCGGCGTGCTGTCCGTCACGCTGAAGGCCCGCTGGTCGCGCGTGCTGCTGGCCATCTACATCGATTTCTTCCGCGCGTTGCCGCCGCTGGTGCTGCTGATCTTCATCTATTTCGGTGCGCCGTTCCTGGGCCTGGACCTGCCCAAGCTGCTGGCGGTGGCCGTGGGCTTCATGCTGAACAATTCGTCCTATTACGGCGAGGTGTTTCGCGCCGGGCTGGAAAGCGTGCCGCGCGGACAGATCGAGGCGGCGCGCTCAACCGGCCTCTCCGCCTGGCAGACGATGTGGCACGTGCAGATTCCCCAGGCCACGCGCAACGTCATGCCGGACCTCATCAGCAACACGCTGGAAGTGGTCAAGCTGACCACGCTGGCCAGCGCCGTGGCGCTGCCGGAGCTGCTGCGGGTGGCCCGCGACGCCCAGTCGCTGGTCTACAACCCGTCGCCCATCGTGCTGGCAGCGCTTTTCTACCTGGCGCTGCTGTGGCCGGTGGTTCGGCTGCTGAGCCGGCTGGAACACCGTCAGCTATCCCGGCATTGAACCTGCCGGCGGGGCGGCCAGCGCAGCAACGAGCGCGGCGGCCGGCGCGTCTGCCCGGCCCGCGCGCGCAACATCCTGTGGGGCGCCCGCAACAATGCGTGCTGCGCACCGCGCGGACCGGGCCAGCGCGCGCCCTATAATTCCGCGTAGCGCCGCCCCCTGAGGCGGCGCTCTCCGCACGGCCTGCCGGCCTGCGCCGTCCCGCGACCCATAGGATTGTTAAGCAACTCACACCATGCCCGACCTGGAACCAGACACCGTCTCCGCCCTTGAAGCCCCTGAATTCGCCGCCGCGCAGTTTGTGCGATGGTTCCGAGACGTGGCCCCCTACGTGCACGCGTTTCGAGGCAAGACCTTCGTGGTGGCGTTTGGCGGCGAACTCGTGCAGGCGGGCGCGTTGAACGCCCTGGTCCAGGATCTGTCCCTGCTGTCGTCGCTGGGCATCCGGCTGGTGCTGGTGCACGGCTCGCGGCCCCAGGTCAACGAGCAACTTCGCCTGAAGGGCTACACGCAGCAGTTCGACCGGGGCCTGTCCCCCACCGACGCCGCCGCGCTGGAATGCGCCAAGGAAGCCGCCGGCGAGATCCGCCTGGACATCGAAGCCGCTTTCAGCCAGGGGTTGCCCAACACGCCCATGTCGCACGCGCACATCCGCGTGATCTCCGGCAACTTCGTCACCGCGCGTCCCACCGGCGTGCTGGACGGCGTGGACTACAAGCACACCGGCCAGGTGCGCAAGATCGACATTGAAGCGCTGAAGTTCGCCATCGAGAAAGGCTCGTCCGTCGTGCTGCTGTCGCCGCTGGGGTTCTCGCCCACCGGCGACGCCTTCAATCTGGCGATGGAAGACCTGGCCACCAGCGTGGCCGTAGGCCTGCGCGCCGAAAAGCTGATCTTCCTGTCAAGCTCGCAGGGCGTGCTGAACGACGATGGCACGCTGGACACCGAACTGGCGCGCGTGGATGCTGACGCGCTGCTGGCGGGCGGCGAGCTGGACGAAGAGACCCATTCCTTCCTGCAGTACGCCTCGCTCGCGGTCAAGCGCGGCGTGGCCCGCGCCCACCTGCTGCCGTTCGAGCTGGACGGCAGCGTGCTGCTCGAGATATTCACCCACGACGGCGTGGGCACCATGGTGGTCGAGGACACGCTGGATGACCTGCGCCCCGCCACCATCGACGACGTGGGCGCCATCCTCAGTCTCATCGAGCCCCTGGAAGCCGACGGCACGCTGGTGCCGCGTCCGCGCAGCGTGGTCGAGCGCGACGTCGAAAACTTCACTGTGCTGGAGCACGACGGCGTCATCTACGGCTGCGCGGCGCTGCATGACTTCCACGACGAGCAGATGGCCGAAATGGCCTGCCTGATCGTGCATCCCGAGTGGCAAGGCTCCGGCGAAGGCGAGATCCTGCTGCGCCACATGGAATCGCGCGCCCGCGCGCTGGGCGCCAAACGGCTGTTCGTGCTGACCACGCGTACCTCGCACTGGTTCATGAAGCGCGGTTTCGTGCAGGGCGGCATCACCGACCTGCCCCGCGAAAAGCAGAACAACTACAACCGCTCCCGCAACAGCCTGGTGTTCATCAAGAAGCTCTGACACCGGCCTGCGGCGCGATTCCGCGGTAAGCAAGAGGGGCTTGGCGCCCGACGCACGCCAAGCCCGCTAAAATGTGGCGTTATTCATTTTTCCGGCAGCGAACCATGGCCCGTATCGTCAACTGTGTGAAACTGAAACGTGAAGCCGAAGGGCTGGACTACCCGCCCTACCCCGGCGAAGTCGGCACCCGCATCTGGCAGAGCATTTCGAAGGAAGCCTGGGAAGACTGGAAAGGCGTGCAGACCCGCCTGGTGAACGAAAACCGCCTGAACCTGGCCGACGCCCGCGCACGCAAATACCTGCAGCAGCAGATGGAGCGTTTCCTGTTCGAAGACGGCAGCGTCGAAGCCGACGGCTACGTTCCTCCCTCGGCCTGATCCGCCCCCGCCGCGCCTTTGGGCATGCGGCACGGCAAAGCCCCTCGCACGCGAGGGGCTTTGTTTTTGCGGCGCGCCGATACGCGCCGCCAGCGTGCAGGCGAAGGCCTTAAGATTCAAGGTTGCAGACCGTATTAAAGCTGTCATGAAAGAAGAATCGCGCCCGCCCCTCCACCCGGACCCGTCCCCTGTCATTGCGCGCGCGTTGGCGATCGAACCCGACCGCAAGACCGGCACGCTGCAGGATGTGCGGCATGTCGTGATCCTGATGCAGGAGAACCGGTCCTTCGACCATTACTTCGGCACGCTGCCCGGCGTGCGCGGATTCGCCGATCCGCATCCCGTGCCCACGCGCGCGGGCACGGTGCTGACGCAGACCGATGGCAACGCGCATTGCCGCCCCTACGACTTGCAGACAGAGGTCGCCAGCGACAAGCCGGTCGGCTACATCACGCCGCACACCTGGGACGATTCGCAGCGCGCCTGGAACGACGGCCGCATGGATCAGTGGCTGTCCGCCAAGACCCGGCTGGGCATGGGAGCCTACCGCAGCGCCGACGTGCCGTTTCAGACCGCGCTGGCCAATGCCTTCACGTTGTGCGATGCCTATCACTGCTCGGTCCAGGCCGGCACCAACCCCAACCGGCTGTTCCTGTGGACCGGCACCAACGACCCGCAGGGCGCGGCCGGCGGCCCCGCGCTGGTCAACACCTACGACCGGCTGGGTCCGGCGGGTGAAGGCTATTCCTGGACCACATACCCCGAGCGTCTGCAGGACGCCGACGTGACCTGGTGCATCTACCAGGACATGGCGGACAACTACAACGACAATCCGCTCGCGGGCTTTCAGCAGTACCGACGACAGCATGCGGGCAACATGGGCAACGCCCCGCTGCGCGACCGCGCGCTGGCCACGCGCACGCTGGACGATCTGGCGCGCGATGTCGCGGACGGCACGCTGCCGGCCGTGTCGTGGATCATCGCGCCCACGGCGGATTCGGAACATCCCGAGGTCTCGTCCCCTCGCCAGGGCGGCGCCTACACCGAGCGCGTGCTGGACATTTTGACGGCGCATCCCGACACATGGAGCCGTTGCGTCCTGTTCGTCACCTACGACGAAAACGATTGCTTCTTCGACCACGTGCCCCCGCCCGCCCCGCCGGCGCGCCACCCGGACGGCGAGTCGGGCGGCCTGTCCACCGTGGAACTGGACGGCGAATACCACGACGCGCGCCGTGGTCCCAGCGCGTCCACGGCCGACGATCCGGCCGGGCTGTACGGACGCGCCTTCGGCCTGGGCCCGCGCGTGCCGATGCTGGTGGTCTCGCCCTGGAGCCGCGGCGGCTGGGTCAATTCGCAGGTGTTCGACCACACGTCGGTCATCCGATTCCTGGAAACGCGCTTTGGCGTGGCCGAACCCAACATCAGCCCCTGGCGCCGCGCAGTGGCGGGCGACCTGACGACGGCCTTCGATTTTGCCGGCGACAGATGTTCGCATCACCCCGACAGCCACCGCCACGCATGTCCTCTGCCCTATGTGCTGGAAGCCGTGGGCAAGACCACGGCCGACGGCCAGCATTACCGCCTGACGCTGCGCAACCCGGGCGGCGCGGGCGCCGTGCTGCATGTCTACGACCGCCTTGCGCTGGCGCATCCGCCCCGGCGCTACACGGTGGGCGCCGGCGCGCGTCTGGATGACGGATGGAGGCTGGCCGCGGGTGGCGCGTACGATCTCTGGCTGTTGGGACCGGATGGCTTTCACCGGGCGTTCCGCGGCGATGCGCAGGATGCGGGCACGCTTGAAGCGCAGCTCGTGCCCGTGACCTCGGGCCTGCGCCTGCGGCTCGTGAACCACGGCGACATGCCGCAGCCGGTCAGGGTGGAGTCGCGCATGAACGATGGCTGGCGCGCGATGGCCCACGTGCCCGCAGGCGGCGCGGTCGAGCTTAAATACGCCGGCTGCGAGGGCTGGTATGACCTGGAAGTGGGTGCGCCGGCGATGCCGGCCTTTGGACGCCGGCTGGCGGGCCGCATCGACGCGGGCAAGCCGGGGGTGCCGGATCCCCGGCTGTGCCAGGGAGCGGCGCTGCCGCTGTGAAGCGGCAGCCGGTCTTTCTGTTTACTGCTCCGAGGTGTCCTCGGTTTCTTCTTCACCGCGCGCCAGGCGCTCGGTGTTCTTCACGCCGGTGTGGCGCACGTCGGCGCCCTTGACCATGTAGATCACGCGTTCGGACATGTTCTTGGCATGATCGCCGATGCGCTCAAGCGCGCGGGCGATGAAGATCATGTCGATGGCGCGTGAGATCGTGCGCGGATCTTCGATCATGTACGTGATCAGGTGACGCAGCGCGCCCTTCCATTCCTTGTCGACTTCCTTGTCGCTGCGCACGACGGCGGCGGCCTGGATGGGGTCGAGGCGGGCAAACGCGTCCAGCGCCTGGTGCAGCATGTTGCGCACGTTGGCGGCCATGTGACGCAATTCGATCACCGGAATGTGGCGCAGTTCGCCTTCGTGGACACGACGGGCGACGGTGGCGACCTTCTCGGCTTCGTCGCCGGAACGTTCCATGTCGGTCAGCATCTTGGACACGGCCATCAGCATGCGCAGATCGATGGCGGTGGGCTGGTGCCGGGCCAGGATGCGGCTGATGCTTTCGTCGATCTCGACTTCGTGGCGGTTGACTTCCTTTTCCCGCTCGCGAACCTTTTCAACCAGCGACATGTCGCCGCTGGCCAGCGCGTCGATCGCTTCCTGGATCATGGCTTCCACCACGCCGCCCATTTGCAAGAACTGCGAACGGACGCTTTCCAGATCGGCGTCGAACTGCTTGTTTGTATGCTCCGTCATCCGGGCTCCCTGCGTGGTTGATCTCATTGCATTGCCCCGAAAGTAGAGAGGTTACGAGATGGGCCTGCACAACCCGCAAGGTTATGACCCAAGTGTGACAGGATTATGAATGCGGGCCTCGCGCCCCGCAAGACGGAGCGGCGGGACCCGCATCACAAACGGACTCAGGCGCGGCGGTCCAGGCGGCGGATGCCGTTCTGGGTGGCCAGCAGCGCCACGTCGGCGCCGGACAGCGCGAACAGGCCGCAGGTCACGACGCCCGGCAGGTTGTTGACGATGGCCTCGAACGCGGGCGCGTCAGTGATGGAAAGACCCGACACGTCCAGGATGATGTTGCCGTTGTCGGTGACGAAGCCCTCGCGCAGGCGGGGCTGGCCGCCCAGCGCGGTCAGTGCGCGGGCCACGGATTCACGCGCCATCGGGATGACTTCGAGCGGCAGCGGGAACTTGCCCATCGTCTGGACCAGCTTGGATTCGTCGGCGATGCAGATGAAGCGCTCGGCCACCGAGGCCACGATCTTCTCGCGCGTCAGCGCGCCGCCGCCGCCCTTGATCATGTGCAGGTCGGCATTGATCTCGTCGGCGCCGTCCACGTAGATGGGCATGGTCGAGACGTCATTCAGGTCCAGCACTTTGAGGCCGTGGCCGGCCAGGCGCGCCGCGCTGCGCTCGGAGCTGGCGACCGTTCCGCCGATGCGGCCCTTGAATCGCGCCAGGCCATCGATGAACAGGTCGGCGGTGGAACCGGTGCCCACGCCGATGATGACGTCAGGGCCGGCGACCTGTTCGACGAATTCCAGGGCCGCGTCGGCGGCTTGCTGCTTGAGTTCTTGCTGGGAGAGCATGGCGGTAGAAGTGCGGAAAAGTTGCTTGAGCCGGGAAATTTAGCACGCGGCGATGGCGGGCCAGGCGCGCGACAGGATGGCCTGCGTGTCGACGCCGGCGGCCAATTCGCCAAAGATGCCTGACGCTTCCTGCAGGCGGCTGCCGACGAAGGCCTGCGCCACCGCGCCGGGCGCGTGCTCGATGAGCAAGGCGGCCTGCCACAGGCGCGCCAGACCGGCGGCGATGCGACGCGCCTGGAATGGCGCCTGCTCGCCATCGGCCAGCAGCGCGCGCCAACGCGCCAGCGCCGCGTCGAACTCCCGGTGCTGGCCGGCGGCGCGGGCTAATTCCGCGTCCAGCGCGGGCAGCGCGTCGGGCTCGCGCTGCAGCGCCCGCAGCACGTCCAGCGCCATGACGTTGCCCGAACCTTCCCAGATGGAATTGACGGGCGTTTCCCGGTACAGGCGCGGCATCGGCCCTTCTTCGACGTAGCCGTTGCCGCCCCAGACCTCCATGCACTCGGCCACGGCGGCGACCGCGCGCTTGCAGACCCACAGCTTGGCGGCCGGCGTGCCGACACGCACCAGCGCGCGCGCGGCCGCGTCGCTGCGTTCGTCAACAGCCCGCGCCAGACGCAGCGCCAGAACCATGGCCGCTTCGCTTTCGAGCGCCAGGTCGGCCAGCACGTTGCGCATCAGCGGCTGTTCGATCAGCGGTTTGCCAAAGGCCTGACGATGCCGCGCATGATGCGCCGATTGCGCCAGCGCCTGGCGCAGCAGCGCCGCGCTGCCCAGCACGCAATCGAGCCGCGTGGTGCCCGCCATTTCCAGCAGCACGGTCAGGCCGCGGCCGGGTTCGCCGACCATCACGCCCCAGGCGTCTTCGAATTCGACTTCCGAACTGGCATTGCTCCAGTTGCCCAGTTTGTCCTTCAAACGCCGCACGCGCACGGCATTGCGCGGGCCATCCGGTATCCAGCGGGGGACGAAAAAGCAGCTCAGCCCCTCATCGGTCTGCGCCAGCACCAGATGGGCGTCGGCCTGCGGCACCGAAAAGAACCATTTGTGTCCGACCAGCTGATAGGCGCCGCCGCGCCCCGGCGCGCCAAGCGGCGAGGCACGGGTGGTAACGGCGCGCAGATCCGAGCCGCCCTGCTTTTCGGTCATGCCCATGCCGATCAGCGCGCTGCGCTTGGCGGTGAGCGGCGCATCGCTGCCATCGAAATCCCGCGCGTAGAGCGCAGGCAGCCACTGGCCCGCAAAGTCCACGACGCCGGCAGGCTCGCGTTGCAAGAGCGGAACGGCGGCAAAGGTCATGGTGGTCGGACAGAGCGTGCCGGCCTCGACCTGGCCCTGCATCAAGTAGGCGGCGGCACGCGCCACCTGCGCGCCCGGCGCGGGCTGCATCCACGCGCGGCTATGCAGGCCGCGCGCCATGATACCGCTCATCAGCACGTTCCAGGCGGGGTGAAAGTCGATGCGGTCCACCCGATGGCCGGCCCGGTCGTAACTGACCAAACGTGGCGGACAGCGGTTGGCCTCGGCGCCCGCGGCCAGCGTCTGCGCGCGGCCCAGCCAGGCGCCATGCGCGGCGAGGTCGCCCGCCCACGCTTCGGCGCCCTCGCGGCGCACGGCCTCGCGCAGCGCCGGATCGGTGTCGTACAGGGAATAGTCTTCCAGGGGCGGCACCTGGTTGAACACGGTATGCGTCGCGAACGATGACATGGAGTCTCCCTGGTTCGAACGGCCGCGGCGGCGCGGGTTGCCCGCAGCCGCTACCCGGCCATGGGCGCGGTCAAGGGCCAGGGCCGCAGCGCTTCGACCTGCGCCGCCAGTTCCAGCAGCTGCGCCTCGGCGCCCAGCGGTCCCATCACCTGGATGCCGATGGGCAGCCCGTCCGCGGACATGCCAAACGGAATCGAGATAGCGGGCATGCCGGTCAGGTTCGCCAACGGCGCGAAGGGCGAATAGCCGATGACGCCCTTCTTGCCCAGACGGTAGGCCAGATAATCGGCGTTGTCCATGGCGTAGCGGCCGATGGGCGCGGGCGGCAACGCCAGCACCGGACTCAGGAACAGGTCATAGCCCTGGGCGCCATCCCGATGCAGGAAACGCCCGATGCGGCGGGTGATCTCGTGGCAGGTGTCGACGCAGGCCACATACTGCGCACCGGAGATCGCGCGGGCATATTCACGCGCGCCGAGCGTGGTGGGCTGCAGTTCGTCAGCGGCCAGGCGCCTGCCGCGCGCGGCCACGAAGCTGTCGATGGCGTTGGCGGCCGCGCTGGCGATCAGCGGCAGCATCGGCGACAGGACTTCCTCGGAGCCGACGGGCGGCGCCTCCTGCACCAATTCATGCCCCAGCGAGGCAAAGAACCGGGCCGCCTCGTCCAGCGTCGCGGCAACATCCGGATGAATGGCCTCGCCTTCGTAGGTGGTGTTGATGAAGGCAATGCGCCGGCGCGGCGCCGCGCTCGGATCGGCGGCAACCCGGGCCACCACCCCGCGATAGGACGCCGCGGGCGGGACGGGCGCGGCATAGGGCGCACCCACGTCGGCGCCCGCGCTGATGTCCAGCGCCGCCGCGCAGTCGCGCACGGACAGAGTCATCATGTGTTCGGTGGCCAGGCCGCCCCAGCCTTCACCTTTTAGCGGACCGAGCGGCATGAGGCCGCGCGAAGGCTTCAGGCCCAGCACGCCGCAGCACGACGCCGGGATGCGGATCGAGCCGCCGCCATCGCTGCCATGCGCGATGCGCACCATGCCGCTGGCCAGCGCCGCCCCGGCGCCGCCGCTGGAGCCGCCCGCGCTGTGGCCCTTTTTCCAGGGATTCTGCGTGGCGGGGCCATAGACGGGCGACTCCGTCGTGGGGCTCAGGCCCAGCTCGGCGCTGGTGGTGCGGCCGAACGGAATCAGCCCGGCGCGCCGGTAACGTTTGACGATGTCCGCATCGAGGTTCCACGTGACCTGGCCATACAGTACGGATCCCATTGCGCTGGGCAGGCCGATGGCCGCCGTGGCGAGGTCCTTGAGCAGCGTCGGCACGCCGAGGAACGGCCGGTCGCGCAGCAGCGCGAGGCGCTGTTCGGACGTTAGCGACGCCAGTTCTTCGTCCAGGGACTGGGCCAGCCGCAGCCCGGCTTCGGCCTGCACGCCGCAGGCGGCATTGATGGACGGATTGCGCGCTGCGACGCGCTCGACCGCCTGCTGCATGGCGGTCAGCGCGGTGGTGGCGCCTTGGGCGATGTCGGCGCCCAGCGCCGTCGCGTCGAGAGAAGAGGAATCATGGCGTTCGGCGATGCTCATGCTGACGATGCTCCAGGTATCGACGGCGAAGTGCCGCATGCATGAGGATATCGGCAGTCAAGGCGGCCAACAAGCGCGCCCGGCGACGGACGTGCCCCAGCTTGCCTGTTCAGACGGCGCCGGCCGACGGCGCGCGGGGTTCCTCGGCGTCGTCGTCCTCGGGATCGGCAGCGTCCGCCGACGCCCCGCCCAGCAGGCGCAGCGCATCGGCTTCCGGCAGCGCTTCAACGCCCTTCAGGTTGCGCAGCATGGCGCGGGTGCGCACCTCGGTCTGGCCGATCTTGTTGCTGGCGGTGTCCAGGGTCTTCTTGACGCTGGCCAGCGATTCGCCGAACTTGCCGAACTCGGTCTTGACGGCCCGCAGCACCTGCCACACCTCGGAGGAACGCTGTTCGATCGCCAGCGTCCGGAATCCCATCTGCAGGCTGTTCAGCAGCGCGGCCAGATTGCTCGGGCCCGCCACGTTGACGCGCAGGTCGTGCAGCTTGTCCAGCAGGCCGGGGCGGCGCAGCACCTCGGCATACAGGCTTTCCGTGGGCAGGAACATGATGGCGAAGTCGGTCGTGTGGGGCGGCGCGATGTACTTGCCGGCAATCAGCCGCGCCTGGACCTCGACCGCGCGGCCCAGTGCGGCCCCGGCCACCTTGACGCCCTCGGCGTCGGCCGCTTCCTGCGCGTCCATCAGGCGCTCGTATTCTTCCTTGGGGAACTTGGCGTCGATCGGCAGCCAGACCGGATCGCCGCCGTCGCCACGCCCCGGCAGCCGGATGGCAAATTCCACGGCCGCGTCGCTGCCCGGCACCGGCTTGACGTTGCTGGCGTACTGATCGGGCGTCATGTTGTCTTCGATCAGGCGCGCCAGTTGCACTTCGCCCCACGTCCCGCGGGACTTTACGTTGGTCAGCACGCGCTTCAGGTCGCCCACTCCGGCGGCCAGCGCCTGCATTTCACCCAGCCCCTTGTGCACGGCTTCCAGGCGGTCGGACACCAGCTTGAAGGACTCGCCCAGCCGCTGCTCCAGCGTGGCATGCAGCTTCTCGTCCACGGTGCGGCGCATTTCGTCGAGCTTGGCGCTGTTGTCCGACTGCAGCGATTGCAGGCGCTGATCCACCGTGGCGCGCACTTCCATCAGGCGCCGTTCGTTGATCTGGATGAGGCCCTGCAATTGTTCAGAGAAGCCGGCGGCAAAGCGCGACAGCGATTCGGCGGATTCGGCCCGGGCGGCCTGCGCATCGCGCGACAGGCCGGCACGCAGATCCCCGTGCGACTGCGCCAGTTCCTGCCGCAGCGCGCGTGTGGATTCGGAAAACTCGCTGCGCAGGCCGCGCTGGCCTTCGGCGATGTCGGCGCGCAGCGCGCGCTCGGTGCGCTCCAGTCCTTCCAGCAGGGCGTCCAGCCGGGGATCGGTGGCGGACGGGCGCAGCCAGGCCAGCACGGCGGCCACGAAGGCCAGCACGGCGCCGCCGGCGGCGACCCAAAGCAGAATATCGTTCAAGAAAGGCGTCTCCAAAGCGCGAATTGTAGGTCCCATTCCGCCCCCCTTTCCAGCCTGCTCCGCCAGCGTGAAGGCGCGGCGGGAGCAAGAGGATTAAACTGGCGGCCATCTGCATGGATACCCCTCGCTTCTTTGAACTCCGCCGACCGCTCCGCCTGCACGCCTGCCGTCTCATTCCAGTCCGTGTTCGGACCGCTGAACCTGGATTCGGCAACGCCGCTTGCCACGGGCGGAGACCGGCACATTTTCCAGCACCCGCACTCCCCCGCTTTGCTCGTCAAGGTCATGGACATGCGCGCGCGGGCAATCTACCTGGAAGCACGGCCGTTCAAGCGCTGGTACAAGCAATATCAGCGCGAAAGCGCCTACCGCGTGTACCTGAACGAGATCTCGGAATACGTCACCACCACGACGCGCCCGTCCGGCGTGTGGCAGGTGCCCATGGCGCGCATCGTCGGGGTGGCGCAGACCTCGCTGGGCCTGGGGCTGGTGGTCGAAAAGATCACCGACGAAGCCGGTAACATGGCGCCGACCGTGACCGATCTGGCCATGAAAGGCCTGCTCGACGATGCGCTGAAAGCGCAGCTCGATGCGTTCTTCGATGACCTGGCCGATGCGCACGTCGTGGTGCACGACATGTCGACCAGCAACATCGCGGTCGGCCTGAACGCCGACGGCAAGAAGGGGCTGTACCTGATCGACGGCTTCGGCGTGCTGCCGCTGATACCGCTGTATGCGTGGAGCAAGCGCCTGAACCGCCGCCGCCTGCAGCGCAAGTACGCCGAACTGCGCGAATCGCTGGCCCGGCGCATGCGCGAAGCCGGCATCTAGCCGCCGGTCGGCGCCTCGGGCAGCACGATGCCCTGCCGGTCCACCCATACGTAATCCTGTCCCGCGCGCTGCCCGCGCCGCAGCGGGTTACGCGTGCAGAACGCGGCGTAGGCCGGGTCCACGAAACGGTAGCTCAGGTGTTCGTCGCGCCCCGCCGGAATGCCCAGCCGCGTGGTGCAGATGAGATACGGCGGCGACTCGCCCACGTCTTCCACGTACAAGGCGTCGGGATCGAAACGGCGGGCGTCCCATTCAGGCACTTTCAACCCGAGCGACCGGCACAGCAGCGTCTGGCCCGCGCAAAGCGCGCCCAGCGCCCGGGGCCGGCCTTGCGCATCGGGGTTCAGTTCGCGCATCCGTTCAAGCGACTCGGGGCCGGACAGCGCGTCGGTCCACGGATAAGCCGATTTGATCAGCACCGCATTGCCGGGGCCGCCCGCGCTGAAGTTCAGCGAATCGCCCCCGCGGGCGTAGTACATGTAGATGGTGCCGCCGTCCATGAACAGGGCACGGCGCTTGTGGGTGTACCCCAGCGAGGCATGGCTGCCCCGCTCTTCCAGGTAGTAGGCCTCGGTTTCGATGATGCGGGCCGACAGCCACAGGCCGCCGACCCGGTGGCGGATCACCTTGCCGGGCAACTCGCGCGCCAGCTGAGCCGCGTCGCGGTCAAAGAAGGCGTCCGGCAAGGCCTGTCCGGCCCCGCCGCGGGCCTCAGGCGAAACGTTCGCCGTAGCGCTTTTCACTGAAACCAACACTCACCTCGCCATCCGGCGTGACGGTGACCGGACGGCGCACCAGGGCCGGGTACTCGGCGATCAGCTTGGTCCACTGGGCGTCGGTATGGGCGGTCTTGCGGTCCTCGGGCAGGTTGCGCCACGTCATGGAGGCGCGGTTGACCAGCTTTTCCCAACCGCCGACCTGCTCGGACCAGGATTTGAGCGTCGCGCCCGGCACCGGCTCGTCGCGGTAATCGACGAAGGCGTGGTCAACGCCATGCTCGGTCAGCCAGTCGCGCGCCTTTACGCAGGTGCTGCACTTGGTCAGGCCATACAGGGTGGTTTGCGTCATTTGGATTCGGACTCCTTGCGCCATTGCATGCGGTTGGCGAGGATCACGCACGTGCCCACCGCCAGGATGAACAGGGTGGCCAGCGCGTTGATCTCGGGCTTGAGGCCCAGCCGCACCCGGGAGAAGACCTCCATGGGCAGCGTGCTGGAGCCGGGGCCGGACAGGAACGACGCGATGACGACGTCGTCCAGCGACAGCGTGAAGGACAGCAGCCAGGCCGACGCCAGCGCCGGCGCAATCAGCGGCAGCGTGATCTTGAAGAACACGGTGATCGGCGTGGCGCCCAGGTCCAGCGCGGCTTCTTCCAGCGAGCGGTCCAGGTCGCGGATGCGGGTCTGGATGACGACGGCCACGAACGCCATGCACAGCGTCACGTGCCCCACCCAGATCGTGAACATGCCGTTCTGCTCGGGCCAGCCCAGCGCACCGCGCACCTCGACGAACATCAGCAGCAGCGAGATGCCCAGCACCACTTCGGGAATCACCAGCGGCGCGCTCAGCATGCCGACGTACAGCGCAAAGCCGCGGAACCGGCCCATGCGTCCCAGCACATAGCCCGCCCAGGTGCCGATGACGACGGCCGCGGTGGCCGTCAGCACGGCAATGCGGAAGGACAGCCAGGCGGCGCGCAACAGCGCGTCGTCATTGACCAGCGAGTGATACCAGCGGAACGAAAACCCGGTCCACGACGTGACCGAGGGCGACTCGTTGAACGAAAACACCATCAGGCTGAGGATGGGCACGTACAGAAAGAAGTAGCCCAGCCCCAGCACCACGGCGCGCAGCGTCTTGTTCGGACCGTTCATTTGCGGTCTCCGCCCTGCTGCTTGACCTGGCTGTACTGGAAGTACACCAACGGCACGAGCAGCAGCAACACCATCACGCACGTCACGGCCGACGCCATCGGCCAGTCGGCGTTGTTGAAGAATTCATTCCACATCACGCGGCCTATCATCAGCGTGTTCGCGCCGCCCAGCATTTCGGGGATCACGTATTCACCGACGGCCGGAATGAACACGAGCATCGCGCCCGCGATCACGCCCTGGCGCGACATCGGCACCGTGATCTGCCAGAACGCCTGCCACGGCCGGGCGCCCAGGTCATAGGCGGCTTCGAGCAGGCGCAGGTCCATCTTCACCAGCGTCGCGTACAGCGGCAGGATGAAGAACGGCAGGTAGGCATAGACCATGCCGATGTACACGGCCAGGTCGGTGCGGTAGATCTCGAGCGGACTGGAGATCAGGCCCAGGCCCTGCAGCAGGTTGTTCAACAGGCCATCGTTGCGCAGGATGCCCACCCAGGCATACACGCGCAAAAGCAGCGACGTCCAGAACGGCAGGATCACCGCCAGCAGCAGCAGGTTGCGCACGCGCGCCGACGACCGGGCGATGTAGTACGCAATGGGGTAACCCATCAGCACGCAGACGAGCGTGGTGATGCCGGCGATCTTCACCGAGCTGAGGTACGTGCGGAAATACTGGTTTTCCGTGAACAGCAGGATGTAGCCGCGCAGGTGCAGGCTGAACTGGATCGCCTCGTCCTGAAACTGCGCCAGCGACGTGTACGGCGGAATGCCGAACTTCATCTCGGCAAAGCTGATCTTCAGCACCAGGAGGAACGGCAGCAGCAGAAACAGCACCAGCCAGGCGAACGGCGGCACCACCGCCAGCGCCCTGCCCGACGGGAGCCACTCGCGGGGCGAAAAGCGGATCATGACGCAAGCACCGTCGCGCTGTCGGCGTCCCAGCTCACGAAGATTTCTTCGTCGATGCCCGGCGCGTCCATCTGGGCCAACAGGCGGCTGGGCACGCTGGCCTCGACCGTCTTGCCGGAGTCCAGGCGGATCTGATAGAGGGCATAGCTGCCCATCCAGGCCATGTGGCTGACCATGCCGTGGGCCCAGTTGTATTCGCCGTCCGGTTGTTCACGCGAGACCAGCAGGCGCTCGGGCCGGATGGAGACGTGCACTTCCATGCCCAGGGGTTCGCTGACCCCGTGGTTCACGAAGAGCGGACGGGTCAGTTCGTCGCATTCAATGGCCACATGATCGGGCTCGTCGACGACGATGGTGCCCGTGAACATGTTGGTCGACCCGATGAAGCTGGCGACAAAGCGCGAGTTCGGGAAGGCATACACGTCCTGCGGCGTGCCGCACTGGACGATCTGGCCTTCGGTCATGACGGCCAGGCGGTGCGCCATGGTCATGGCTTCTTCCTGGTCGTGGGTGACCATGATGCAGGTCACGCCGACCTGTTCCAGGATCTTCACGAGTTCGATCTGCGTCTTCTGGCGGATCTGCTTGTCCAGCGCCGACATGGGTTCGTCAAGCAAAAGCAGCTTGGGACGCTTGACCAGGCTGCGCGCCAGCGCCACGCGCTGCTGCTGCCCGCCCGAAAGCTGGTTGGGCTTGCGGCGCGAATAGCCCGCCATCTGCACCAGGTCCAGCGCCTCGAACACGCGGTCATGGATTTCGGCGCGGTCCACGCCTTCCTGCTTCAGGCCGAAGGCCACGTTGGCCTCGACCGTCATGTGCGGGAACAGCGCGTACGACTGGAACATCATGTTCACGGGCCGGCGGTACGGCGGCACGCTGGTGATGTCCTCGCCGTCCAGCAGGATCTGGCCCGAAGTCACTTCCTCGAAGCCCGCCAGCATGCGCAGCAAGGTGGACTTGCCGCTGCCCGAGCTGCCCAGCAGCGCGAAGATTTCGTTTCGCTTGACGGACAGGTTGACCGAACGCACGGCAACCACATCGCCAAAGATCTTTACCACATCGGAGACCCGGACGAACTCGTCCGGGTCCGCCGCGTGCTGCGCCGAGTAACGGCTATCGTTCATGATGACTAATTTCCCAACTTCAGCTCGGACCACAACTTGTTCTGCAGCCGTGAAATGTTCAAGGGCAACGCCTTGATCACGTACAGGGTCTTGGAGACCTCGGCGGGCGGGTAGATCATGGGATTTTCAGCCACATCCTTGTTCACGAACTGCCGCGCTTCCTTGTTGGCGTTCGGGTAGAACATGGTGTTGGTGATGGCTGCGTGGACCTTCGGCGTTTCGATGTAGTTGATGAACGCGTGGGCCTCTTCGGGATGCGGCGCATCCTTGGGGATGACCATCAGGTCGAACCACGCCGGCGCGCCGCCCTTCGGAATGAAGTAGTTCACTTCATAAGGCTTCTTGGCGTCCTGCGCGCGCTTGCGGGCAATCATCACGTCGCCGGAGAAACCGTAAACCATGCACAGGTCGCCCACGGCCAGTTCGTCGATGTAGCCCGACGAGCTGAACTGGCGGATGTACGGACGGATCTTCTTCAGCACTTCCATCGCGGCCTGGTAGTCGGCGCTGTTGGTGCTGTTGGGGTCCTTGCCCAGGTACTTGAGCACGGCCGGGAACACCTGCGCGGCTTCGTCCAGCATGGAGATGCCGCATTCCTTCAGCTTGGCGGCGTTCTCGGGCTTGAAGATCATGTCCCAGCTGGCCAGGTCCACGTCGTCGCCCATGATCTGCTTGACCTTGGTGACGTTGTAGCCCAGGCCATTGGTGCCGTAGCCCCACGGGATCGCGTGTTCGTTGCCGGGATCGACCGTGGCGACCAGCGCCATGACTTCGGGATCCAGGTACTTCCAGTTGGGGATCTTGGACTTGTCCAGCTTCTGGAACAGGCCGGCTTCGATCTGGCGCGAGGCGTAATGGGTGGACGGGACAACGACGTCGTAACCCGACTTGCCGGCCAGCAGCTTGGCCTGCAATGCGTCGTTGCTGTCGTACACGTCATAGCGGACCTTGATGCCGGTTTCCTTTTCAAAACCCGGGATCGTGTCCGGGGCCGTGTATTCGGCCCAGTTGTAGACGTTGACGACCTTGTTCTGCGCCATCGCAGCCGACGTGGCCGCCGCGACCAGCACCGCCCCGAGCGCCCAGCGCATTCCCGCCTTCAGTTCCATTATGTCCAGCCCCCTTGCTCTATGCCGTTTATGACAGGAGTACCAAAAGGCGAAATGATAAAGCCATTTTGCGATGACCTGCCCAACTTTGGGGGGTAATTGGCGCAATTGCTGCCTTGGCGGGCCGCGGCGGGCGGGCCAACGGTCAGGGCTGGATTCCGATGCCCCAGGCCGTCCAGTAGCTGTCGCGCAGGCGCATCCAGAACCGGTCGCCGGCCTCGCCGGCCACCTTGCGCAGCGACCGGCGCAGGCGGTCGAGATTGGCCTGGCGCTGCCGCTCCGACAGCCCGCCCTGCGTGCCGCGGTCAAAGTCGATGAGCCAGACCCGGCCATCGTTGCCGATAAGGATGTTGAACGCGTTCAGATCGGCATGCCAGACGCCCGCCCGGTGCATGCGCACGATGGCATCGGCCACCGGCTGCCACAGGGGCTCGGAAAGCGCCTGCGCCAGGGGCCGCACGCCGGGAATGCGCTCGACCACGATGGCGGCGCGGTAGATGGGGCCCTGGCGCCAGTAGGCGGCCGCCAGCGGCGCCGGCACCGGCAGCCCTTGCGCGCGCAGGGCGGCCAGCAGCCGGTATTCGCGAAAGCTGCGCGTGCGCGACTCGCCGTTCCACAGATACGCGTCGCGGCTGATGCGGGCGATCATGCCGCCGCGGCGGTAGCGCCGCAGCACACCCTGCCAGCCCTGCCCCTCCACGAACCACGCGGCCTGGCGTCCGCCGGCGTCCACCGGCCGCGCCCGGTCGCCATAGTGACCGGGGTTGAAGACTTCGGGGCCCGCGTCGGCAAGGCGCCGGGCATCGCTGAGCATGGCGCCGGCCAGCGGGCCATCCCAGGTGGTGCGCCGCGCGCCGGATTGATCGTCAGCCTTCACGGTTGCGCATCCAGTCGGCCACGCCGTAGAACGATTCGAGCAGACGCTCGACCAGGACGGGCTCGATGCCCTCGTCTTCCATTGCGCGGCCGATACAGGTCACCCATTGGTCGCGCTCGACCTCGCCGATGGAGAACGGCAGATGACGCGCCCGCAGGCGGGGATGGCCGAAGCGTTCGATGTAGTGGTCCGGACCGCCGAAATAGCCGCAGAGGAACCAGAAGAGCTTGTCGCGCGCCTCGTCCAGGCTGGGGCCGTGGGCGGCGCGCAGTTCCTTGAGGTCGGGCTCCATGTCCATCAGGTCATAGAAGCGGTCGACGAGGGCGCGCACGCCGGCTTCGCCGCCAAGAAGGTCAAACATGGTGCGGGAGTTTTCCACGGGTTCTGTAATGGTGTGGACGCGGGACGTCATCAGGTTTCTCGAAGGGTGACGAGCGGCGGCGTGCGCAGGACGCCGCGCAGGGCAAGCGCGCCGCCCGCCCAGGCGCCCAGCATGCCGGTGCCGATGCCGGCCAGCCACGGCCAGAGGCTGAGGGTAATGGTGAAGTCGAACACCTGGGTTGATAAAGCCCAAGCGATCGCGGTCGCGCCGGCCGCCGCAAGAAAGCCTGCCAACCCGCCCACGGCCCACAGCTCGATGCGCTGCGAACGGGCAAGCTGACGGCGCGTGGCGCCCAGCGCGCGCAGCACGGCCGCCTCGCGCATACGCTCGTCGCGCGTGGCGGTCAGCGCCGCGGACAGCACCAGCACGCCGGCGGCAAGCGTAAACAAGAACAGCAGCTGCACGGCGCGGCCCACTTCATTCAGCACGGACTGCAACTGCTGCAGGATGGCGCCCACGTCGAACACCGTCAGGTTCGGAAACTCCCGCACCAGGGCGGGCAACACCGCCGCCTTTTCGGGCGGCAGGTAGAAGGACGTGATCCAGCTCTGGGGCATGTCGGCCAGTGCGGCGGGGGTCAGGATGGCGAAAAAATTGACGCGCATCGTATCCCAATCCACCCGGCGGATGCTCGACACCGCCACCTCGACCTGCTGGCCGGCCACGTCGAACGTCATCTTGTCGCCCAGCCCGATGCGCAGCGACTGCGCCAGCCCGGCCTCCAGCGAGACCTCCGCGGAACCCGGCGTCAGCCAACGGCCCTGCTCGATGCGGTTGGACGACGGCATCTCGTCGCCATAGGACAGGTTGAATTCGCGGTCCACCAGGCGCTTGGCGCGCGGCTCTTCATAATCGTCCGGTCCCACCGGCTTGCCGTTGACGGCAATCAGCCGCCCGCGGACCATCGGCGACAACGTAATGCGGCCCAGGCCTTCGCGCGTCAGCGCGTCGGTCACGGCCTGGCGCTGGTCCGGCTGCACGTTGATCAGGAAGCGGTTGGGCGCGTCCGGCGGCATGGTGCGTTGCCAGCCCTGGATCAGATCGGTGCGCGTCATGGTCAATAGCAGCAGCGCCATCAAGCCGACCGCCAGTGCGCAGACCTGGGTGATCGTGGCGGCCCGGCGGCGCACCACGCCCGCCAGCGCAAAGCGCAGCGCGGGCAGGCCGGCGGCCAGCCGGCGCACGCGCGCCAGGCCCAGGATGCACAGCCAGGCGACCAGCGCGAACACGCCAAAGGCGCCCAGAAAGCCGCCCGCCACCACGCCGCCCAGCTTGGCATCGCCCGCGAACCACCAGATCAGCAGCGCAAAACCCGCCGCACCCAGCACGTAGCCGAACGCGCTGCGCGCGCTGATCGTGTCCGCATCACGCCGCAGGACGCGGGCGGGCGGCACGTGGCGCAACTGCGCCAGCGCGGGCAGCGCGAACCCCAGAAGCAGCAGCAATCCGGTCAGGACGCCCTGCAACGCCGGAATGGCAGACGGGGCCGGCAAGGTCGTGTCGATCAGCGAGCCCAGCAGCATGACGAGCACCTGGTGCACACCAAACCCCAGCAGGCAGCCGGCGGCGGACGAGAACAGCCCGACCAGTGTGAATTCCAGCGTCAGCATGCGCGCGACCTGCGATTGCACGGCGCCCAGGCAGCGCATGACCGCGATGCCATCACGATGCCGCGTCATGTAACGCCCCGCCGCCAGCGCCACGGCCACGGCCGAGATCAGCACGGCCAGCAGCGCGACCAGCGACAGGAAACGCTGCGCGCGGTCCAGCGTGCGGCGCACTTCCGGGCGGCCCGATTCCAGGGTGGCGATCTTCTGGCCGCGCTTCAGGTTCTGGTTCAGCCAGGCGGAATATCCAGCCACGGCGTCGGGCTGGCCGGCGACCAGCATGGCATAGCCGATGCGGCTGCCCGGGGCGATGAGGCCCGTGGCCGGCAGATCGCTGGCGCGCAGCAGCACGCGCGGCGCGACGTTGACAAACTGCATGCCCTTGTCCGGCTCATAGGTGATGACGCGGTCGATGCGCATGTGGGCGTCGCCCACGCTCAGCGTATCGCCCACCTTCAGGTTCAAGAGCGCCAGCAACTGCGCGTCGACCCACACCGCGCCTTCGGGCGGGATGTCGCGCGTGGGCGCGTCGGGTGCGAACGGCGCCTCCGCCACCCGCAAGGCCCCGCGCAGCGGATAGCCGGGCTCCACCGCTTTCAACGCCGCGAGCTGCGCGCCGTCCCCGGCGCCCACCATGGAGGGAAACTGCCACGTGCCGGAAACGGTCAGGCCGCGCTCGCGCGCCTGATCCTTGAAGGCGGCGGGTACGGGTTCGTCGGCGTCCAGCACCAGATCGGCCCCCAGCATCTGGCCGGCGTCGCGTTCCAGCGCGCGGCCGACGCGGTCGGCCAGAAAGCCCACACTGGTGACGGCGGCCACCGCCACGACCAGCGCCAGGACCAGCAAACGGAGCTCGCCGGCCCGCGCATCGCGCATCATCATCCGGGCGCCCAGGCGCAAGGTTGACCAGAAACCAGGGCGCCTGGCCTGTGACATATCAGGGAAATCCATCATTCGTCCATGTTAACTAAGCGCCTGTAGGGCGTCCGAATCCCGATATCATCCCGGGGCGGGAGGCAAAGCCGCCCATAAAGATAACCAATTCCGGAGAAGACAATGCGTAAAACCTGGCTTGCGGCCACGATTCTGGCCGCCTGCGCGGCCGCCACCTCGCTGCCCGCGGCAGCGCAGACCACCCTGAAGATGGCCTACGCCCTGTCGACGTCGTCGCACTACGGCGCCGGCGCCGACGCGATGGCCAAATCCATCGAAGGCTCGACCAACGGCAAGTTCAAGGTCCAGCAGTTTGCCAACAGCGCGCTGGGCGGCGAACGTGAAGTGATCGAAGGCCTGCAGATCGGCACCATCGATCTCGCGATCGTTTCGACCGGTGCAACCCTGAATTTTGTTCCCGAGACCGGCGTTTTCGACATCCCGTTCCTGCTGCGCGACCTGCCGCACGCCCGCGCGGTGCTGGACAGCAAGATCGGCCAGGACATGCTGGCCAAGTTCCCCAGCCGCGGCATCGTGGCGCTGGCGTGGGGCGAACAGGGCTTTCGCCACCTGACCAACAACGTGCGCCCGGTCAAGACCCCGGCGGACGCCAAGGGCCTGAAGATCCGCACCACCGAAAACCCGATCCACATCACGGCCTTCCGCCAGATCGGCATCCTGCCCACGCCGATGGCCTGGCCCGAAGTGGCCACCGCGTTGCAGCAGGGCACCATCGACGGCCAGGAAAATCCGCTGTCCGTGATCACGTCGGCCAAGCTGTCGCAGATGCAGAAGTACCTGTCGCTGACCGGCCACGTGTACGGCCCGGCCCTGGTGCTGATGTCCGCCAACGTCTATGAAGGCCTGTCGGCTGCCGACAAGGCCAACTTCGACAAGGCCGGCAAGGAATCGGCCCAGGCCATGCGCGCCTACGTCGACAACATCGAAAAGACGGGCGTCGAGCAGCTCAAGAAGGAAGGCATGCAGGTGTCCGAAGTGGACCGCGCCGCCTTTGCCGCCGCCGTGGAACCCGCCTACCCCGAGTACTACAAGAAGTTCGACAAAAAGCTGATCGACTCGATCCGCGACACCAAGTAAGCCGGCACGGCCCCCATCGCGGGGCCGTTTGCCTGGCGGCGGGACCGGCCTGCGCCGCGCGCCCGCCCCACTTTTCCGCGTCCATCGCCAACGGAATTCACCATGCGTTTGCTCTGCGCCTTCGACCGCGGCCTGTTCAAGCTGGTCTCGGCCCTCGCCCAACTTTTGCTGGTGGCCGCCGCGGCCGCCGCGTTCTACCAGGTCATCGCCCGGTTCGTGCTGCACTCGCCCGCCGACTGGAGCGAAGTCCTTACCCGCGCCCTCCTGATCTGGACCGTGCTGCTGGGCGTGGCCCTGGCCTTCCGCCACGGCGCCATGATCAGCGTCGAGCTGCTGCGCAATCTGCTGGGCGGCACGCGCCGCCGCGTGCTCGAGGCCATCATCGGCCTGATCTGCGCGGGCTTTCTCGGCTTTCTGGCCTGGATCGGCGGCAACATGACCTATCGCGTGCGTTTCCAGAACGTGCCGAGCCTGGACATCTCGATTTCCTGGATTTATCTGGCCATCCCCGTGGGCGCCACGCTGGCGGCCATCGCCGTGCTGGCCCGCTGGTGCGCCGGCGAAGAAGACGACGTGCCCGTGCGCAACGACGCGCAAGGCTGAGCCGCCCCCTATCGAACCTGAGCAGCAAAAATCGCCATGTCCCAATTAATGATTGTCTCGATGCTGATTTTCTTCGGGCTGTCCGTGCCGGTCGCCGTGTCGATCGGCTTGGCCAGCCTGGCGGGCGTCGGCGCCTCGGGCCTGCCCTGGCTGGTCGTCGCGCAGCAGCTGTTTGCCGCGCTGGACAAGTACCCGCTGGTGGCCATCCCCTTCTTCATCCTGGCCGGCAACCTGATGGAAGCCGGCGGCATCTCCGAGCGCATGGTGGAATTCGCCAAGAGCGTGGTCGGCGGCATCCAGGGCGGCCTGGCCTGCACCTGCGTGCTGACCTGCATGATCTTCGCGGCGGTCGCGGGCTCCAGCGTGGCCACGACCTTCGCGGTGGGCGCCATCCTGATTCCCGCCATGATCCGGCACGGCTATCCGGCCCCCTTTGCGGCGTCATTGCAGGCCAGCGCGGCGGAACTCGGGGTCATCATCCCGCCGTCCATCCCGATGATCCTGTTTGCCGTGTCCACCGACACCTCCACGGGCGAACTCTTCATCGCCGGCGTCATGCCGGGCATCCTGATCGGCGTTGCGCTGATGTTCTACGTCTGGCTGTACGCCAAGCGCAACAACCTGGGCAAGCGCGACGGCGAAGGCCGGCTGCCGCTGTGGCCCGCGTTCAAGCGCGCCTGGCTGGCGCTGCTGATGCCCGTCATCATCCTGGGCGGCATCTACGGCGGCGTCTTCACGCCGACCGAAGCGTCGGTCGTGGCCGTGATGTACGCCGTCTTCGTGGGCAAGTTCATCTACCGCCGCCTTACGTTCCGTCAGTTGTCGGACACGCTGCACAAATCGGTCGTGTCGACCGCAGTCATCATGTTCGTGATCGCCAACGCGGGCATCTTCAGCTTCCTGCTCAACCGCGCCGGCATTCCGGACGCGCTGGGCACGTGGCTCGCCCAGATCTTCGACACCAAGTTCGGCTTCCTGATGGGCGTGAACGCCGCGCTGTTCGTCATCGGCATGTTCATCGAGACCTCGGCGTCGATCGTCGTGCTGGCCCCCTTGCTGCTGCCGGTGGCGCTGCAGTTCGGCGTGGACCCGGTGCATTTCGGCATCATCATGGTGGTCAACCTGGCGCTGGGCATGATCACGCCGCCGTTCGGGGTGAACCTGTTTGCCGCGTGCGCGGTGGCCAAGCTGCCGCTTGAGCGCCTGATCAAACCCCTGGTGCCCTTCGTCGGCGTGGTGATCCTGTGCCTGCTGGTCATCACCTACTGGCCGGGGCTGTCGCTGGGGCTGCGCGATCTGGTGTACGCGAAGTGATCCGCGCCTAGCCGCCGCGCGGGCAATCGTCCGTGCGGCGGGTAGCGCCCGGCCCGCCTGACCGGCGTGCAGGGATCGCAGAATGAGAAAAGCGCCCGGTTGGGGCGCTTTTTCGTTCTGGGGGCCTAGATTTCGCGTTCTTCCGTCTTGAGGTTGTTGTCGCGGGCGAAATCCACCACGAACTTGTAGGCCAGCGGCTCCAGGTCGCGCAGGCGCAGGTCGACAACGATCCCGCGCACGCCATCGATCACGACGGGCAGCACATAAGGCGAATAAGTGAGGTGGTTACCAGCACAGCCGGCGGGCCGGAACTGTGCCATTACGCCGGCGAGCCGTTCTGCCCAATCGCTGGGGCGGAAGCGGCTACCGCTTTCGGTAACGCCATGAATTACGAATTGTCTGACGCGAGTTGCCATGTGTTCTTCACTGCGGGACGCCTTTCACGAAAGCCGGATCTTCGGCGTGATCAAACATGCGTGCCGCGCCGCGAATTGTATATGATTGATCCTTTGCCCTCTTTCGAACCGCGATTCGCCCCTGATTCGCCCTAGCAAGCGGGCACGCTGTCGATGCCATTCCCCCAGGAGGATCCGCGATGAGCTCGCCTCTGGCCAATATCTATGCCCGGCTGCCGGTATCGTTCACGCACGGCCAGGGTGTCTGGCTGTGGGACGCAGGCGGCCGCAAGTACCTGGATGCCCTGGCCGGCATCGGCGTCTCCTGCCTGGGCCATGCCCATCCGAAGCTTGTCGCCGCCATCGCCGAACAGGCGGCCCGCGTCATCCATACCTCCAACATCTACGACATCCCGCAGCAGACCGAGCTTGCCGCCCGGCTGACGGCGCTGTCCGGCATGCAGGAAGTCGCGTTCAACAACAGCGGCTCCGAGGCCAACGAAGCGGCCATCAAGCTCGCCCGCTACTACGCCTATCAGCGCGGCAACAAGCACGCCCACATCATCACCATGGATTCGTCCTGGCATGGCCGCACGCTGGCCACGCTGGCGGCTACCGGCAGCGATAAGGCGCGCAAAGGCTTCGAGCCCCTGCCCAGAGGCTTCATCCAGGTGCCGTACAACAACCTGGACGCGGTGCGTGCCGCCGGCGACGCCGAGCCGCGCACCACCGCCGTGCTGCTGGAAGTCCTGCAGGGCGAAGGCGGCATCCGCCCGTCCGACATCGCCTACCTGCAGGCGCTGCGCCAACTCTGCACCGAGCGCGGCTGGCTGCTGATGATCGACGAAGTGCAGTCCGGCATCGGCCGCACCGGCAAGTGGTTCGCGCACCAATGGGCCGACATCCGCCCCGACGTCATGACGCTGGCCAAGGGCCTGGCGGGCGGAGTGCCCATCGGCGCGATGCTGGCCGCCGGGCCGGCCGCAGGTGTGTTTACGCCGGGCAGCCATGGCACCACGTTCGGCGGCGGGCCGCTCGTGTGCGCGGCAGGCCTTGCAGTGCTCGATGCGCTGGAATCCGAAAACCTGCTTGAAAACGCCCATGACGTGGGCGAATACCTGAAAGACCGCCTGGCCAGCGCGCTGGCCGGCACGCCCGGCGTGACCGACATCCGCGGCCGCGGCCTCATGCTGGGCATCGAGCTGGCCCGCCCCTGCGGCGTCCTTGCGCTGCGCGCCATGGAAGCAGGCCTGCTCATCAACGTCACGCGCGACCGCGTCATCCGCATGCTGCCGCCGCTGATCCTGACGCGCCAGGAGGCCGACCAGATCGTCGCCCTGCTGGTGCCGCTCATTCAACAGTTCCTGGCCGAAAAACCATAATCAACGTCCCTGCCGGGCCACGAGCCTGGCGGGGCCCAATGACCTGCGACATCAACATGACTCCTCCCACGACTCAAAACGGCCCGCTGCGGCACTTTCTGCAGTTCAAGGACTTCTCGTCCGCCGAGATCGCCTACGTGCTGGACCGCGCGCGCCTGATCAAGGAAAAGTTCAAACGCTATGAGCCCCACATGCCGCTGCACGACCGCACGCTGGCAATGGTGTTCGAAAAGGCCAGCACGCGCACCCGCGTCTCATTCGAGGCCGGCATGTACCAGATGGGCGGCTCGGTCATCAACCTGACGTCCAACGACTCGCAGCTCGGCCGCTCCGAGCCCATCGAGGACACCGCGCGCGTGATCTCGCGCATGGTCGACATCGTCATGATCCGCACGTTCGAGCAGACCCGCATCGAGCGCTTCGCGTCGCATTCGCGCGTGCCCGTGATCAACGGCCTGACCAACGAATTCCACCCCTGCCAGATCCTGGCGGACATCTTCACCTACATCGAGCACCGCGGCCCCATCGCCGGCAAGACGGTCGCCTGGGTGGGCGATGCCAACAACATGGCCTACACGTGGCTGCACGCGGCCGAAATGCTGGGCTTCACGCTGCATGTGTCCACGCCGGCCGGCTACGAACTCGAAGCCTCGCGCATCGGCACGCCGTCCGACAAGGTGCTGCGCCAGTTCAAGGACCCCATGGAAGCCTGCAAGGGCGCGCACCTGGTCACCACCGACGTGTGGACCAGCATGGGCTACGAGGCCGAAAACGAAGAGCGCCGCGCCGCGTTCGCCGACTGGTGCGTGGACGCCGAGATGATGGCCGCGGCCGACCCGCAGGCCGTCTTCATGCACTGCCTGCCCGCCCACCGCGGCGAGGAAGTCACCGGCGAAGTCATCGACGGACCGCAGAGCGTGGTCTGGGACGAAGCCGAAAACCGCCTGCACGTGCAGAAGGCGCTGATGGAATTCCTGCTGCTGGGTCAGGTCGACTAAACCTGTCCTGCATACATGAGAAGGGCCCGGGCATCCTGCGATGTCCGGGCCCTTCTGCTTTCTAGACCGCTTGGTGCTACAGGATCTTCCTGAACATCGTGCGCCGCGTGTTGCGGAACGACGGCCGCACGCGGCTGCTCCAGTCGGTCGCGCGCACCGCCAGCCACGGCGGGCTGCCAAAGGTCTCCTGCGTATGCAGGTCGTAGCAGGCCAGGTAGCGCGGCGATTCGTCGCGGCATTCCCAACGCTGCGCGCGCACCGTGCCGGGCACCGACGCCAGCCCTGGCAGATGCTCCTGGTCGTACCAGGCGTTCAGGTCGGCCTCGGCCTCGGGCAACACGTCGGTTTCGACGATGTAATGCCACGGCGCCTCCTGCCCCGCCGACGCGCCGGGCAGATCCAGCGTCTGGTGCAACACACGTGCATGCGCGCCGGGCGCCAGTTCGTTCAGGCGGGCCTGAATCTCCGGCAATGCACGGGCCCCGCGCACGGTTACGTAGGTCTCCTCCGCTTCCAGCGCGGCAAAGGCGCTGATCTTCACATCCGCCAGCCCGTCCGCAAGGCGCCCGGCCAGATCACGGGCGCGCGCCTCGTCAAACCGTTCGCCCAGCGACACCAGCAACATCGTTTCCTGCACAGCCCTCTCCTTCAATGTCCGACGCGCAAGGCGACCAGGAAGCGCGACACCATGTTGTACGCCCCGACCGTTGCGGTCAGTTCCACCAGTTGCGCATCATCGTAGCGCTCTCGCAGCGGCGCAAACACCGCGTCCGGCACCTCGATGTCGCGCGTCATCGCATCCGTCAGCGCCAGCACCTCAGCCTCTCCCGGTTCCAGGCCCTGCACCTGATCCGGCGCGGGGTTGCCGCGCAGCACGTCGATGACGGCCTGCGGCATGCCGCCCGCCAGCGCGTGCGGCACGTGCGCCTCGAACTCGTAGGGCGCATTGTTCAACGTCGCCACGCGCAGGATGATCAGCTCGCGCAACCGCGGCGCCAGCGACGTCTTCTGCCGGATCGCGGTCAGCATGGCTTCCCAGCCCTCGACCACCGCCGGGCTGTTCAGCAGCACCTGGTACAGCGGCGAAATGCGGCCGCGCGCGGCGGCGATGCGCGCCTCCAGCACGGCCAGCTCCGGGCGGGTGCCCGGCACCACGGGTTCGATTCGGCGGGCGCTCATGCTTACTCCGGACGGATGTTCTTGCGCTGGATCAGCGCGGTCCATTTTTCGCGGTCGGCGGCGATCAGCGCGCCCAGTTCCTGCGGCGTGCTGGGCGCGGCCTCGGCGCCGAACTTCTCCAGGCGGGCGCGGACGGCCTCGTTGGCCAGCGCGGCGCGCACAGCCTGGTTCAGCTTGTCGACGGTGGCGGCGGGCGTGGCCGCGGGTGCGACCAGGCCGTACCAGTTGTTCGATTCGACGCCGGGGATGCCCAGCTCGGCCATCGTCTTCACGTCGGGCAGCAGCGGATGGCGTGTCGGCGCGGCCAGGCCCAACGGCTTGAGCTTGCCGCCCTGGATATGGCCGATCAGGCCGGGCACGTCGCCGAAGAAACCGGACACCTGATTGCCCATCACGTCGTTGATGACGGGCGCCGCGCCCTTGTAAGGCACGTGCAGCACCTTGGCCTTGCTGGAATCGGCAAACATTTCCAGCGTCAGGTGCGGAATGCTGCCGATGCCCGACGAGCCGATGGCCACGGACTGCGACGCGGCCTGCGACTTCTTCACGAAGTCGGCGGCGTCCGTCGCCGGGTTGGACGGATTCACCACGAACACCGTGGCGTTGTTCACCACGCGCGAGACCGGCGCGAAATCGCGAGCGGGGTCATACGGCAGGTCCTTGTACAGCGCCGGGCTGATTGCCACCGCGCCCACGCTGGTCAGGAACAGCACCGAGCCGTCGGCCGGCGCCTTGGCCACGTAGGCGGCCGCGATGTTGCCGTTGGCGCCCGCCTTGTTTTCGACGATGACGTTCTGCTTGAGCTCCTTGCCCAACTGCTCGGCCAGCACGCGGCCCACCAGATCCACGGGGCCGCCCGGCGGGAACGCGATGATCAGGCGCACGGGACCGTCGGCGTGGGCCGCGCCAGCAGCGGCCAGGCTCAGCACGGCGGCCGAGATGATTTTCTTGAACATGGTGTCTCCTCGTTGATGGGGATGTGCTTGCGGCGGGGGCTTCCTGGCCCTCGTTCCGCTTTCTCTGTGCTACTGAAATCCGTAAAGCCGCGCCGGGTTGTCCACCAGCACGCGCTGGCGCAGTCCGGCGTCCGGGCACGCTTCGAAAAACGTGTCGACCAGTTCACCGTCGTCCGGCATATCGCCGGCCACATTCGGATGCGGCCAGTCCGTGCCCCACAAGGTGCGGTCCGGCAAGGCCTCCACCAGCGCGCGCACGAAGGAAATGCCTTCCGCAAAGGGACGGCGGCCGGCGGCGATACGGTCGATGCCGGACACCTTGACCCACGCCTGGCCTACGTCCGCCAGGCTGAGCAACGCGCGCATCGCCGGTGAATCAAGCCCATCGGCCGCCTTCAGCCTGCCCATGTGGTCCACCACGAACGGCACCGGCAGCGTGAGCAGTTGCGGCAGCAGTTCGGGCAGCATCGCGCCGTCCACGTGCAAGCACAGGTGCCATCCCAACGGCGCGATCAGCTTGACCACGTGGTCGAACACCGCCGGCTCGGGCGCGCCGCCCAGATGCGGCACGAAGTTGAACCGCGCGGCCCGCACGCCGCCTTCGTGCAGCGCCTTGACGCTGGCAGCGGTGGCGTCCGCGCCCAGCAGCGCCACGCCGCGATATCTGCCGTTGCTGCGCGCCAGCGCGTCCAGCAAGGCGCGATGGTCCGATCCATGGCAGTTGGCCTGCACCACCACGGCGCGCTCGATGCCCAGATGGGCATGCAGCGCCGCCATGCTGGCGAACGACGCGTCCGGCGGCGTGTACGACCGGCCTTCGGCATACGGAAACACATCGCCCGGTCCGAAGACGTGGCAATGCGCGTCGCACGCGCCCGGCGGCAGCGCGTGGCGGGGACGGGAGGGCGAGGCAAGCGGCGGACGGCAATCGGGCACGGGGACTTCCTGCATGGAAAGCGCCATGGTCGCGGAATGCCGGAGGGCGAACAATGCTATACCGTATATTTCTGATATCGAAAAACCTAATATCCCGATGGATCTCAAGCAAATCGAGTACTTCGTGCGCGTGGCCGAGCGACGCAGCTTCTCGCGCGCCGCTGAAATGCTGGACGTCGCGCAGCCCACACTGAGCCGTCAGGTGCGGCTGCTGGAACTGGAGCTGGGGCAGCACCTGCTCTACCGGAACGGGCGCGGGGCCGAACCCACGGAAGCGGGACTGCGCTTTCTCGAGCACGCCCGCGCCCTGCTGGCGTTGGCCGAGCGCGCCAAGGAGGATCTGCAGACGCTGCGCGAAACGCCCACCGGCAAGGTCATGATCGGCCTGCCGCCCCGCATCGCGCGCGTGCTCACGCCGCCGCTGGTGCAGGCGTTCCGCCAGAATTTTCCCGATGCCTCCATCGCCGTGGCCGAAGGCCTGAGCGCCCAGGTCCGCGAATGGCTGCTCGCCGGCCGGGTGGACCTGGCGCTGCTCTACGACCCTGCCCCGTCTCCGCAGCTTGCCTACGAGTCCCTGTTCCGCGAAGACCTGGTCCTGGCGGCCGCGGCGGGCCATCAGCCGCCCCTGCCCGCCCGCGTGCCGGTCGCGCGGCTGGGCGACTATCCGCTGGTGCTGCCCAGCCTGCCCAACGCCATCCGCACCCTCGTCGAAAGCGTCTGCCGTGCGCAGGGCGTGCGGCTCAAGGTCGCGGCCGAGGTCGACGCCGTGCAGACCATCGTGGAACTGGCCGCGCAGGGCGACGCCTACGCCATCCTGCCGCTCTCGGCGGCGCGCGGGCCGGCCGCCGAACATGAACTGTCCCTGAGCGCCATTGGCTCGCCGACGATCACCAACAACCTGGTGCTGGCCAGCGCCCGCCATCGCCCAGCTACCCGGCTGGCCGCGGCCACAGGCGAGCTGATCCGCGGCCTGCGGCTTGCCGAGCTGTTCGCGCCGGGCGCCCCCCGCGCCGCAACCCCGGCGGCCAGCCCCCCTCAAAAGAGTTAAAATGGCGGGCTATTTTCTTGTTTGGCGGCTCGTTGCTGTCAAAGTCCTGTTGGCGTCTCACCTCAAACAATGACCACTATCCTCCCGAACCTGCCCACCGGCCAGAAAGTCGGCATCGCCTTTTCCGGCGGCCTGGACACCAGCGCTGCGCTCCTCTGGATGCGCAACAACGGCGCCATCCCCTACGCCTACACCGCCAACCTGGGCCAGCCCGACGAATCCGACTACGACGAGATTCCCCGCAAGGCCCTGGCTTACGGCGCCGAAAACGCCCGCCTGATCGACTGCCGCGCGCAGCTCGTGGCCGAAGGCATCGCCGCCCTGCAGTCGGGCGCGTTCCACATCTCGACCGCCGGCATCACGTACTTCAACACGACGCCCATCGGCCGCGCCGTCACCGGCACGATGCTGGTCGCCGCCATGAAGGAAGACAACGTCAACATCTGGGGCGACGGCAGCACGTTCAAGGGCAACGACATCGAGCGTTTCTACCGCTACGGCCTGCTCACCAACCCGGAACTCAAGATCTACAAGCCCTGGCTCGACCAGCGCTTCATCGACGAACTCGGCGGCCGTTCGGAAATGTCCGAATACATGCGCCAAGCCGGTTTCGACTACAAGATGTCGGCTGAAAAGGCCTACTCCACCGACTCCAACCTGCTCGGCGCCACGCACGAAGCCAAGGACCTGGAACACCTGAATTCCGGCATCCGCATCGTCAAGCCCATCATGGGCGTGGCGTTCTGGCGCGACGACGTCGCCGTCAAGGCCGAGGAAGTCACGGTCCGCTTCGAAGAAGGCCAGCCCGTCGCCCTGAACGGCGTCGAATACGCTGATCCCGTCGAACTGCTGCTCGAAGCCAACCGCATCGGCGGCCGTCACGGCCTGGGCATGAGCGACCAGATCGAAAACCGCATCATCGAAGCCAAGAGCCGCGGCATCTACGAAGCCCCGGGCCTGGCCCTGCTCTTCATCGCCTACGAGCGCCTGGTCACCGGCATCCACAACGAAGACACGATCGAGCAGTACCGCGAAAACGGCCGCAAGCTGGGCCGCCTGCTGTACCAGGGCCGCTGGTTCGACCCGCAAGCCATCATGCTGCGCGAAACCGCCCAGCGCTGGGTGGCCCGCGCCGTCACTGGCGAAGTCACCATCGAACTGCGCCGCGGCAACGACTATTCGCTGCTGAACACCGTGTCGCCCAACCTCACGTACGCACCCGAGCGTCTGTCCATGGAGAAGGTGGAAAATGCCCCCTTCACGCCGGCGGACCGCATCGGCCAGCTCACCATGCGCAACCTCGACATCGTCGACACGCGCGAAAAGCTGTTCACGTACGTCAAGACCGGCCTGCTCGCCTCCAGCGGCACGTCGCTGCCCCAACTGAAAGACACGACCTCGAAGAAGTAATTCTTCAAGGCCAAACAAAAACCCTCAGTGTTCACACCGAGGGTTTTTTTTCGCCTGGCAGTTGTGGCCCGGCGCGGCGAGGCCGTGACGCGGTCAGCGTGGCGGCTACAGCTCGACCTGCATGCCCATCTCCACGACCCGGTTCGCCGGGATCTTGAAGAACTTGGTGCTGCGAGTCGAATTGCGCGCCATGAACGAAAACACCGCGCGCCGCCAGCGCGACAAGGCGGGCTTCCTGGCCGCCACGACCGTCTGGCGCGACAGGAAGAACGACGTGCGCATCGGCTCCAGATCCAGCTCCGGATACGCTTCGGCAATCAGGCGCAGCGCCTCCGGCACGTCCGGATCTTCCTTGAAGCCGTAGGTGACCGTCGCAGCCCAGCTCGATGCGCTGAGCTTGTTCACCTCGAAGCGCTCTTCGGGCGCGATATACGGCACGTCGGCCGACTGGATCGACAGGAACAGTACGTGGTCGTGCAGCACCTTGTTGTGCTTCAGGTTGTGCAGCAGCGCCGGCGGCACGTTGCCCGAATTCATCGTCATGAAGATGGCGGTACCCGGCACGCGCGACGGCGGATACTGCTCGAGCTGCTCCATGAATTCCTTGAGCGGCTGGCGGTCGCGCTGCTGCATGTCGGACAAGAGACGACGGCCGCGCCGCCACGTCATCATCAGCGTGAACACCACGATCGCCACCACCAGCGGCAGCCAGCCGCCTTCGTGGATCTTGAAGACGTTGGCCGAAAACAGCAGCACGTCCAGCAGCAGCAACAGGCCCAGCACAAGGAACCACATCATGCGCTTGATGCCCGTGCTGCCGCGCGGCAGCACCGCAAACGCCAGCACCGACGTCGTGAACATCGTGCCCGTCACCGCAAAGCCGTAGGCCGCGGCCAGGTTGTCGGAATTGCGGAACCACAGCACCAGGATCAGCACCGCGCACAGCAGCAGCGCGTTGACCTGCGGCAGATAGATCTGGCCCTTCTCGATCGCGGATGTGTGCAGGATCTGCATGCGGGGCCAGAAGCCCAACTGCACTGCCTGGCGCGTCACCGAATAGGCGCCCGAAATCACGGCCTGCGACGCCACGATGGTGGCGATGGTGGCCAGCGCGACCAGCGGGGCAAGCCCCCATTCCGGCGCCATCAGGAAGAACGGATTGCGGATGGCGGTGGGATCGCGCAGCAGCAGCGCCCCTTGGCCGAAGTAGCACAGCGTCAGCGCCGGCAGCACCATGCTGAACCAGGCACGGCGGATCGCCGGGCGGCCAAAGTGGCCCATGTCGGCATACAGGGCCTCGGCCCCGGTCAGCGCCAGCACCACCGCGCCCAGCAACACGAAGCTGACCCACGGCGCTTCGACGATGAAGCGCAGCCCCCACATCGGGTTCAGCGCGGCCAGCACCTCGGGCGTCTGCCAGATCTGCCAGCCGCCCAGGGCCGCCAGCGTGGCGAACCACAGGAACATCACCGGACCGAACAGCTTGCCCATGGCGGCCGTGCCATGCGACTGGATCGCAAACAATGCGATCAGCACGACCAGCGCGATCGGCACCACCCAGTGGTCCAGCGTATGCGACACGATGCCGATGCCTTCCAGCGCCGACAACACCGAAATCGCCGGCGTGATCATGCTGTCGCCGTAGAACAGCGCCGCACCGAAGATACCCAGCACAATCAGCACCCAGCGCAGCTTGCCCTCGCGCGCGCGCACCGCCAGTTCCAGCAGCGCCAGCGTGCCGCCCTCGCCGCGGTTGTCCGCGCGCAGCACCAGCATCACATATTTCAGGGACACCACCACCATCAGCATCCAGAACAGGATGGACAGCACGCCCAGCAGATGGGCCGGCTCCAGGTCGGTATGCACGCTCAGGCCGGTCAGGCAGGCGCGCAGCGTGTAAAGCGGGCTGGTGCCGATGTCGCCGTACACCACGCCCAGCGCGCCCAGGACCAGCGCCGCACGCGACGATGGGGCGTGGGCGCCGCCCGGGTGACCTGGGGGCAAAGAAGCAGCGCTGACCGTGCCTTGGCTCATGATGCGGGTTCTTGGCGAGTGAGTTGAGCCCCCTTGCGAGGGCCGGGGAATACGACGGACAGCCGCGTTCCGGAAAAATCGGGCCGGCTGGTGAGCTTCCACCACGCGCCGTGCGCGTGCGCGATTTCTCGCACGATGGCCAGTCCCAGGCCCGAACCGCCGGCCGTCGCGGTGGGCGACCGGTAGAACGCCTCGAACACGCGGTCGCGCTCTTCGGGCGGAATGCCGGGCCCGTCGTCTTCGACGGTCAGCGAGGGCGGATTGGCGCCCACGATCAGCGTGATGCGCCCCGTCGGGTTGCCATAGCGCAGCGCGTTATCGATCAGGTTGCCCAGCAGCTCCGCGAGCAGCAAGGGGTCCGCGTCGATCCAGATGGGCGTTTCGGGCGCGGCCAGATCCAGCTCGTAGTGCGCCTCGCGCACCCGCGGAAACCATTCGGCGCCATGCACCCGCACCCACTCGCACAGGTCGATGCGCACAAAGCTGTCCTGTGGGCGCGCATTGGGATCGGCGCGGGCCAGCACCAGCAGCTGCTGGCCCAGCCGGATCATGCGGTCGCTGACTGCCTTGATGCGCTCTGCACGGGCCCGCACGTCGTCCGGCAAGGGGCGCGCCAGCATGAGTTCGGATTCCAGCCGCAGGCCCGACAGCGGCGTGCGCAACTGATGCGCGGCGTGACCAATGAAGCGCCGCTGCGCGGCCAGCGACGCATCCAGCCGCAGCAGCAGATCATTGGTGTGCGTGACCAGCGGTTCGATCTCCACGGGCACACCTGCAACCTCCAACGGCTGCATGTCGTCGATGGAGCGCTGCCGGATTTCTTCAGACAGATGGTTCACCGACCGCAGGCCGGACCGCACACCCTGCATCACCACCCATGCAAACAGCGCGATCAACGCCACCTGGCCCACGACCATCAGCCAGAAGAAGTCTTCCAGCATCCACAGCGACATGTCGATCTTGTGGGTGATGACCCAGGTTGCCGCCAGATCCAGCAGGACGAGCAGCAGGATGGGCGGCATCAACCGGATGACGAGATGCCGGGCAAGCGATCGGGAGGGAAGCATGGGGGGGCGCGCAGCCGGAGACGGTTGGGGGGTGCGTTCCTGCGTCATGGCGCGAAGCCCTCGATGAGGCGGATGAAAACGCGCGGACGGCGATCGCCGGCCGCGGCCGGCCCGTCAGGCCGTTTCCACATCCAGCATGTAGCCAAAGCCACGTACCGTCTGGATGCTGGCGCCCGTGCCTTCCAGGCGCTTGCGCAAGCGGTACACGTAGACTTCGACGGCGTTCTCGCTGAAATCCGCGTCCCAGGCGGACAGGGAATTGACGATCTGGCGCTTGGTCACGACGCGGCCCACGCGGGCCATCAGCATTTCGAGGACGGAAAGTTCACGCACCGACAGCGACAGGCGCTGGCCATTGGCGCGGACTTCGCGGCCGACGGTGTCAAACACCAGCGGGCCGACTTCGATGAGCGGCTGGGCCTGGCCGGCACGGCGGCGGCCGAAGGCGCGCACACGCGCGGCCAGCTCGGGCAGTTCGAAGGGTTTGGTGACGTAGTCGTCCGCTCCGGCGTCCAGACCGGCAACGCGGTCTTCGATGCCATCGCGAGCGGTGAGGATGAGCACGGGAACCTGATTGCCGTCCTGCCGCAGTTGCCGCAGCACGTCCAGGCCGCTCATGCCGGGAAGATTGAGGTCGAGCAGCATGAGGTCATACGGCTGGCCCGCCAGCGCGCCCAGAACCCGGTCGCCCTCGGTCAGCCAGTCGACCGCATAACCCTGGTCGGCCAGGAATTCCTGGAGCGCATGGCCCAGGGTGGTGTCGTCTTCGATTACCAGAACTCGCATGCCGCGATTCTAGCGCGATCCAAAAAAAAAGGGGCGCGAAATGCGCCCCCTTCCTGGATTCGTTCACCGGCCGGACGGTGCCGGGGCCGGAGCCGCGGCAGGTGCGCCCGAAGCGGGAGCACCCGCCGCCGGAGCGCCACCCGAGGGCGGCGTCGTGACGAAACCGATACGCGTCATGCCCGAGCGGCGCGCCGAGGCCATGACCTTGGCCAGCGTTTCGTAACGGGTGTTCTGATCGGCGCGGATGCGGATCTCGGGTTGCGGCTTGGTGCCGGCGATCGACTTGAAGCGATTGGGCAGGTCGTCGATATTGACCGGCTTCTCGTCCCAGAACAGTGCGCCCGCGGCGTCGATCGCCAGGTCCACGGTCTTGGGTTCTTCCTCGATCTGCTCGGCAGCCACCTGGGGCATGTTGATCTTGATCGAGTGCGCCAGGAGCGGCGCCGTGATGATGAAGATCACCAGCAGCACCAGCATGACGTCGATCAGGGGCACCATGTTGATCTCGGACACCGCATGGCTTCCGGACCCTTTACCCTCAAAGCTGCCAAAGGCCATTATTCGCTCCCGCGTTGAGCCGCGTGGCCGTTCTGGCGACGCAGCGCGCGCACCTTGCCGTCGGACAGCGCAACTTGCTGGCCGGTGGTCAGGAACGCAAACAGGTCATGTGCAAAGGCATCCAGGCGCGACAAGTACACGCGGTTGTTGCGCACGAAGGTGTTGTACGCCAGCACGGCCGGAATAGCCACCGCCAGGCCCAGACCCGTCATGATGAGGGCTTCGCCCACCGGACCGGCGATGCGGTTGATGGTCACGCCATCGGACAGGCCGATGCCGACCAGCGCGTGATACACGCCCCACACCGTGCCGAACAGACCGACGAACGGCGCCGTCGAACCCACCGAGGCCAGCACGGTCAGGCCGTTTTCCAGCTTGGCGGTTTCTTCGTCGATGACCTTGCGCATGGTGCGCGTGACGAAATCCGAATTGCTGCCCGACTCTTCCAGCTTGGTGGCGCCGAATTTGTTGTGGTGCGCCTGCGCGTGCATCGCGTGGCTGGCCAGATGCGAGAACGGATCGCGCGCGCCGTGCGTGTTGATTTCGTGTTCGACCTGTTCCAGCGAGCTGGCATTCCAGAACTTGTTCAGGAAGTCTGCCGAACGCTTGCGCATGCTGACGTTGCTGCCTGCCTTGACCAGGATGAGATACCAGGTCACGAGCGACATGAGGATCAGGATGACGAACAGGCTCTTGCCCACGAAGTCGCTCTGGGCGACGAAGTGCAGGAAGCCCATGTCGGGGACGGGCGCGGGCGCAGGCGCGGCCGGCAGCGCCGCCGCGGCGCTGTGCAGCGCGTCGGCCGATTGCTGAACGGCGCCAGCAGCCTGCTGGACTACGTCGCCGCCCGTCGTGGCGGCTTGCTGGGCTGCGGGTGCGGCCGCGGCGGCCGCGGGCGCGGCGCCTGCAGCCGGCGCTGCCGGGCTGGTGGTCGCCTGCGCCACCAGAGTGGCGCTATGCAGTGCGTTGGACATCTCAGTTCCTCATTACGAAATCGAACGGAATTTTTGCTTTGGCGGGATAAGCCACGCCATTACGGGTATACGGCTTGAAGCGGCCTTTGCGGGCGGCTGCCAGCGCCGATTCGTCCAGGCGCGGAAAGCCCGACGAAGCATCGATGGTTGCCCGCTCGACCAAGCCCTGGGTATTGATTTCCACCAGCACCACGACCCGGCCCTCTTCCCGCATGCGGCGCGACGCCATCGGATAGTTGGGCATCGGACGCGCACCCTGGAACTCGATGCTCGAGACCAGCACGGGCTGATCGGGTGGTGGTCCCTGCGTCGGGCCCTGCGGCGCCTGCGTGCCTTCGGGCGCACCACTGGGCGGCGTCGGCTGCGGCGGCGTTTCAGGCTTGGGCTCGGGTTTGACTTCCTGCTTGGGCTTTGGCTTGGGCTTTGGCTTGGGTTTGGGCGGAGGCGGCTTGGGCGCCGGCATCGGCGGCTTTTCCACCACCGGTTCGGGCTCGGGTTCCGGCTCCGGCTCGGGCTTTAACTCGGGTTCGGGCTCGGGTTCGGGCTCGATCTCGGGTTCAGGCTCGGGCGGCGTCTCGGTCACCGGCTGCGGCACTTCGGGAGTGGGTTCGGCTTTGGCGATCTGGGGGATGGGGGCATCCACCACGCTCACCATGATTGCCTCGGGTTCCTCCAATTCAGGACGACTTTCCGGCGCCATGAAGATGGCGCCGATCACCGCTGCATGAAGCGCGACGACCGCCAGGCCAGCGCCTGCGCGTATACCAAAAGAAGACCGCGAAGAAGAATTCCAACCGGGTTGAAGACTAGGCATGAATCAGCCAGGGTGCATTGACTTTTCCGGCCAGCCAGAGAAATGACGCGCACAAAACGGCGACGCCGGCTGACCGGTACAAGCCCGACATAGTATCTTAAATGCGAATGATTCGCACGTTGTATTTCGAATGGAACAGCGTAACACCGCTGATGGAGATCAAAGCGGAATCAATAAACGCTTACGAAAAAAGGCGGACGCTCGCGCGTAGCGGCACTGAAAACGCCCACCGGAAAAACAAAAAACCCGCCACGTCGCCGTGTGCGGGTTAGATGCGGATCCGGAACGAGGCGCGGTGTGCCTGCCCAACCGGGATCGTGTGCTTCTGGTGGGTGCTACAGGGGTCGAACCTGTGACCTACGCCGTGTAAAGGCGCCGCTCTACCAACTGAGCTAAGCACCCATTTCAGTGCAATTGCCCGGCGCGATTAACACGCGGGAATTACCAATTTGGGGTACTCAAAAGCAATACGCGGGCCGGAGTATACCGGACCGCGTACTTGTGGGCAAATCGCAGCGCCAGGCGCCTTGCGATCCGCTGCCGTCAATCAGTTGACGGCGTCCTTCAGGGCCTTGCCCGGACGGAACTTCGGCACCTTGGCCTTCTTGATCTTGATGGTTTCGCCGGTGCGCGGGTTACGGCCAGTGCGCGCGGCGCGAGCCGACACGGCAAACGTGCCGAAACCGACCAGCGTGACCGTACCGCCCTTCTTCAGCGTGGTCTTCACGGCACCGATCAGGGCGTCGAGCGAACGGCCGGCAGCAGCCTTGGAGATATCGGCCTTGCTGGCGATGTGATCGATGAGTTCGGTTTTGTTCATGCAGGTGTACCCCTCACAAGGTGTGGAGTCTGCCGGGGGGCGGAGTTCATGGCCGTCAGGATGGATGCCACAAATGGACGCGAGACCAGGCAAACGACGAACAGACAGTGGATAAACTTTTTTCTTGCGCTGCAAAGCACAACTTTTAAACTGCTGCGCCGCTTAGGATTTGCTGGCTTTTTGCCTGCAAACCGTCAGCGACGCAGAGGTGTATTAGGCCTTGGCGTAGAGCGGCTGTCAAGAGAAAACCTGACCGCAACCCGCGTCAATACTAGCTTTTAGCCGTTTTCGCAATAAACAAAAACGCGAATTTCGGGGTTTGCACGACACCCCAAATAAACACTTTAAGCTTCATCAAACGTCGGCCCAGCGACGCAGCAGATTGTGATAAATGCCGGTGAGCTGCACGATCGACGCATGCCCCGCCACATCCTGGTTCAAGCGCTGGATAGCCACGTCCATGTCCAGCAGCAATGCGCGCTGGCTGTCTTCGCGCACCAGGCTTTGCATCCAGAAGAACGAACTGACGCGCGCGCCGCGCGTCACGGGATTGACCTTGTGCAGGCTGGTGCCCGGGTACAGCACCATGTGCCCCGCCGGCAGCTTCACGGCGCGCGGACCATAGGTGTCGTCGATGACGAGCTCGCCGCCGTCGTAGCTGTCGGGATCCGAGAAGAACAGCGTCGCGGACAGGTCGGTGCGCACGCGCTCCGGTGAACCCGCGATGCCGCGCACGGCGTTGTCGACGTGATAGCCGAAGGCCTCGCCGCCTTCGTAGCGATTGAACAGCGGCGGGAAGATCTTGCGCGGCAACGCAGCCGACATGAAGAGATTGTTGCCCGACAGGCGCTGCAGGATCAGCGTGCCGAGCTCTTGCGCCAGGGGATGCTGTTCGGGCAATTGCCGGTTGTGCTTGACCTGCCCCGATTGATGGCCGGCGGTGACCTTGCCGTCTACCCAGTCCGCGGCATCCAGCCGCTGGCGGATGTCGGCCGCCTCTTGCGGCGTGAAGACTTCTGCGATCTGTATAAGCATGGGTTCCTACCCGATTGCGTTGCCGGCGCGGCCCTGGCGGAAGCCGCGCCTGCCGCATTATCCCTTCAGGCAACCATTGAGCGCCTGATCGAAATCAAACAGCAAATCGGCTTCGTCTTCGATGCCCACCGACACGCGAATCAGGCTGTCCGCAATGCCCATCTGCTGGCGGCGCTCCGCGCCCATCTCGTAATAGATGGTGTGGGCGGCCGGCAGCGCCAGACTGCGCGTGTCACCCAGGTGCGTCGCCATCAGCACGACACGCAGCCGATTCAGGAAGTCGAAGCAATCGACGCCATCTGCCAGCTCGACGCCCAGCAGACCGCCGAACCGCGAGCCGAAGAGCGCCGCGGCGCGCGCGTGTTGCGGATGGCTTGCAAGGCCCGGGTAATGCACCTTCGCGACGCCCGGGTGCTCTTCCAGAAAGCGCGCCAGCGCCAGCGCATTGGCGCAGTGCTTGGCCATGCGCAGCGCCAGCGTCTCGGCGCCCACCGCAATGCGGTGCGCCGGCTCGGCGGCCAACGTGCCGCCCATGTCGCGCAGGCCCTTTTTCTTGATCTGCGTGAGGCCCCAACCGGTCGACGCCCCCTTGCGATAGGCCTCGTAGATATTCTCGTTGCCGGCCCAGTCATACAGGCCCGTGTCGGTCACGGCGCCGCCCAGCGCGTTGCCATGCCCGCCGATGTACTTGGACAGCGAGTTCATCACCAGCGATGCGCCCACGGAAGCAGGCCGGAACATCCACGGCGAGGTCAGCGTGTTGTCCACCACATAGACCAGCCCCTTTTCGCGGCAGATCTCACCGATCACGGCCAGGTCGGCCACCTGCGTGCCCGGGTTGGCGATGGTTTCGGTAAAGACCATGCGCGTGTTCGGCTGGATCGCGGCGCGCACCTGCGACGAATCCGTCGCGTCGACAAAGGTGATCTCCACGCCCAGTTCCTGCAGCGTGCCGAACAGGCTGTTGGTGTTGCCGAACACGAACTGGCTGGACACCAGGTGGTCGCCCCGGCGCAGCAGCGTGGTGAAGATGGCGGCCAGCGCAGCCATGCCGGTCGAGAAACTGACCGTGCCCTTGCCGCCTTCCATCTGGCTGATCTTGGCTTCCAGCGCGGTCGTGGTCGGCGTGCCCTGGCGCGCATACGTGAAGCCCGCCTTGCCCTGGAACACGGCAGCCAGCTCGCGCGCGTCGTCGTAGGCAAACTCGGACGACGGATGCATCGGCTTGTGCACCGCTCCGTGCTCGACGGATTGATTGCGGTCGGAATGGAGGATCGTGGTGGTAAAGCCGTTCTGGTGCATGATGGGCAGACGCAAGAAAGAAGGGTATCTACAGGATTAGACGGATCACGATTGGCGCTGGCGCACGGTCTCGTACAGGCAGACGGCGCTGGCGACGCTGACGTTCAGGCTTTCCACCGAACCCAGCATCGGGATGTTGACGAGCTGATCGCAGGTTTCACGCGTGAGGCGGCGCATGCCCTCGCCTTCGGCGCCCATGACCCAGGCCATCGGCTGGCGCGCGTCGATCTTGTGCATGCTGTCGGTGGCCTGATCGTCCGTGCCGACGAGCCACACGCCGCGATCCTTCAGGCTGCGCATGGTGCGCGCCAGGTTGGTCACCATCAAATACGGAACCGTATCCGCCGCGCCGCACGCAACGCGCTGCACGGTGGCGTTCAGTCCAACCGCGCGATCACGCGGCGCGATCACCGCGTGCACGCCCGCCGCGTCGGCGGTACGCAGGCACGCGCCCAGATTGTGGGGGTCGGTCACGCCATCAAGAATCAGCAGCAGTGGCGGCCCTTCGATCACGTCGAGCACTTCGTCGACATCCACCGCCAACTGGCGCTCTTCGGCCAGCGCCACGACGCCCTGGTGACGGGTGCCGCGCGACAGGCCGTCCAGGCGCTCCATGGGAACCGGGTGCAGACGGCAGCCAGCCCGCTCGGCCTGCTCGATGAACGTCTGCATGCGCTTGTCGCGGCGCGAGGCCTCGACGTAGATTTCCTTGATCGACTCGGGCGCGTGGCGCAGCCGCGCGACAACCGCGTGAAACCCGGCCAGGACTTGGGTCGACGCCATAAAGCAATACCTTTAGATAAACGAATACCCGCCCCAGAGGGGGCGGGCCACCGGACAGGACCGGCAATAACCGCAATGTTACCCCTTACAGCCACACCGCCAAACGACGGCATGGCCATAAGGATCCGCGCCGCCGCTCAGTGGCGCTTGCGGGTGGCCTTCTTGGCGGGCGCGGCCCGCTGAGTGGCCTTGGGCGGCTTGCTGGCCTTTTTGGCCGCGGCGCGCCGTTCCTTGGCAGTCTGCCCCTTCAGGCCCGCGGGCTTGGGGGACGCGGCCTTCTTGACGCGGCGCATGGGCTCATCGGGCCCGCGCGCCGCCGCCTTGCGCAGCGCGTCGAAACTCGTGCCCTGCACCAGCCGGAACTCGATGCGGCGCGCTTCCAGGTCCACGCGGGACACCTGCACCTGCACCTTGTCCGTCAGGCGGTAGCGCATGCCGGTGCGTTCGCCGCGCAGTTCGTGCAAGGCGTCGTTGAACTGGAAGTACTCGCCGCCCAGCTCCGAGACGTGCACCAGGCCCTCGACATGCAGCGTATCCAGGGTGACGAAGATGCCGAAGCTTGCCACGCCGGTGACTGTGCCGCTGAAGTCTTCGCCCACGCGCTCCTTGACGAACCAGCACTTGAGCCAGGCCTCGACATCGCGCGAGGCCTCGTCGGCGCGGCGCTCGCTGGCCGATAGCACCAGACCCATCTTTTCCCAGATGGCGTGTTCGTGTTCGCGCTGCGTGCGGCCGATGACGACGGCGTGGTCGTCCAGACTGGGCACATACCGCTGCCCCGCCAGCAGCGCCTTGATCACGCGGTGCGTGAGCAGGTCGGGATACCGGCGGATCGGCGAGGTGAAGTGGCTGTAGCCCGGATAGGACAGGCCGAAGTGACCCATGTTGTCGGGGCTGTACACCGCCTGCTGCATCGAGCGCAGGCACATGGTCTGCAGCAGCTGGTAGTCGGGGCGCCCGCGCACGGAATCCAGGAAATCGCCGTAGTCCTTGGCGGTGGGCGTGTCGCCCCCGCCCAGCGACAGCCCCATCGTGCGCAGGAATTCGCGCAGCGATTGCAGGCGTTCCGGCGTGGGGCCTTCGTGGATGCGGTACAGGCCGGGATGCTTGCTGCGCGTCATGAAGTCCGCCGCGCAGGTGTTGGCGGCCAACATGCACTCTTCGATGAGCTTGTGCGCGTCGTTGCGCACGGACGGCACGATCTGTTCGATGCGGCCCAGCTCGTTGCAGACGATCTTGGTTTCGACAGTATCGAAATCAATGGCGCCGCGCTTCTTGCGGCCTTGCGACAGCAGCTGGAAAAGCTCGTACAGATGCTGGACCTGCGGCATCACGCTGCGCATCGCATGCGCGGCCGGCCCGCCCGGCTGCTGCAGGGCCGCCCAGATGTTCGTGTAGGTGGTGCGGGCGTGCGAGTGCATGACCGCGTTGTAGAACTGGTACGCCGTGACCGTGCCGGCCTTGGCGCCGCTGGCCGGAATGACCATGTCGCACACCAGCACCAGGCGGTCGACGTCCGGATTCAGCGAACACAGACCGTTGGACAGCGACTCGGGCAGCATCGGAATGACCCGGCGCGGGAAATACACGCTGGTGCCGCGTTCGATCGCATCGTCGTCCAGCGCATCGCCCGGACGCACGTAATGGCTGACGTCGGCAATGGCCACCAACAGGCGCCACCCCGGACGCTTGCGCTGGCCCGTGCCCAGCTCCACCGGCTCGCAATACACCGCGTCGTCGAAATCGCGGGCGTCTTCGCCGTCGATGGTGATAAGCGGCACGTCGCGCAGATCGACCCGGTCTTTCAGGTCGGATTTGCGGACCGTGTCGGGCAGGCGCGCGGCCTGCTTCAAGGCGCCATCAGTGAAGTCGACCGGCACATCGAACTTGCGCACGGCAATTTCGATTTCCATGCCGGGATCGTCGATCTCGCCCAGCACCTCGGCCACGCGGCCCAGCGGCTGCGTATGGCGCGTGGGCTGCGCCATGATTTCCACCGCGACCACCTGCCCGTGCTGGGCGCCATTGGTGTCGCTGGGCGGAATCAGGATGTCGTGCTTGATGCGCTGATCTTCGGGCACGACGATGGACAGACCATGTTCGTGCAGAAAGCGCCCCACCAGCTTGTTGGTGCGGCGCTCGATGACTTCGACGATGGTGCCTTCCGGCTTGCCCCGGTATTCGCCGCCCGGCTTGACCAGCACGCGGTCGCCATGCAGCACCTTGAGCATTTCGCGAGGGGACAGGAACAGATCCGGACCGCCGTCGTCGCGCAGCAGGAAACCGAAGCCGTCGCGATGACCCAGCACCTTGCCCGCCACGAAGTCGAGCTTGGTCGCCAGCAGCAGCACCCCCTTGCGGTTGGGCAGCAACTGCCCGTCGCGCTCCATGGCGCCCAGGCGGCGTTCAAACCCCACCAACGTCGCCTCGCGCTCGACGCCCATACGCTCAGCCAGCTCTGCCGGAGACAACGGCGAACCCGCGGCGCGCAGCGCTGTCAGGATGGCTTCACGGGACGGAACATCAGGGTCGAAGTCCGGCGGCGCTTCGGGCAAGGGTGTTGATCTGTTCTTATTGGATTCGTTATTCGATCGTTTTGCCAAAGCTAAATTTTCCGTATATAATGCGCAGCTTCTGTGGTTCGCCCAAGGCTGAACACTGAAGCAGAAATGGTCAGAACGGTTTAAAAAACCGGGTTTGAAAAAACCGATTGTAAAACCAACTGCACTCAGACGCATGGATTAGTTCAAAGCTGGCTGATTAGGTCAACGCTTAAAACCAACCCAAGTGACTGGAACGCAGCGTAGCACATAGTTCTGACAGTATCTTTCAGTGCCCAGGTGGCGGAATTGGTAGACGCGCACGGTTCAGGTCCGTGTGCCGCAAGGTGTGGAGGTTCGAGTCCTCTCCTGGGCACCACGGAATTCTAATCAAGGCAGTTTTCAACTGGCTTGGTGAAATAAGGCTAAAAGGCCCCGGAAATCGAAAGGTTTCCGGGGCTTTTGCTTTTGTGTTTTCTTTCTGTGATCGCTTGCCGGAATCTGCGCGCGCCAGATATCAGCGCCGCACCGCCCTCGCTTCGGTTATCGCCAGGGCACCTTGCGATTCAAATGATGACGCGCATAAAGATCGGCGCCCATGCCGTCGATCTGCCCATCGATCAATGCCTCGAACGGTGCAAGCAGCGCGTCAAAGTTGCGCGGCGCCTCGATGGCGTTCAGTGCGTGCGTCACCGCTTCGATGGTGGACAGCGCGCCTGCCACGTCGGCGTGGCGCACCCGATAGCGTGTCGTCAACCCCGGCGGCAGCATCACGCGAGGCAGCGCGGCAAGCGCCGGATTGATGTGCAGCAGCTTGCGCGCATGCCCCCATGTGCCGTCCGGCACGATCAGCCGGACGGGCATGCCCAGGTCCTGGCCATAACCCGGCGTCAGCACCTCGGCGCCCTCTCCGGGAAACAGCAGGCGCGGCGCATGATCCGGCACTGCCCAATCAGACTCCGAAAAGTACTCGCCCACCACACGGCGCGCCCCCGCCAGTCCCAGCACCGCAAGGCGCGCCGTGTTCAACGCGTGGCGCGCTTCGCTGGGATGCTGCAGCACCACCACGCGGGTACGGCAAGACAACGATGGAATCAACGCGCAAAGGCAATGCGACAGCGGGCGCAGGCAGCGCGTACAGAGGGCTCGAGACATGGGCGACACTATATCGAAAGCGGCCTGTTCGCGGCCCGCCCAAAAAAAAGTGAAAAAAAAGCAGCACGACTTGCACACATCAAAAAAAGTGTGCATAATCTCGTTCCTCTGCTGCTGAACACGAAACGAAGCGAAAGCGACGCAACATGTGAAGCAACAGCGCCCAGGTGGCGGAATTGGTAGACGCGCACGGTTCAGGTCCGTGTGCCGCAAGGTGTGGAGGTTCGAGTCCTCTCCTGGGCACCAATTACTACATCACGAGGTACCTGTCGTGATGCGCCAAAAGAAAAACCCCGAATGCGAAAGCGTTCGGGGTTTTTGCTTTGTGCGCGCGTTTTTGTTTTGCGTGCGCGGTTCTTTGGCACGGCTCTTTGGCACGGCTCTTTGGCGCGGTTCGTTGTTTCGCAGGCCCGTTAGTTCGCTGTTCGCGGACTGCACCGCAGCCCATCGGCTGCGGTGCATGGTCGTGCAGCGCCCTACTTCAACGTGCGCGTCATCACCACGTGCGGAATGCCGGCCTCGACAAATTCCTCGCCCTCGGCCTTGAAGCCATGCGCCTCGTAAAAGCCTGCGGCATGCGTCTGCGCATGCAGCACCAGCATGCGATGGCCGTCGCCGTGGCCCTGGCCGATCAGCGCATCAAGCAACTGTCCGCCCACGCCCATGCCGCGCGCCCGCTTGTGAACCGCCATTCGGCCGATGTGACCGTCGGGCAAGAGACGCCCCGTGCCCATCGGCGTGCCATCGGGCCCGTAAGCAACGGCATGCACGGACACGGCATCGTCGTCGTCCATCTCGATTTCCGGCGGTACGTTCTGCTCGACCACGAACACCGCATGGCGCACCGAATATGCATCGTCGCGCAAACGATCCCAGGTCCCCAGCGCGATACGCACCGTTGTTTGTCTATTGGCCGACATGTCCTTCCCCCTACGTTGCAGCAAATGAATAACCGAATCCTACGCCGCATTTTGGCAGGGATGAAGAACGCGCGAAAAGGGGTACGATCGCGGCTTGCCCTTGCCGCCCCTGGTCCGCCATGACGCCTGCCGCACCCCCTGCCTGGTTGAAAGCCGCACCCGCGCTCTTTCTCGTGCTGTGGTCCAGCGGCTTCGTCGTATTGAAGGTGGGCCTGGCCTACGCCGATCCGCTCACGTTTCTGGCGCTGCGCTACGCCTGTGTGCTGCTGATCCTGACCCCCCTGCTGCTCGCCCTTCGCCCGCCGCTCCCCACCCGCGCCAGCGCATGGGGTCATCTGGCCATGGTCGGTTTGCTGTTGCAGGCCGGCTACTTCTGCTTCACCTACCTGTCGCTCAAGCAGGGCATGTCGGCGGGCGGGGTGGCCCTCATCACTTCACTTCAACCCATATTGATCGGACTGCTGGCGCCGGCCCTCGCGCATGAACGCGTCGACGCGCGGCGCTGGGCCGGATTGGCGCTGGGCGTGACGGGCGCCGCGCTGGTGATCGTGGCCAAGGCCTCGATCGATGTGCTGGCGCCATTGGGACTCACTTTCGCGGTCGGGGCCTTGCTGTGCCTGACCGGCGGCACGCTCTACGAAAAGCGCTTCGGCGCCCAGATCCATCCGGTCGCGTCCAACTTTGTCCAGTACGGCGTCGGACTTGCCGTGTCCGCGCCGCTGGCATTTTGGCTGGAACCGATGCACATCGACTGGACGGGCCCGTTGCTGGGTTCGCTGGCGTATCTGGTGGTCGGCAATTCACTCGTCGCCATTACCTTGCTGCTGGCCATGATCCGCCACGGCGAAGCATCGCGCGTGTCCGCGCTGTTTTTCCTGGTGCCACCCTGCACGGCGATCATCGCGCTGCTGATCCTGCGCGAACCCATCCCGCCGCTGGCCTGGCCCGGCATGGCGCTGGCCGCGCTGGGCATCCTGCTGGTCACGCGCAAAACCGGTAAGACCGGCGACGGCGGCAAGTAGAATGAGCGCCTTTCCGCCTTCGCGCCCTCGCCCATGAACGCCGTCGTCACCGCCGCCCTGCCGGTCTTTGCGTTGATATTGACCGGGTGGCTGGCCGCCCGCTGGCGCATCCTGGGCACCAACGCGACCGACGCACTGAACCGCTACGTGGTGTACCTGTCCTTGCCCGCGCTGCTGTTCCGCGCCATGACGCAGGTGGATCTGGCGCACATGGCCCACTGGGGATTCGTTGGCGCGTTCGCGGGCGGCGTCGCCATCACGTTCCTTGTGTCCTTCCTGCCGCGCAAGCGCGGACCACAGTCGCTGACCGACCGCAGCATCGAAGGCCTGGCGGCGTCCTACGCCAACGCCGGCTACATGGGCATTCCGCTATGCCTTGCGCTGCTGGGCGCCGACAGCCTGGCGCCCGCCACGTTCACCACCTTGCTGACCGCCAGTGTGCTCTTCGGCTTTGCCATCGCGCTGATCGAGTTCGACCGCCAGCAGACACCCAATCTACCCGCGACGCTGCTCAAGGTGGGTCGCGCGCTGGTACGCAACCCGCTGCTCGCCGCCCCGGTTCTGGGTCTTGCGTGGGCCGCCACCGGCGTGGCGTTGCCCGAAGGCGTCGACCGCTATGTGGCCTTGCTGGGCGCATCGGCCAGCCCGTGCGCGCTGGTGACCATCGGCCTTTTTCTCGCGCAGACCGAAACCGCCAGTTCCGGTCCCGGCGTGTTGCGCCTGGTGCTGGGCAAGCTGCTGCTGCAGCCGGCCGCGACGGCGGTGCTGGCCTTCTACGTGTTCTCGATGCCGCCGCTGTGGGCCTGGACTGCGGTTCTGATGAGCGCGTTGCCCATCGGCACCGGCCCCTTCATGCTGGCCAAGATGTATGGGCGCGATGCCCGCGTCACGTCGCGCGCCATTCTCGTGAGCACCGTGGCGTCGGTGCTGACGGTCAGTCTGCTTGTGGCGTGGATCAGCGCGCATCCCGTCTCGTGAACGCGCGAGCACTTTATATAACCTGCAGTTATCGTTAAAGCACAATTCCTTCGTTTGAGAAATTTAACGACAGGACTAGACTGATGGCTATTTCCACGGGTGCGACTACGCACCCGTTTGCATTTACGTCTTGATCCTCGGGATTGCCCATGAGCGCCAACGCTTCCTCCCTGCCCCTGTCCCCGGCCCTGCCGCCCATCCAGATCAACCGCAAGCCGCTGTGGATCGCGCTGCTGCTGGTGCTGGCCGGCGCGCTGTATCTCAACCAGACCGTCAGCTGGCGCCAAGGCGCACTCTGGGTGATCGGCGCGCTGCTCGGCGTCACGCTGTACCACGCCTCGTTTGGCTTCACGCAAGCCTGGCGCGTGTTCGTGTCGGACCGCCGCGGCGCGGGCCTGCGCGCGCAGATGCTGATGCTGGCCGCGGGCGTGCTGCTGTTCTTCCCCTTCCTGGCCGCCGGCACGCTCTTCGGCCAGCCGGTCAACGGCTTCGTGTCGCCCCCGGGCGTGTCGGTCGTGCTGGGCGCGTTCCTGTTCGGCATCGGCATGCAATTGGGCGGCGGCTGCGCGTCGGGCACCCTCTTCGCGGTAGGCGGTGGCAACACCCGCATGGTGGTCACGCTGCTGTTCTTCATCGTCGGTTCGGTCATCGCCACAGCCAACTTCGGCTGGTGGTCCAGCCTGCCCGCGCTGGCGCCCACCTCGCTCATCAAGACCTGGGGCCTGGCGCCCGCCATCCTCGCCAACCTGGCCGTCTTTGCCCTGATCGCATGGATCGCCACCGTGCTGGAAAAGCGCCGCCACGGCCACGTCATTTCCTTTGCATCGCGCACCGCTCGCCCGGCCTCGTTGCTGCAGGGCCCGTGGCCGCTCATCTGGGGCGGCGTGGCGCTGGTCGTGCTGAACTTCGCGACGTTGGCGCTGGCCGGTCGCCCGTGGGGCATCACGTCGGCATTCGCGTTGTGGGGCGCCAAGGCGCTGGATGCGGTGGGCGGCGACGTCGCCACCTGGGCCTATTGGACCAAGCAGCCGTCCCTGGCCGCACCGCTGCGCCAGGACGTCACGACCGTCATGGACATCGGCCTCATGCTGGGCGCACTGGCCGCCGCCAGCGCGGCGGGCAAGTTCGCGCCCGTCTGGAAGGTGCCGGCGCGTTCGCTCGCCGGTGCGGTAATCGGCGGCCTGCTGCTCGGCTACGGTGCGCGCCTGGCCTTCGGCTGCAACATCGGCGCCTACTTCAGCGGCATCCTGTCGGGCAGCCTGCATGCCTGGCTGTGGCTGCCTGCCGCCTTCGCCGGCAGCGCGCTGGGCGTGCGCCTGCGTCCGCTGTTCGGCCTGGCCGTCGAGAAGACGCCCTCGGCGTCCAGTTGCTGAGAAACTGTGTTCCAACAATGGCCTCCTGATGCAGGAGGCCATTTTTTTTGGCTCGCCGTAACGCCAGCAACCATGCGGGTTTCGGCGCGCCGCATGGCTGCGCGAGACCCGCGGCACCACGCGCATGTGGGGCGCGCCATTCATCCGCCAGACGGCCGCGCTGGTGTATGGTGGCTCCATTCCGAAATACGGAGATGCACATGAACTGGATAGCCGGCCGCTTCACGGCCTTTTTCCTGACATTGGCCGGCGCGGTGATCACCGCCGTCCTGGCCGCCACCGCATCCTTGTGGTGGCTTGCCGCAGCAGTGCCGCTGGCGCTGCTGGGCGCATTGGGCGTGTACGACCTGATCCAGCCGCGCCACGCCATTCGCCGCAACTATCCGGTGCTGGGCAACCTGCGCTTTCTGTTCGAATTCATCCGCCCCGAGATCCGCCAGTATTTCCTGGAAGACGACACGCAGGCCTCGCCGTTCTCGCGCGCGCAACGCTCCATCGTGTATCAGCGCGCCAAGCGCGAGATCGACAAGCGCCCCTTCGGCACCCAGGAAGACGTCTACGGCGACCGCTACGAATGGATCAACCATTCCATGTCGCCCTCACACATCAACGACACCGACTTTCGCGTGACCGTCGGCGGGCCTGATTGCACGCAGCCTTATTCCATGTCGGTGTTCAACGTATCGGCCATGAGCTTTGGCGCGCTGTCGGCCAACGCGGTGCTGGCCCTGAACGAAGGCGCACGGCAAGGCGACTTCGCGCACGACACGGGCGAAGGCGGCATCAGCCGCTACCATCGCCAGCCCGGCGGCAGCCTGGTGTGGAACATCGGTTCGGGCTACTTCGGGTGCCGCGACGAGCACGGCGCGTTCTCGGAAGAAGCCTTCGTGCGCAACGCCTGTACGCCGCAGGTCAAGATGATCGAGATCAAGCTGTCGCAAGGCGCCAAGCCGGGCCACGGCGGCATCCTGCCGGCGGGCAAGGTGACGATCGAGATCGCCGAAGCGCGCGGCGTGGCGCCCTGGCAGGACTGCAACTCGCCGGCCAGCCATTCCGCGTTCGACAGCCCCATCGGCCTCATGAAGTTCGTAGCGCGCCTGCGCGAGCTTTCGGGCGGCAAGCCGGTCGGCTTCAAGTTCTGCGTGGGGCATCCCTGGGAATGGTTCGCCATCGTCAAGGCCATGCTGGAAACCGGCATCACGCCCGACTTCATCGTGGTGGACGGCGCGGAAGGCGGCACGGGCGCGGCGCCCGTCGAATTCGTGGATCACGTCGGCACGCCGCTGCGCGAGGCGCTGCGCCTGGTGCACAACACACTGATCGGCGTGAACCTGCGCGACCGCATCAAACTCGGCGCGTCGGGCAAGATCATCACCGCCTTCGACATGGCGCGCGTGATGGCGATGGGCGCGGACTGGTGCAACGCCGCGCGCGGCTTCATGTTCGCCATCGGCTGCATCCAGGCCCAGGCCTGCCACACCGGCAAGTGCCCCACCGGCGTCACCACGCAGGATCCGTTGCGGCAACGCGCGCTGGTCGTGCCGGACAAGGCGCAGCGCGTGGCGAACTTCCACAAGAACACGCTGCACGCGCTTGCCGAACTGCTGGCCGCGGCAGGCCTCACCCACCCAGGCCAACTGCGTCCGCACCATATCGCGCGCCGCATCTCGCCCAGCGAGATCCGCCTTCTGTCCGCGCTGTTTCCGGAACTGGCGCCCGGCGAACTGCTGCGCGGTGAATTCCGGCATCAGGTCTTTCGCGCAGGCTGGGCGATGGCGCAGGCGCAGTCGTTCCAGCCCACGCACGACATCACCACCGCGCTCGCGCGCGAGCACGCCGCCCAGGCCGCCGCAGCCGGCAATTCCTGAGCGGCGCGGCGGGCGGGCCTGTCGCAGCACATCGCGCCAAGCCCGCCTGCCGCGTTCGCTACAGCCAGCGCTCGAACATGCGCGAGAACGACTCCATGAAGCGGTCGTCCAGGCCGCGCTCCTTCCAGGCCTCGGGCGTGATCTGCACGGCATCGGCCACATCGCGCTGGAACAGCGCTTCCATCTCGGCCGCGAACTCGGGGCCCAGCACCACCGCGTTGATCTCATAGTTCAGCGCAAAGCTGCGCCAATCCATGTTGCTGGAACCGACGGTCGACCAGACGCCGTCGACCACCGCCGTCTTCGCGTGCAGCAGCGCGTCACGCCGTTCGTAGATCTTCACGCCGGCACGCAGCAGATCGGTGTAGTGCGACCGCCCCGCGTGGAACACCAGTGACGAATCGCTGAATCCCGGCAGCACCAGCACCACGTCCACGCCCCGCCGCGCCGCCGACTGCAACACCTCGATGAACGCAGGGTCCGGCACGAAGTACGCCATCGTGATGTGGATGGATTTCTGCGCACTTTCGAACGCGGACATCAGCGTCAGATAGACCGTATAGCCGTCGCTGCGATCGGGCTGGTTGGCCAGGATGCGGACCGTGGTGTTGCCGACGGGCGGCGCGACCTGCGAATCGCCGCCCTTGATGGGCTCCTTCGCCTGCGACGCCCAACCCGCCTGCAACACCTGCTCCAGTTCGGCGACCGCCGGGCCTTCGATGCGCAGATGCGTGTCGCGCCAGGGCGCGGAATCGGCGTCTTCCGGCGGGTCGCCCGCCTTATCGCCGGAGCCGCCCCCCGAGCCGCCGCCCGAGCCCGAGCCGCCCTCGCCGGAGAACGACGACGACTCGTACACGCTGCTGACGTTGATGCCGCCCAGGTAGCCCACCTTGCCGTCAACGACCAGCACCTTGCGGTGATTGCGCTGGTTCGGCGACCAGCCAGCCCGGGCGTTGACCGGATTGACGGGATTGAAGACGGCCACCTGAACGCCCGCATCGCGCATCCGCTGGAACAACGCATCGGGCGTCTTGATCGTCCCGACCGCGTCCACCATCAATGAGACCTCGGCGCCCCGGTTGCGCGCCGCGATCAACGCCTCGGCAAAGCGCTGGCCTTCGGCGTCGTCGTCGAAGATGTAGGTTTCCATGTGGACGTAGCGGCGCGCCTGGCCAATGGACTGCAGCATCGCCTTGTACGTGCTGGGGCCGTCGGCCAGCAGACGCACGCGGTTGCCTTTGACCAGCGGCGCGCCGCTGACCGCCTGTTCAACTGCCAGGTGCCTGGCAAGGAAGTCGTCCTTCGGTGTTTGAGGGTCCGCAGCAATGCCTTGCCCGCGACGGTAACTGTCCTGCGCGGCATCCGCGGACAGGCCCGCCTGCGAGGCGCGCGCGTGCCGTTCCTGCGCGTCGGGGACGCTGGCGCAGGCGGCGAGCACGGACGCGACGCACGCAAACAGCACGGCGCGCGCCCACCGGCGCGCGTCGACCGTCAGTTTGTGCCAGGTATTGTGCGGCCCACCCCGGCTCTCGGCCGGTAATGGGCTCATGATGCGCCTCTAGCGTCGATTGCCTGCCACGAAAATGCAGCCGAGCACGGCGCCCACCAGCGCCGCCACGCCGACCGACTTCCACGCATTCTCATGCACGTACTCGTCCGCGTAAGCGGTGGCCCGGCGGGCCCGTTCGCGCGCGACGACTTCCCAGCCGCCCGCGGATTCACGCGCATCGGCGAGTTGGCGCTTCAGGCGTGCACGCGCCGATTCGATTTCGGAGCCCGTATACGACGCAGTCGAACGCAAGAGGTCTTCCGTTCCGGCGAGCAGCTCGTGGAAGCTGTCATTCACGCGTTCACGATGCAAAGCCATTTCAGCGCGCTGGTGCTTTCGATTCATGGTAGCTCCTTGTTTTTTTTGGACCGTACCCGCGACACCACCATTGCCTGATGCAACGCAGCATCGCCAGGACTGCGGGACACATCGTTCCGCATGGCCGAAGCCCCATTGTCCATAGCAACGGCCATAACTGCCCGAGCTTTCGCAACCAGCCGTAAACCGATATTTCAGCGGCGCGAAACTTGCTGATGGCGCTGTCTGGCCCGTGCCCAAGGTGAGGCAAACACCTTGTCGCTTCCGGCCAAACGCGTTTTCGATTTCGTAAAAGTCCATTGCATTCAGAGGCTTGGCGCTTGACACCCGAACCCCCTCGGCCGCCACAATAGGTCTTCGCAATGCGCTTCAACCGCCCCAAAAAGGAACTGAACGCATGGTTTCCCCTTCCGCACTCCTTGCCGCCGTTTCTCCTGAATTCGTCGCGCAAGAACCGCAGCACCAAAGCGCCGAGCAGATCGAATTGCACGACGGGTTGCTGGACAGCCCGGCCCACATCGACCCCAAGTTTCTGTACGACGCCCTCGGCTCGTCGCTTTTTACGGCCATCACGCAGCTGCCCGAGTACTACCCGACGCGCTGCGAGGACGAAATCTTCCGACGCCATGGCGCGGATATCGCCCGCCACGTCGGTCCGGTGCAGGCCATGATCGATCTGGGCGCCGGCGACTGCGTCAAGGCCGAGCGGCTGTTTTCAAGCCTTCGTCCCAGCCACTATGTGCCGGTCGACATTTCTGCCGACTATCTGCAGGCGGCTGTCCGCCGGCTGAAGCTGTCCTATCCCGACATGCGGATCACGGCCGTGGGGCAGGATTTCTCGCATGAACTTGCGTTGCCGGCCGACATCCCAACGCAGCAACGTCTCTTCTTTTATCCCGGCTCCAGCATCGGCAACCTGGGTCCCGACAGCGCGTACGCCATGCTGCGGAGGATTCGCGAAGCGTGTCCCGGCGGCGGGCTGCTGATCGGCGTTGACCGCGTCAAGCCCAGAAGCGTGCTTGAACCCGCGTACGACGACGCGCTGCATCTGACGGCCGCGTTCAACCTGAATCTACTGCGCCACGTGAACGCGGTGCTGGGCAGCGACTTCAATGTCGACGACTGGCGCCATGTGGCCATCTTCAACAGCGAACGCTCGCGGGTCGAGATGCACCTGGAAGCGCAGCGCGCATTACGCGTGACCTGGCCCGGCGGCCATCGCGACTTCAAGCGCGGCGAGCGCATCCATACGGAGAACTCGTACAAGTTCACGCCACAGGCCTTCAGCGACCTGCTCCATCGCGCAGGCTTTGGCTATGTCGAACACTGGTCGGATGCCCGAGACTGGTTTTCTGTTTTCAGCGCCCGCGCCTGACGCGGGACCACCCACGACGCCCCCCGGAGGATCGCCATGGACCCCGCATGCCTGCTGACCCATCCCGCCATCGCGCCCTACGCGAGCGGACAGGCTGGACAGCACGACCGCTACGACGCCGTGCGCTCGACCACGACCGCGCTGGCCGCGCCACTGAGCCCCGAAGACTGCCAGGTGCAATCCATGCCGGACTGCAGCCCCGTCAAATGGCATCTGGCCCACACCACCTGGTTCTTCGAGACGTTCCTGCTGGCGCGCTTCGACACATCGACGCCGCCCTTCCATCCGCAATACCGGATGCTGTTCAATTCCTACTACAACGCTGTCGGCGCAAAACATCCGCGGCCGCAGCGCGGCCTCCTGTCGCGCCCGCCGCTCGCTGAGGTGCTGCGGTACCGCCAATACGTCGACGAAGCGATGCACGCGCTGATTTCGCGGCTGGGCGGCAACGATGCCGACTTCGACGCCCTGCTCGAACTTGGCCTGAACCACGAGCAGCAGCACCAGGAATTGATCCTCACCGATCTCAAGCACATGCTGTCGGCCAATCCGCTCAAACCCGCCTACGTTGCGCCCGGCCAACCCGCACAGCCGCCCGCCACGGACGCCGGCTGGACCCGCTACGAGGGCGGCATCACGCGCATCGGCCATGACGGACGCGGCTTTGCGTTCGACAACGAAGGCCCCGCTCACGACGTCCTGCTGACGCCCTTCTCTCTTTCTGATCGTCTCGTGACCCAGCGGGAATTCCTGGACTTCATCAACGACGGCGGCTACGACCGGCCCGAACTGTGGCTGTCCATGGGTTGGGACATGGTGTGCGCGCAAGGCTGGCGCGCCCCGCTGTATTGGGAAAGCGACGACGATGGCTGGCGCGTCTTCACATTGCGCGGCATGCAGGCGCTGGAACTGGAGGCGCCCGTCACGCACGTCAGCTATTTCGAAGCCGACGCCTATGCGCGATGGGCGGGCGCACGCCTGCCGCGAGAAGCCGAATGGGAACACGCCGCCCGGCAGATGTCCGAAGACACCTACTCGGCCCGCGCCAACCTGCTTGAAAACGGCCACCTCGACACGCGCCCCGCCCCCGAACGCAACGGCCAGCGCGGTCCGGTGCAACTGTTCGGCGACGCGTGGGAATGGACGTCGAGCGGCTACGACGCCTACCCCGGCTTCAAGCCCAGCGCTGGCGCGGTCGGCGAGTACAACGGCAAATTCATGTGCAACCAGTACGTGCTGCGAGGCGGCTCCTGCGCCACGCCGCGCGATCACATCCGGCCCAGCTACCGCAACTTCTTCCCGCCAGAGGCGCGGTGGCAATTCTCAGGGATTCGGCTGGCTCGGGATGATTGAGGGGATTTGCGCCGCTGGCGAGCCGTTTGGATCACCGGATTGGCCGGATCTGAAAAAATTGGCGCCGGTTCGCTTGCACTGCCAAAAAACTTCGTGCTAGAATTTCGTTCTTCGTTGAGCAGCAATTGCAACGCTAACTGTTCAGCAAAAGGGATGGCGCATTAGCTCAGCCGGTTAGAGCGACGGAATCATAATCCGCAGGTCCCCTGTTCGAATCAGGGATGCGCCACCAAGAATACTAAGGCCCGCACACCGTTGCGGGCCTTTTGCTTTGCTCCGCAATTCTAATTGCGCTCCGCAATGCGGGCATTGAAGTATTCGCGCCCCACCCCTATACTGTATAAGCAACCAGCGTGCTACTAAGGCTTTAATAGGATCAGGATAGCAATGGCTTACACCGCCTTGGCCGTGGCGAACTCACTTCTGAAGCTTGCCCGCAAAGACGAGTCGGGCGAGTCGATCACGCCTATGAAGCTTCAGAAACTGGTCTATTTCGCAAACGCGTGGAACTTGTACATCCATGACGAGCCGTTGGTGGTTGAGCGGTTTTACAAGTGGACATACGGTCCTGTCGTCCCCGGCCTCTATTCTGAGTTTCGGGACTATGGCCGCGCTCCAATAACGTCATACGGAACCCGGCCTTCTCGGTCGGATCCGGACCGAAACGTGACCCCCGTCGTGCCCGACGATGATCGCGAGACGTGGCGCCTTCTTCGCAAAGTTTGGCGGGAGTATGGCCACATGGATGGAATTGATTTATCGGCTCTCAGCCATCACCGCGATGGCGCATGGAGAAAGGCTGAGGACGAGGGTCCTCTCGATGATGACGAGATCATCCGCGAAATCGAAGCTATTCATCAAAGCTGAGTTCGATGAAAGACAATGCAGATGTGGCCGAACCTCTTGGGGCCGGCGGGAAAAAGTCGACGTCGAAACATGACGCCCCTTCCGTCAACGATGTAAGGCCAGGCACTGTCACACCGCAAGAACGACTCGACGCTGAATCTCGTGTTGCAGAGGAAGCGGAGTCGTACGAAAACGCCGCGCGCTACAGCGACGGCGAGATGAACAACATTGAACGCGATCAAGCTCTCAAGCTGCGGAAAATTTATGCTGATAAGGGCTATCGCTTTGTCCGCGGCAGTGTAGCCATGTTGTTTGCGCTGTTGGGCGTACATCTGCTCTTCAAGGCGATTTTTTATTCAGTCTATCTTGCAACGCCCCACGACAACCGGCCACAAATCCTGTTCGAGGGAATTACTTCGGACGTTTGGCTCGCATTGATCACCGCTGTCACTGTCAACATTCTGGGTGTATTTTTGTTCGTCATTAAAAACCTGTTCCCCGCAAAATCTGACAGTTGACTCTGGGTCCAGAGGCCTTAGGCTAGTTTCACGTCGACGTTGGAAGGTCCATGTGCAGCCACTACCAGACATTGAAAGACGCCGAGCTGTTGCTGAAGAAGTTCGGAGTGACGAGGCCGGGCGTGCTCGGCAAGTACGACATGTGGCCGCGCTACCAAGGCGTATTCGTACGCCGGCCCCCGGAGCATGACGCAGGCGACGAAGCTGTTTCCGGCATCGAAGCCGTGACGGGCCGCTGGGGTCTCATATCCGGCTCCACCCGCCCGGACGCGCTGGCTGGTGCCGAAAAGCTCTCTACCTTCAACGCGCGCGACGACCGTGTCGCCAACGCCTTCACCTTCCGCAATGCCTGGCGCCGAGCGCAGCACTGCATCATCCCTGCCGATGCCATCTTCGAACCCGACTGGCGATCCGGTAAGGCCGTGGCCACCCGCTTCACCCGGGCCGACGGCGCGCCTCTGGGCGTCGCTGGCCTTTGGGACCGCTACCGCGATGCGGCCGGCCAGTGGCAGGAGAGCTACACGATGCTCACCATCAACGCCGATCAGGATCCGCTCTTCCGCGACTACCACCAACCCAACAAAGAAAAACGCATGGTGGTGATCCTTCCCGAGGGCACCTACGCCGACTGGCTAACAGCCAGCGCCGATCAAAGCCGCGAGTTCCTCGTACCCTTCCCCTCAGATGGACTGGTCGCCACGCCGATGACCTGACCCCGATTCTGCTGCCATATACTGTATATCCGTACAGTTTTATCGTAGCAGAATCATGCTTTGCTCCGTCGTCCGCACCCACTACCTCGGCCAGAAGCGCCGGGACAATGACCCCGCGCCAGCCGTGACCGGCACGGTGCGGATGTACTCGATCACGCGCCAGGACATGCGGCGCCAAGTGCGCATCATGACGATGGATGGCCTGGCCAAGTTCGGGGCGACGGCAAAAGGGCCGATACCCGACCTGCTCGAGCCGGAGTTGCTCACCTTCTGTTCTGACAGGGGGATGATGGTCTGCGGCTTCGAAGAAATCGACGGCCGGCGCTACTACCAGGGGTGGTGGATGCAGTGGCTGGTCGAGTGACAATCTTTGCGGGCATCAACTTTTTTGTTGACTATATAAACGTTTTTGTTTATACTGTTTTCACTGTCAACAAACAAAGGAGGTGCGGTGAAGCAAAGCGAGTTCAAACGGTGGCTCGCTTCCAAAGGAGTGACTTTCGCAGAGGGTAGCAACCACACGAAAGCCTACTACAACGGAAAACAGACCACCCTGCCTAGGCACCCCGCCAAGGAATTGAGAGACGGCACTAGGCAGAACATCCTGAAGAAACTAGGACTGAAATAGGAGGAGGCCCCGAAAGGGGCTTCCCCACTCGCTACGCAACACCGCACAGCAAATTATATGGCTCGATATCCTGCATTTCTTGAACCCGAGGGCGACGGCTTCAACGTCACGTTCCGCGACATCCCGGAGGCGATCACCTGCGGTGACAACCGCGAGGACGCGCTTGAAATGGCGGCCGGCGCGCTGCTGACTGCCATGGAGTTCTATTTCGAGGACCGCCGCCCCGTTCCTCTTCCGTCCGCCCCTGAAGAAGGGGAGGTTCTTATCGCCCTGCCCCCGAGCGTATGGGCGAAGGTTCTTTTGCTGAACGAGATGCTGGCTCAGCGCGTCACGCCCGCCGAGCTTGCCCGCCGCTTGAACACACGCCCTCAGGACGTCACGCGCATCGTCAATCTTGGTCACGCCACGAAGATCGACACCATCTCCGCCGCGTTGCGCACGATGGGAAAAGATCTGGACATTGCGGTCCGGGACGCTTGAATCAGCGTCTGCTTACGGCCTTCGACCAGGCGTCGCCGGGACGTATCGCATCTATGGCTGCGTCAGCGTCTCTTGCCAGTGCTGCATATTCGTCCGTGCACGCTTTGAGAACGTCCCAGGCTCTGTTAGCGGCTTGCTCAGAGAGGCCGGCGCGGGCGGCTGCTTGGGCGGCTCGGGCACGTTGGACGGCGATGGCGTCGCGCAGGCTGCCAGCAGCGCCAGCGGCAAGATCGCGCTCAGCATTCGAAAGGCGGATCGCTTCATTGGCTTCCTCCAGGCGGCGCGCGTAGTCGGCCACCATCTCTTGTTCCTGGCGCCGATACTGCGCCTCGATCTGGCGGGCATTGGCGGCCGCCTCCAGCTTGGTCTGTTCCACGCCCGCGCGGAAGCGGCTGTCACCGTGCGCATTCCAGACCACGACACCTGCCGCAGTCAGCGCGGCGCCGGAGATGGCCGCCGCGGCGAAGCCCTCCCAACCAGTCAGCTTTGCAAGCAGACCCATGTATTCACCTCCCTGCGCGTGACGAGGCCCGGCAACGTCACCAGCACACCGTTCTGACGCCCCTTGACCCACCGGTTGAGCTCGGCGCATCCGCCGACGTAATCGCGCGCGTTGAACTTGCGCCGCATGGTCGACGAGGCCAGGTTGCCGGCACCCAGGTTGTAGGTGAAGTCGATCAGCGCGGCGCGCTGCCAGTCGTTCAGCGGCACCGTGATCAGGCGGCGCACCGCTGCGTCAGCTTCCGCCAGGTCGGCGTCGCGCCAGGCGTCGCACTCCGCATCCGTGTAGATGCGCGTCGGGTCGATGTCCGGCCCCGTGTGACCGTCGCATACGGTCAGCACACCGACGGGGTCAACGTAGGGCTTGCCGCGCACCTTGCCCGGCTCGAAGTGCGCGACCAGCACGCCCGCGATGGCAACCGCGCCGGCGCTGCCGGCCGCCAGCAGCTTCCGTTTCAGGCTGCTCAAGATCATTTGATTCCCCTCCATGCCGAATAGGCCGTGATGATTGCCGTGCCCAGGCCCACGATGTAGGCCAGCGGCTTTGCCACCCTGCCCAGACCCTGCAGCACCTTGAATCCGCCAGACAACGCCTGGAACGTGTCGACGATGTCCTGCGTGTTCTGCCGGATCGTTTCGATGGACGATGTGTTCCGCGCCGTGGCTTCTGCGTTGCTCGCCATGTCCTGCTCCATCTGCACGACTCGCGCGTGCAGCGACTTTATGAAGGCGTCCGACAGATGTTCGTCAGCCATGGAATTTCCTTTGAAGCGACAACATCGCGTCCCCTATAGACGAAAAAAAACCCGCCGAAGCGGGTTGGTTGTGTAGGCTGGGATCATGGGCGCGTCAGTTTGGCGTCCCGGGAGGAACGCCGCTCGAGCAATATTCCGCGTAGCGCTTTGGTGAGAGGGCCGACAAGCAGATCCAAGATCGCCGCGATGACGAAGCTCATCAACAGGACTCCGCAAAACAGAAGCAAGAGCCGTGTGGACGACATCGCACCCACCTGCACGCGCGGCAGCCATACGTAGATAACTTGATGGTGCACCAGGAAGGCGAGAAACGAATACTGGGCGACTTTCGACACCACGGCTGCCACGCGGCCGGACACGGGAATTACGCTGCCGGCATACGCCAACACACAAAAGCAGGCGATGCCAAGCGCCAGGCCGTAAAACAAGATGTGGATCGGTGGCATCCAAATAGCGAAGAGGGCCAGCGTGCCCGCCGCCACTACGAATGCGATGAGCTTATGAGGCATCACATATCGCGCCACGCACACCCCAAAAAGAAACTCGGGCAGCCGCATCAACGGATTGCGATCGACCTGGATCGAGAACAGCGAAGCGTAGTTCCGAAACAGCAGGTACACCAAGGCCCCTACCGCGATCCATGTCAACAGTGGCCATCTGAACACCGCTGCCCGCAGCGCGGGGAACAGCGCGTAGAGGCACAGGATGAAACCTACAAACCATTCCCCTACCAGATAAAAATTCGGACCCTTGTAGAAGAAAAAGCCGTCAAAACCCGTTACGGTCAACACGGCCTTCCATGTTGGCCCTGATCCCGGCCACGTGCCCGAGAGCCAAAAAAGGACGAGAGCCACGAACAACCAGGCAGACCAGAATGGTGGGTAGATCGCCAGGGCGCGTTTCAGATAGAACTCGCCCGCCCCTTTCCATTTGGCGGAGGTGAGGCCCAGCGATGCGCCAGAAATGATGATGAAAAGTGTCACCCCGAGGTCACCCATCATCTGGCGGAAAACCGTCATAGATCCGACCACCGACGCGTCCGGAGCCTGTGCGCGAACTTGGATGTTGAAGTGGTAGAGGACGATCAACACGATGGCCAGCACGCGGATGGCGTCCAAGTAGAACAGGCGCCCCTGGTCGCCGGGCTTCAGCCCCACATCATTTCCAAACGCCCCAGCCGCCATCGTCATTCCACTTCATCTCCAATATGTCGGCGGACGATATCAGAACCCGAAACTAGGGTCTACTCCAGGCTGGGCATGCTCAGGACCAGCTCATCGTCCGACGGTACCGCGATGCCATGACCGATCACCTGATCCGCCACTTCATCGAAACGGGCCCGGACAAGGCTGCGCCATGCTCGTAAGGCCCGCCCTTCTTCCTGGAACTGCGGGACAGCAGGCTCTTCCGCATATGAGACCGCGTCGGCCAAGTGCTGGTAGCCCATCTCCACAGCTTTTGCGTCCATAAACGCCTGTACGACGGGCCACTTGCCGGCGATTGCGGCGGCAGCATCCAGCGGCGCCTCGGCCGGCGGCACCAGTCTTCCTTGGCGATACAGCCAGCCATCGCGGACCTCGGCGCCCGCTGGGATCCACGTGTAGCCCTCGGGGGTGAGGTCTGCGATATCAACCTCGTCCACGATCTCGATTACCTCGGAGACCTTGCCGTCCAAAACGCGCGCATATCGCTTCATCGCGACTCCTTTAGTAGTGAAGAATGATCAAACCGGTAGAGCCGGGGCTGCCGCTTCCGGTAGAGCTCGTGCCGCGACCGGCCCCACCGCCGCCTGGGAAACCACCGCCTCCGGTCGCTCCAGGGCCGTTAGACCCCCCAGCGCCGCCGAAGGCGGCCCCCCCGCCCATGCCACCCATCGCACCGTTTCCGTATGCCGTTCCGCCAGCTCCGCCATAGTTGCCAGAAGACCGAATCGACACCGCGCCCGCGCCGCCGGTGCCGCCCGCGCCGCCATTGCCTGTGCCGTTGGGGCTACCGCCAGACCCGCCCATTGCGGAGTAGCTGCCAAAGATGGTCGACCCGCCATTGCCGCCAGCGCCGCCGGCGCCGCCAGCGCTTCCTGCGGCACCCACAGCGTAGGCGATCGATCCACCGGGGTTCACAGGTAGCACGAAGCGAACATACTCTCCGGCACCTCCGCCGCCCGCTGCGATCGACCCCGCAGTCCCAACGCCTCCGCCGCCGCCACCCCCGCCCCACATCTCAACATCAAGGAAAAAGGTTCCGGCCGGGACGGTGAACGTTCCGCTGCCAGTCAGCGCCTGAACGGTATGCGGGCCGAGCCTGGCGATGGCTTCGGCAGTCTTCTTCGGCGTCATTACGGAGGCGTCGTCTGTACCTGCGCCAGCCTGCGCGGTCGTAGCGAGTGCTGCAACGCCGCGCCGCGTTTCCGTTGCCGTAACGGCAGCCAGCTTCGCCGGTGACAAGACGGCTGCGTCGTTCGTGCCGGCTTGCGCTTCGGCGACCGTTGCGATTCGGGAAATGCCGGGTACGGAAGTCGATGCGGCGGGGATTGTGCGAGACGTGTAGACCTGTTCCCACTCGGTCCAGGTGCGGGCGCCGGTCGTGCCGCCCGTACCGTATCGGATCCAATTGCCGTTGGCGTTCGGCGCACTCGGGAGAGAATTTAGCTCCTGGATGAACGTGACTCCGGTTGTGCCGCCGCGCATCGTGTTCTTCACGATACCGGTATAGCTAAATGTGCCGGCGCCCGCCGGGCCGTTTACCATGTTGCCGGCGACAGCGACATTTTCTGTTCGAACGTCAATCTGGTTGAAATCGGCAGGATATCCGAGCGTGCCAAGCGAAGGCGTAGAACCGCCCCATCCGAATGCGCCAACCACCAATAGCCTGCCGCTCGTCGCGTCAGTAATTCCGCTCTGCACCTTCGACTGCAGGCCGGCGGGCGTGACGGCGCGCCCGGCATCGGCGCCCGCCTGCGTTTCAGCATTCGTCGCGAGCTCGACGATGCCGACCACGCTGGTGCTAGCCACGGGAAGAGTACCCACAGTAGTGAGGACCGGCTCCCAATTGCCGCCGACAGCTCCAGGCGTCGTGGCGTTGCTGGCCGTCGTGGATTGGTACTTCAGGCCGCCGTGAGTTACCAGCGCGCCATTTGGCCAGCCGCCGTCGATAGCCTGCCAGGTGGCAAAACCATTCAGTTGCATGTCTCCCAGGCCTTCGGTGACCTCTCCGAAAATGCCATTCATCTCCGCTCGGCCGACCGGGCGATAGTTGGCGTTGTCGTTCGGAAGCTCGTAGTCGGGCGTCCAGCCGGCCTGTAGCGACACCTTTCCGTCGGGCTGGTCCGCAGTCGCCAGCGTCTCTTTGTCGCCCGTCGCCGCGAACGGCGTCTTGTAGATCCTGGTAGCCATTTACGCTCCGAAATTTCCGTTTTCGAAATTGAGATGATTCGTGCCAAAGCCCCAAGCGGGGCGCAGCTGCACTGCCCACTTGATCCCGACCGTCGAGGGCCGGGGAAGAATGTCGGTCTTTTCCAGCAGGCGCCGCAGCCTGTAGTCGGGCGCGCTCGTAAACATGAACGTGACCGTCGTCATGTCGTAGTTGTCGAACACCGAGGCCGAGCCGGCCCCAAAAACGCTCTCCAGCGCCCGATTGATGTTGGGCGCGGTTGGCCGCATGGTGATTTGGAACCAGCGCAGCTTCAGCATCTTGCGCGCTGATTCGATATCCAGGCTCACCTGGCCGTCGCTTGCCCGGCCGAAGTTCCCGTTCTCGAAGTTCGCATTGTTGACGCCGAACCCGAACACGCCTTCCACGCGCCGCGGCGCGCCAATCTCCAGCGACACGCCGAGGATGCGGGCCCAGACTGAAAGCCCAAACTCGTTGGCCGTGTCTAGGTCGAAGACGTCCCGATGCCAGTTGCGCCAGAACTCCGAATGGTGGCTGTCGATCCACGCTTGGTCATTGCGCGCCAGCGCAACCGCGCGCGGCGCGCCTTCGTACTGCCATAGGATCGACCGCATCAGATCGACGGAGAAGTCGAATTGCTGCGTGCCACTCATGAAATCACCACTTGGATGGAGCTGCGCTGCGTGCGCGCGATCTGGTTGGGCGGGATCTCCATCGTGTCGGCCGACCAGGCGCCCGAGCCCACCACCGACAGTTCCACTTTCTTCACGAAGATCGTCGGCTCCTGCTGATTCACAGCGCTGGCGATCTCGAACGTCGAAACGTCGCTGCCCACCACAAAACTCACGTCGCCCTCGATGTCGCCGTTGACGTAGTTCATGACCAAGTCCGGGACGAGCTGCTGGACGTCCAGCGAACTCGCCCTCACCGTGACGCGGATGAGGAGCGCGATCTCTTGGGGTCGGTCGAACTTCACCTCGTACAGCCGGCCGTTCACCGGATCCGCCACATTGACCACGACCGCGCCGTTGTAGCCACCGCCGACGGTCTTGGTCTCGAAGAGCGCCCGAGCGACTTCCTCATCCGTGCCACCTTCAACGCATGCCCAGATGCTGTGCTTGCGCATGGGGATACCGCCGACCACTTGATCGACGTCGGCATAGTTCTCCAGGTAGTAGCAGGACCGAACGGCCTCGATGTCATAGAGCCGCGACACGATTGCCTCGTTGATGGAGGTGGTTTGCAGCGCGAGCGTCTGCGCGCGCCGCCGGCGCAAGAGGACGTCGTTCTCCTCCACCTGACCCGGAATCGCCGCGTCCGGGTTGGTGATCGACTCCCATCCAAGGACGCTGGACGCCACCGTATCCAAACCGCCGGGAGGCACCACAATTTCTCCTTCCTGCAGCGCCCGCAGATTCCCGACCGCCGAGCCGGCCGGGCCCAGGACGACCGTTGCAACCAGCTCGAACTGCTCACCCAGAGATGTCTCCGCGATCGAGCCGGCGGGGACGTTAGTGCCAGGAACACCTCCGAGGATGGCGCCGACGATCAACGACCGGACGCTGCTGCGGCGCCGGCCGCCTGTCAGTGCCATAAGCGAATCAAGGAACACCCCGCCGGCAAGCGCCGGGTTGATTTGGTTGGCCAGCTCCGCATTGTTCCGCGCGATCGCATCGCGCTCCTCAGTGATGCGGGTGATCAGCATGCCTTGAGGCGTCGCCGGGTCGGTCGGCATATCCGCACCGAAGACGGCCCGAAACTCTGCCTCCACCTGCGCGCGCGTCGTGGCCGTATCCGCGACGATGACGCCGCGATTTGCGATGAAACTGTAATCAGCCATTGATCATTACCGTCCCGTATGTGGTTTGGAGCGTCGCCGCATACTTCAGCGTCTCGCCCTCAATCTGCGTAACCAGGCTCAGAATGGCCGTCACGTCCGGCGTATTGAGCAGACGCCGGCGCAGAGAGGCCTCGAACTGCGCCAGGTTCGGCTGCTTGCTGAATGCCTCGCGCAGGAACGGGATGCCCTCGTCGTAGGCGTGGATCATCTCCGCGCGCGCTGTGGCGGCGAAGTGCTTGGCTTCCTGCGCAACAGCCGCGCGATCGTTCACCATGGCCAGATTCCCATTGGGGAGCGTCACGAAGTCGTTGTCGTCGTCGGTCTGGAACGAGATCAATTAGGGCCTCCCGAATTGCCGCTGCCGGGTTGCACCCCGCTGTGATTGTGGGTGCTTCCGATGTTCTTGCCGTTATGGGTCAGAGAGCCGCCAGAAATCCCCACGTTCCCGCCGCTGGTGGCCACGTTGCCCTTGAATTCGATGTCCCCAATCCATTCCGTTTCAGGAATCTCCACCTTCGCCTTGGGCGCCTTGATCCGAACCTCGCCAGCGTGCAACGAGATGCAGACCGCACCGTCCAGCGATTGCAGCACCAGGGCGTCAGCGTTATCGCCGTCGATCGCCCAATCCTTGATCGTGTCGGGAAAGAACATCGCGTCCGAGAACGAGTGCAGGCGCTCCGTGTTCGGCCAGTCTTCCCGGCCGCCGCGCTGAAACATCAGGGACACGTCGCGGTCGTTCGCCTTCAACCACCCGAAGTCCCCTGGCTTGACCGGAAACCGCATGAAAAAGCCGCCACCACCGAACCGGAAAACGGGGATGTTCGGGATGCTGCCGCGGGCGATCTTCTGCCCGTCCGTCGTACCGACCATGATCAGCGGCTTGATGACCGCGCGGTTCGACGTGTCGTCATAGGCCACGACCTGGGCGGGCAGCATGTCGTCCAGGTTCTCGCGGATGAACGCGCGGAGCCAGGATTTCAGGACGCCCGACATGCTTCCATCGGCGGCACCGTCGATATCGGGGGCTACAGTCGGCTGCATGTCGCTTGATAGAAGAATGGATCTTCGTGGCTGGCCACGTCGAACTTCAGTTGATCGATCTTGTAGTCGCCGTTCAGCGACCGGTTGAACTTGCTTTCCAGGCGCAGCGTGCCTCCCAGGACCGACTCGCCGTCGATCAGGTAGGTCACCTCCACACCCTTTTCTGTGGCCTTGGGAATGCCCACCATGCCGCTGTTCATGTTCAGGATCTTGACGCGGCCGCGCACGGCCTTGTCGAAGTCCTGCACGATCAGTCGGGTGTCGTCTACAAAGGCCCGGACACCGCCGGCCTCGGCCAGGCGATTCACCTGCCCAAGCGCGCCGCCGGTATAGGTGTAGTTCCCGATGAACTTGTCCAAGGCCTGAAAGACCAGGGTTGCGCCGATATCGGTAGCCACAGCCGCAGCGATTGCGGACAGTTTCGAGGTCGCCTGAGCGCTCTTGGAGACGACAACCCCGTTCGAAGCGTTGCCTGTCTTGGACTTCAGAACGATGTCCACGTCCGGCGGGCTGCTCGGCTCCGCGCTGATAATGTCGCCCGTGTACACCTTGAACAGGCCGGTGGAGATCCGCCCCACCTCCACGACCAACCGCTTCGGCGTCCGGTTCTGGTTGAACGGGCTCGTCTCGGTCAGGAGGAAGTCGCGCGTCTCGCGGCGCAGGTTCGAGATGGTCACACTGCACTCGTTCTGCGTGGCGTTGGCGTACTTCGTGCCGCTGGCCTTGATCCGCATACCATCAGCGGCGCTGTAATAGTTCATCCGGCCGGATACTTCGATCCCGATCCGGATAGCGCGTAGGTCAATCATCGATGCCAACCTCCGCCGGCTCCAGATAGATCATTGACTGCGACCGCCCGAACTCCTCCCACCATGGCAGCTCTCCGTCCCTGGTCAGGATGGCGAAGTTGCCCCTATGGCTCAGATGGCGGTAGGGCAGGATTGGATACTCAGCAATGATCCGCTGCCCGAGAACCAGGTCGACCCCATCCCGCTTGACGTCCGCCAACATGGTTCCGATCGCAACCTTGATCGTCAGCTCCCACTGGATGCCGTTGATCGTGGCAGAGAACGTCTGGTTCGGCGCCGCCAGTAGGCTAATGTCTCTCACTTGAACACCCCGCTCAAAACGCTGCCCTTCCGCTCCGTGGATGCATCAGAATCCTGCGTGGTCTGCTGGCCGCGCTTCACCGTGCTGGACTGGCTCTTGTTCTCCACCTTCGCCGGCGGCAGCTGGCCAAACTCCGGCTTGACCTCGATCCATTCCTGCATCCGAATCGGGACATTGACGGCCATGCCAAGCTCGGGCGTCTCGTCATGCGGCATGTCCACGATCAGCATGCTCTCGTAGGACTTGACCTTCGTCTGGACGGTCAGCAGCTTGTTCCGATCGAACGCCTGCCGCAGGGACTCGAACTGATTTCGCGTGTCATCGACCAGCAGGAAGTCGATCTGGATCTCCGTCAATTCCCGCACGACGTGGTCCGAGCGCTCCGAGCCATCCTCGACCGCAAACTTGGTTGCCCGCTTTGCCTCCCTCACCGCGACGCGCATAGGATGGGCGGACGCAAACAGGGTTTCGAAGCTCTCGGTATCGAGGATCGCCACCAGTTGCTGCGTGGTTGTCGACAGGCTGTCAGATAGCTGCATTACCGTTTCACTCCACTGGCGGAATCGGCCTGCAGGTTCCTGAGCTCGTCCTTCAGCTCGCCGCCGATCGACTGGCTGATGCCCTGCGCATCGGTCGCCTGCGTCTGAACGGTGACTTGGCCCACCTGCACGTTGGTCTCGTGGTGCGTATTGCTGGAGTTCGAAATCGCGTTTGACGTAATCGAGTTCACGGGGTTGGCCGCGGCGGTATCCAACGAAGCCCGCGCCGCATTGACGCTTTCTGCCATCCTCCCCTCGGCATGGATGGGGTTCGCTTCGACCTGGCGCATCGGCTCCCGGCTCTCCGCGGCCGGCTGGGGCTGCGCAAACTCCGAACGCGGCGGTTCGGCTTTCGGTCGGCCGCCGCGACGCCAGCGCGGATCGTTCTGAACGGCAGGGAGGTCTTCCACTTCCGCGCTTTCTGCCGCGCGCTTGTTTTCGGCGGCAGTCGCCTCAGCATCGGCTACGCGTTTAGATACGGTGGTGGCGGTAATCTGGATGTCGTCGTCACCGCTTCCAAAGCCCAGCCACTTGCCGATTCGCTTGATCACCGACGAAACGCTTTCGAACACGCTTCCCACGTATTCCCACGCACTCCGCACGACCTTGACGATTCCATCGAAGATGTCGCGAATGCTGGCTCCCATAGAGGAGAACGCACCCACCACCTTGTCCGGGAAACCCTTGATCACTTCCCAGGATGTCGCGATAGCTTCGACAACCCACTGGAACGCCGTCTGCACCGCCTCGGCCATCGCCTTGACCGTTTCGCCGACGATTGGGTACTTCTCCGAAATCTGTCCGATGAGTGAATCATTCCCGTCCAGGAAGTTCATCACGTCGTCGTACAGCAGCGCGAAGAGCGCGACGACAGCGGCAATCGGCGCAGCCACCGCCAGGAACGGGGCGATCAGCGCCCACACCGCCGCGGTAGCCGAGATCACCGCCGGCAGGAACATAGTGGTCAGGATGGTCGTCAGCCCGATGAAGAACCCTTTGACGAAGGTGTCGTGCCTGTTCATCCAGGTCACAACGGAGTCCAGCATTTGGATGAAACGCGTGATGGCTGGCAGGATCCAGTCCACGATGCCGCTCGTCGCAACGCCGGCGCTCTGCTTCAGCTTGGCCAAGGCTTCCGAGTAAACGCGGACTCGCTCGGCGGACTCCTTGGTGACGACGCCCTGCTCTTTCTGCACGCGCAGCATGCGCTCGACTTCCTGGCGCCCCTTGAGCAGCAGCTCGACCGATCGGTTGTCGGTGATGCCCAGCTCTTTGATGCGGAAGACGGCCTGCTCGCGGCCCATCCCTTCGACGGCGCCGGCGAGTTCGATCATGCCCTGCACGGCATTCTTGGCCTGGCCGTTCACGTCCTTGAGGCTGATTCCCAGCGCCTTGAACGTCTTGGCGCGACCGGACTCCACGTCCTGCAGCGCCTCGCCGATGGATTCCGCCATGTCCGTCAGGGAGTCACGCGCGCCCTGTGCATCGCCGCCCATCCGCTCGATTGCCTTGCCGAACGCGTCCACGTCTTCGATCGCCACGCCCAGCGCGTCGCTGGTGTTGCGAATCTGCTCGACCGTCTGGACGTGGTTGTTGAACGTCTCCAGGGCCTTGGAGGCGGCGACCGTGGCCAGGATGGCGGCGCCGATCCGGGTGAAGACACCCTTGATCTTCTCCTCCATCAGCCCGGCGCGCCCCTCGGCGGTCAGCATCGACTTCCCGAACTCGTCGGTCTTCTTCTCCGACTTGTCGATCTCCTTGTTCAGCTTGGAGTTGTCGGCGTCGATGATGTACGTCAGAGCGTCCAGCAAGGCCATGTCACTTCCTCTTTTCCGCTTCCATCGCGCGGATTTCGTTGACCTTGTTGGTCGTGGCGATTTCCCAGAGGTCCATCGCCTCTTCCAGGTCTATTTCTGTTTTGAGCTCGACGAGTCGGGCGAGGCCTGAGCTGACAATTGATCCAATAAAGGGGTCAGCATTGGCATAATCGAGTGGAGACACTTTTCCAGCAGGCAATCGAGGAAACCGCGCTGCCCGCCGAGTCCGAAAAAACCGGTGTTCTCCTCGATCATCTCGATCTCCAGCTTCATGAGCTGGATGCCGTCGTCGACGTGGTTGTCGATCAGGGCCGCCGTGTTCAGCCGCTGCTCGCGGCCGTCCAGGTCCACCGCCACATAGGCCATCAGCTTTTTCATGACCTCTTCGGAGGTCTGATAGTCGCCCAGCTTGGGGATGTTCGACAGTGGGTACTTGGCGATGACCTCCCGCGCCACCGTTGCCGGCAGGCGGGAAATCGTGAACGCCTTCTCCACGCCGTCACGGTTCTTGACCATGACGACGCGGGGTTTGATCAGGTCTGCCATGGCGGGCCCTTACGCGCGAGTGCGGGAGAGGTTCTGGAAGGCGAAGGTGTAGGACTTCGACTTGATGCGGCCGGCGGACGCCGGCGAGTTGCCAGGCATGCCATTGGTCATCTTGCCTTCGCTGAGCGTCAGGCTGGCGCCGTCGGGATAGGTGGCCACCAGGGTGATCTCGTCGCGCGCGTGCCGCTTGTTCTTGGCCGCACGGTTCGCTTCGAAGATCACGGCAAGGTTGTTGTCCTCTTCGCTGCCAGGGATGACGTTGAGCGTGATGGTGATCGGCGTCGGCGCGCTGAACACCACCAGATCGCCGTTCACGTTCATGGCCGGCGTGGCGATGTCGATCGCCGGGATGTCGAACGGATCCGCGTCATCCGCGAACGCGGTGATGGTGAACCCCGACGGGAAGGACTCGCTGGCCACGCAGCGCACGGCTACGCCGATCGCGGAAGTATCGTACATGTCTGATCCTCAAAAGAAAGACGACCCGCAGGCCGCCCGAAATGTTGTCTTGCCCGGTCAGACCAGGTTGTGCGATCCGTCGACCTTGCGGACCATGTCACCCTTCGAATAGACCAGCGTGTACTTGGCCGTGAACTCGGTCACGCCAGACTCGCCCGTCTCCTGCTCGATGCTGACGTCGTACCAGTAGCCGTTGTCCTGCACGTCGTGCCAGGCCAGCGGGTCGTTGGTCAGCTGAGTCACCGCGACCTTCTGCAGCTCCGTCAGCGTCTTGCCGATGAGGATCGTGCCGTTGTTCAGAGCCTTGTTGACGCCGCCCTGGATGATCGCCATGACCATGCCGCGACCGTCGTTGTTGGCCGGGATCTTGTTCGTGGTGAGTAGCAGGCTCATCAGCTGGGCCGTCATGTACGCCTTGAGCCATTGCTCGTTGGCGTGCACCGACATGTCCAGGGGCGCAGTCGCGCCGCCCATCAGGTAGCCGCGCTGGAAGAACGAGATCTTCTGGCCGGCGCTGGCCGTCTGGCCGTAGTAGTTAACCCGGCGCGCGTCGTAGAAGTCGGCCATCTGGTCGTCGGTCACGTCGGACGTGAGCGTCACACCGGACTGACGGAACATGTAGTTGATCGTGGCATTGGTACGGTCGTAGTCCGTGGCCGCCATCACCGCCATCGGCAGAGCTTCCTTGTACTCGCCGGCCGTGCCGTTCAGGATCAGACCGTTGGAAGCGGTGCCGATCATGGCCGCGTTCCAGGTATCGGCCGTCACCGAGTCCACCGACCAGAACATCTGGTACTTCACGTTTTCGCCGGAGACGTACTCCGCGAGGGGGATCGCGTCTTCCAGATCTACCGCGACACCGAACGACGCCGAGCCGAACGAGTCCGTCACGTTCTCGGCCGCGCGGAAGGCCTCCAGAGGCGTCATGGCGGCGGATCCCGGGGAACTGATCGCCTGAGCGCCCTGCAGCGCCAGCATCGCGCCGATATCGCTGCCGGAGGCCGGCGACACCACGATTGCGCCCGGGCCCGTCGCGGCGGACTCCACCGTGAACGAACCAGCGATGGCGTCATAGGTGACGGTCGCGGCGGTGCCCGTCTGGGCGGTGGCCGCGGTGGCGATCGCAGCAGTCACAAGCTGGGCCACGTTGGTCAGGCTGGTTGCCGCCGACAGATTCACGCCGGTGAGCGCGTAGGAGAACTCGCCCACCTTGATGTTCATCGCGCCAGCCGTGACGGCTTGGAAGTCTGCCAGGCTCGCCGCGATCCGGTAGCCGTACACGCGGCCCGGGCGGCCGACGTCAGGATACGCAGCGAACTGAAGCTCGGGCGCCTGCGAGGCGGGCGCCGGGCTGACGTAGGAGAAATACTGGCGGGCGAACGCCGCCTCGGGCGAGTCCGAGCCGAAGTAGTCATCGGCGCCGCCCGGGCGCACAGATACGATCTGGCCGACAGGCACGCGCGGATCAGTGGTGAAGCGCCGGCCGGTCAGTTGTTGCTGGGCGACGGCATTGGCGCCGATCACCGCACTGATGATCCGGACGTAGCGAGTCATCTTGATGGACATGTCTTTTCCTCAAATGCGATGGATGCCCGGCGCAGCCTGTTGGATGTGTGCCGTGGCCTGGGTGATGTTGCGGTGGTGGGTGAAGATGACGGTGAAATTGGGGTTGAAGTCGAAGTTGTCGCGGTCGTTCACGAAAGCCGGCGTGACGATGTCAGTCGCGCGCTGCACGCCGATGCCGGCCGCCGTCATGGCCTGCGTGAATTTCATGGACTGCAGCAGCCCGCGCACCACCGACAGGACGTCGGAGGCAAGCAACTGCTCCGGCGCGTTCAGGTCATCCTCGACGAATGCCTGAAACTGGTACATCGACTCGTTGATCTGGGATTCCGTCGCCGTGAGCGCGGCGCCGTCATCGCGGTACTTGCGCGCCTGCCAGCCACGCTTGCCCCGGCCTACGGGGAAGAAATAGATGCCGTCGTCGACGCGGCCCTGCTTCGTGGGCTGGAACGCCGCGAGGACGGGCAGCGTTACCCCCTGCTCCGGCAGCAACGCCAGCAGCGCGCCGCGTACGGTGGCCTCGAGTTGCTTCTGCTTCATGCTGGCCCCACGTCAACGCACAAGATGCCCCGCCAGCCGTCCTGGACGTACCAGTCGGCACCGCCCACGACGTCATGCCGGCGTCCACCATAGATAAGCTGGTCCGGCGCCGCGCCGCGCTGCACGTTCTCCACCGGATGGGACGTGTACAGGTTGAAGTAGCGCTTGGCGGTATCCAGGCCCAAGTCGCGGATCGTCGATTCGCCCACCGGCTGCCAGGAACCCTGGATCGGCTGCGGCAGCTCGTACTCATTGACCCACTGCCCGCGCGCGTTCTCCGTGCGCCCCTTGAACTTGAGCCAGAACGGCGCCTGTTGCGCGACCACGCCGGCAGCCAGGCCCAACAGGTTGATTCCTGGAATCACGATTTATCCTCCACGACGTGGCTGACAGACTGGATCATCTGGCCGGTATCGACCAGGGGCTTCTTGGACACGCCCGGCGTCTTCTTCCTGGCCTGGCGGGCTTCAAGCGTCGTCTTCTTCAGCGGCGGCGTCGTCAGCAGCGAGATGGTCCGAGCGATGTCGCCAGCCGAACGCGCGCCCAACGCCTCGAAGGCGTGGCCGATTTCAACCTTGCCGTCGATGGCGCCGCGCACCGCCCCGGCGATCTGCCGGCCCCATTCCGCCTTCTTCTGTTCGGCGGTGGGGCGCATGAACGGCCGGGCCGGGATGTTCCCCTGTAGATAGCCGTATTCTTGGATAGCCGCCACGTACGCGACCGGCGTGCCGTCCGGATACTTGGCCTCCGGGAAGAACCCGACCCGGATCTGCTTGCCGCCGATATCCTTCAACGTCGCCTGCAGCTTCTCCGTGCCGCCTTTGCGCACCACCTTCATCGGAACCTTCCCCCACGGATGGACAGGCCGCCCACGTTGCGAAATGCCGCGCGCTCGGGCAGGCCGCCCACGTACACCCCGCCGGCCGCGCAGCTCTTGGACAGCGCCAGGAACTGCTGACCGTATGTGGTGAGGTTCAGCCAGTGAGACCATGAATCCGTCGCGGGCGGCGCCTGGAACGACACACTCACCTTGTCGATCGTGGCCGAAGCCAGCGCGCCGGGCGCGCCACCATTACCCGACTCCGCGTTCAGCCGCAGCTGCAGCAGGTGGGCCGTGATGAGCATCCACAGCTGCCCGTTGCACTGACAACCGCGCCCGCTGGTGTAGCACTGGGCCCATTCCGCCACGGCCAGCACCACGTCATCCGGCACGGCGTTGAACATGGGGATCAGGATTCGGAACTTCGCCAGCGGGAAGTCCATGTCAGGCCTCGGCGTCTTTGACCTTGGCGCCGCCGGCGTTGCGCTTCTTGGCCGTCTCAGGAGTGTCCTGGGCGGCCTTGTCCGCGGGCGCCAGGTTGCGCGCAGCGAAGGTTTCCGCGTCCTGCTTGTCGTGGCTGGCCGACACGAAGCCGTTCTTCGAATGCGCCTTGAACACGATGTTCTCCTGCAGCAGGTTGAACTCGTCTTCGGAGACGGCGGTAACCATGCCTCTGGGCGTCACCAGTTGCTTGTTGGCCACGTTGGCCTTGCCCGTGACCAGGACCGACGCGCCGTTCTTGAGCTGGTAGCGCTGGTCGTTGCTGAGCGTGCTGTAGATATAGATGCGAGACATTTCGACTCCAGAAATGACAAAGGCCGGGTTTCCCCGGCCCTCTGTTCAGTGCGCGACGATCAGGACGCGCTGATGGTCCGGCGCGCGAACGCCCAGGGGCGCAGCACGAAGATGCCCGCCGTGGCGTTGATGGCGTCTTCGATGTAGCCCTTGATGCGGTTCTCGCTGCCCAGGACCTGGTAGCGCACCGGCACGGCCTGGATCAGGCTGGCGCCGGTGATGTCCGACTCGTCCTGATCCGCGGCGTTCTCGACGAACAGGTAGGCCACGTCCAGGCCGCCGTTGGCGTCCTTGAACTCGGCCGTCGTCACCACGCGCAGGTTCGGGAAGTTCTCGCTCAGCCACTGGCGGAACGTCATGCCCGAGGCGGCGGGGCTGTACACGCTGAAGATCGAGCGGTAGCCGGTCGGCATGACCAGGACTAGACGGGCCGAATCCTTCAGCTCGCCGCCCATCTGGGTTTCGAGCTGGTTGTACATGCCCGTGAACTCCACGGTCAGCTGGTCAAAGTTCGCGGACAGCCACGGCGTACCCGCCGAGACGAAGGCCGGCAGGCTCGGGTCGTTCAGCAGGCCGTACACGTTCGTGTCGGGCTGGTTGAAGCCGTAGAAGCCCACCTGGTTGCGGCTGATGTCCAGCGACTCGGTGGCGGCGCGGCGTTTCTCGTCCGCCGCCTGGTAGCCGATGGCGGCTTGGCGGGCGTCTTCCAGCTTGCCCACCTGGAAGCCCTGCTCGAAGCGCACGATGCCGCGCGATTCGACGGATTGGCGGTAGTCAGCCAGCGGGATGTTGGTGGAGTCGCCGTACAGCTCGGCCTTGGCCGCGGGCTCAGCCACGCGCAGGTTGATCGACTCGTCTTCCCAGCGACCGACGGTCGTGATGCCGGCGATCTCGTCGATGTTGCGCACCTGGGTCACGACGCGCAGCGTGCCGGGCAGCCAAGTCTGGAGCATGTGCGAGAGCATCGCGCCGTTCGTGACGGCCGGGCCGGTCAGGGCCGAGTCCATCGCGCGCACGCCGACGCCCAGGTTCTCCAGGTCTTCGAAGCCGATCTTGGCATCGCTGCCCAGCTTGACGGCGCCGCGCGCGAGGGCTAGGCGGCCGCTCATGTGCATGTGCACCTTGGATTGAGTTTTTGCCATGATTTCTGGTTCCTTTCCGATCAGGCGCCGGCCGGGGTGGGCAGCACCACCAGACCATTGAGGGCGATCACCGCCAGACGCGGGGTCTCGGCGCTGGGTTCGTGGCGGGCGATGTGCGCGCCGGGGATGACGGTGCCGGTCTCGCCGGCCGAGATGATGCCGGTGGCCGGGTCGAAGGACACCGGGTCGCCGATGTTGCCGTCGTTGCCCAGCTGGACGTAGACCTCTCCCATGGTCAGGAACTCGCCGACCGTGGCATTGCGCGCGAACGTGACATCGATCGCATACGCCTTCGGGTTGATCAGGACGCCGGCGAAGGCGCCGTCGCCACCGGCCTGCACCTGCTCGAACGTGCCGCGGCCCGAAGGCTGACCGGCGACATACGTGAAGGCGCGACCGAAGACGTTGTTCGCCTCGGTGGCCGAGTCGATGATCGCCGAGGCGGCGCGGGTCGGGCCGTCATGGCTGATGTTGCCCGGGATGCCGGACAGCAGGTAGGTTCGTGCGGTGTTCGGGATCATTGCTTTTCGCCCCAGACTTTGGCGGCCGTGTCTTCGGCGCGCACGGTTTTGGAATCGCCGACGATCTTCTCGGCGTCGGATTTGGCGGCCTGCAGGTAGCCTTGCAGCACCGCGAGCTCGGCGCCGTCCTGCGCCTTCAGGCCCAGCTTCTTGACGGCGTACTTGGCGACGTGGTCGGCCGACACCAGCAGCGCGCTGTCAAAGGCGCCGATGAACGGCGTCACGCGCTTGACCAAGGCGTCGCGGTCGGCGATCTGCTTGATCACCGCGGCAGCGTCATTGGCCTTGATCTCGGTGCGCAGCGTGCCGATCATGCCCATGACCTGCGCGTCCGCGGCGCGCGCGGCGATCTTGTTCTTGGCGGCGCCAAGCTTGGCCATGGCGGCGTCCAGGGCCTTGCGGCTGTCGGCGGTCGGGGCGGCCTTCACTGCCTCGGCAGCAGCCTCGACTTCCTCCAGGGCAGCCGTGACCTCTTCGATCGCAGCCGTGGCCGACTCGACGGCGCTGGTTGCCTGCTCGGCAGCCGCGGCGGTCTCCTCCACGGCGTCCTTTTCTTCGGTCGTGACGGCGCCGGGGGCTGCCGGCGCTTCCGCGTCCGTGACAGCCTCCTTCTTGGGGTCGTTGTCCGAGACAGCGGCAGCTTGTTCCGCCAAGATTTTCTCGATCAACGCCCGCAATGCTTGTTCCATTTCGGGGGTGATTTCCATATTGATGAACTCCGCTGAGTCGTATGTGATGGTGAGGCAGTCCTGTACAGCCACGTCCGGCCCCGTCCTGCCCTCTTTCACGGATGCCAGATGATTGAATCGAATGTCGCGCTGAATGGCGTCGTACTGCATGCCATCGAACACGCCTTCCCTGAATTCGTATCGGCAGCGGTAGCTGGGCGATAGCTCCACCTTGCCGCGGTCGACCAAGTTCTTCATGAACTCGGAATAGAGCCGGAGGTTGTTGCGGATGTACGGGTAATCGAATCGCGCCGTCTCGCCCGTGGTCCCCTGCACGCCTTTCTTCTCGGCCGGCGTGCCGTCCACACCCAAGAACTCGTGCTCGTCGATCCACGGCACTAGGTTGGCCGAGGCGAGCGTCTCCGGCTTCTCCAGTTCTTCCCGAGGTCGATAAACCCGGTAGACCCGATCCGCATCAGGCGCGCCGATCTCGCTACCCAGATACGAGAACACACCCACCTTCGTGATCGGGTTGTCGCGCACCAGCAGGTAGCCATTGACGTCAGTTTGTCGCTTGCTCATCGAGGTACTCGGTAAAGTCGATGACCGGGCGCATGCGGCACCGGCAGTTGATCAGCTCGCCGGGGAAGCCGTGTTGCCCGGTCCGCTTGTCGATGATGGGCGGGTTGTCCATGCTGAACGTCTGCCCGTCGTACTGAACGTGGAGCGACCGCGGCTCTGCGCCGCCTCCGCTGTGAATCCACTCGAACTGCTTCACCCCAGCGGCCTTCATCCGCTCCTCGTTCATGGCGGACGTGATCTTGCGCGTCTGGTCGACCGCGATCAGCTTGGCGCGGTTCCGGGTGACCTGGTTCAGGTTTTTGATCTCGTCGAAGATCTGCCCGCTGCCCTGGCCGCCCGACTGGATCGACCGCATGACGATGCCCTGGATCCTGTCCTGGAACTGGACCGGGATGCTCTTGATCAGCCCGACGTTCTCCGCCGTGCTTGCGAGGACCTTGTCGTACAGGCCGGCCGGCATCTGGAACGTCTTGATGGTCAGGCCGCCCGACATGTCCCGCAGAGACGCGCCCAGGTTCTGCTTGGAAAACCGGTCCACCTGGCCGATCGTGCGGTTTGCAAGCGGGCCCGCCTTCTCGGCAAAGGCCTTGCTCCACTTGCGCCCCAGCTCGGCCAGGATGCGCCGCGCCTGGGTGGTCACGCTCTCGTCCTGCGTGATCTCCGGGTTGCCGCGATACAGCCGTCGCAGTGCCGCGTCGTACTCGGCTAGCATGCCGTCAATCAGAGACTCCATGCTGGCGCGGTAGCGGCCTTCAACGGCGACCGGGTAGGCCAGCGCCAAGCCCTTGAACTGGCTGGCCTGTTGCTGCTGCCCCCACGCCTGGCGCCGCTTCGTGACCATTTTCTTCGGCATCTACGAACTCGGCGGCTTCAAGGTTGTGGTAATCGCCCTCGCGGTCTTCGCGCAGGCGGTTGCGGATGTCCTCCGCATCGATCGCGCCCGTGTTGAACAGCGCGGCGTCGCGGTCTGCCTTGATCTTGTCGATCTCGGCCCATTCCTTGGCGGTCGGGCTGTCCACCGGCATCCACTGAATGGCGATGTCGGCCGGCAGCGCTATCCCTTCGGACTTCGCCAGCAGCCGGTAGTGCGTCTCCAGCAGCGGCGTCATGTCGTTGGACTGGATGCTCTCCAGGTCTTCCCGGTACACCGACTGCTCATAATCGCCCGTGGCGTTGAAGCCCTTGGGCTGCGTGCCCAGAAGCTTCGTGGCCGGCACGTTCGCCACTGACGCGGATAGTTGGTACTGGGTCATGATGACCGTGTCCACGTCGCCCAGCGCGGTGTCGAACTGCTGGATGGTCTCCTCGGCGCCACCGACGCGCACGCCGTAGTTGTCCCTGAAGGCGACCCATTCCGCCAGGTTGTTCTCCAGCGCCTCGCGATTGGTCAGGGCCGCATCGCCGACGTTCAGCGACGTCAGCCGCTTCGTCATGAGCAGCTGCGGGCCCTCGTTCGCGCTGCGCTCAGCTGCGTAGGCTCGCTCCATCATCCGCTGAGGCACGCTCACGCCCAGATAGCGATAGTGCGGCTTCAGGTAGTCCGGCACCGGATACGGCACGAAAATCCGGAGATGGGACTTGTGATAGACCCGGTCCTGGATCTTCCAGAATGTCGGCTCGTAGTAACTCTGGCTGGCCGGGTCGTTCAGGTTGTCCTCGGTCAGCACTGGCGTGACCCAGTTCGGATCGATCTGGGACATGCCGCGGTACGTGCCGGCCTGCACGCCGTCCAGATTGAACGGCGCCTTGTAATACTCCTCGGGGTTGGCCGCCTCGACGTCGAACAGCACGATCCGGCCGCCATACACGCGCCCGAAGTGAACCAGCTCGCGCAGATGGCGCTTGACCGCGTACTTCTTGTCGCCAGCCATCAGGCGGGCCGACGTCTTGTCCGAGCCGCACATCAGCAAGTAGCCATTGCGCACCGCGTCGCGCGCGGGCATGTTGCAGGCCTTGTCGATCAGCCAGTTCGTGGCCAGCATCGCGCACGCCTGGTAGCCGATGAAGATGCTGCCCGCCGCGTAGAAGCCGAGCTGCGCCTCGTTGACCGGCGTGAAGCTGGCGGTCTTGGGCGTCGGCCGCTCGCCGATGTAGCCGTTGTCCGACGCGACCGTGGGCGCGCCGGTGGGCTGCTCAAACGCGGGCATCTCGAAACGAGTCTGCACCTTGTCACCCAGGGGATGCGTGGAGAACAGGCCGCGCCGCTTGGATGCCGGCGCGGGCTCTTGGCTCCGGCCGAACAGGTTGCGAAAGAAATTCATCCGAAGAATCCGCGTTTCAGCGATAAAAGTTCGTTGAATGCGCGGGATGCGCCATCAACCTGATCGTCGTACTTGCCCAGCGGGAAGTACCTGCACTCTTCTTTGAACGCCTGGTTCCATCCGCCCCGCAGTAGGAGTACGTTCCCGGCGTTGATCTGCGACGCCAGGGGCGTAGCCCTGGTCACCTTATCGCCGCTCTCGGGGCTGAACTTGACGCTGTGGCCCGCCAGCAGTTTGGCGAAAGCCACAACTTGGCTCTTGCCGGCCTGCCCGGGGTCTTGCGGCAGCGACTGGACCACCCTGTTGGCACCGTCCGCATCTGCGGTGTTTTTGATGAGAGCGTCTCGCTCATTCGTCTCAAACTGTTCACGGCGAACGTCTGCAATCACGAAGCGACCATCGCTGAGCTTTCCAAGCTTCACGCCGGCCGTGTGATCCCCAGACGCCGAAGCACCCAGGTCCCACCCACGGACCCATGCGACCACGCTGGCCGGCACCGCATCCACAATGGGCATCATGTCCGGCTTGATGGTCCCACCAGATGGCGGCGTGGGCCGTTGTCTGTACTGCCCCGCAAACACGTACGGTGCTGCCTTCTCCATCCGCGCGAGGTCGTCCGCGCTGTGTTTCTCAGGCCACAGGGGCGTGCCGTCATCGTTCCAGACCGAGAGGCAGAGGTGATCCCAGACTTCGCCATTGCCGCCGGCCACCGGTGGGCCCGCACCATCCGGCCCACGATCGCCAAGCAGCCACCCGGCCAAATCTTCCTCATGCAAGCGCTGCATGATCACAATGATCGGCGTATCCGGGCTGTTCTTCCGGCTCTCCAGGGTGTTCTGGAACCAGTCGATGACGTTCTTCCTCATTACGTCGGAAGTCGCCTCATCGGCCTTGTGCGGGTCGTCGATGATGATCGCGCCGCCAAAGCCTTCGCGGTGCTTGCCGGCGCCAAAGCCGGTAATGGTCCCGCCCGCGCCTGTGGCGTACATGACGCCGCCTTGCTCCGTCTTCCAGTGATGCTGTGCATCGCTAGCCAGGGAGACCGCCGGGAACACTTCCCGGTATGCCTCGTGCTGGATGACGCCGCGCACGTTGGCGCTGTTGTTCACCGCGAGCGTGCTCGAGTAGCTGGCGTGGATGAACTCACAATCCGGCGATCGACCGAAGCACCAGGCGATGAAGTTCACCACCGCAAGCTCGGTCTTGGAGTAACGAGGCGGCACATTGATCATCAGCCGCTTCGTCTCTCCCCTGTAGACGCGCATCAGCGCATCACAGATCAGCTTGTGGTGCGCCGCCCTCTGCCACTGGTAGCCCTTGCGCTGCAGGAACATCCAGCGGCTGAAACTGAACAGGTCCTCACGAGACCAGCCAATCGCTGCCAGCCGTTCAGCAGGGCTAAAACTTGTCTTGGACACTTTGAACGGCCTTCCTCAGCTCTTCCGGGCTGACCGCCGCGGTAGCTATGGGGCCGCCGTCCGGGCCGGAGTGCTCCACCCGATCTTTGAACATTCCAAGGTGGCGGCCGATATCGACCAGCGCGCCCTTCTTGTCATGCAGCTTCACCTTCAGCCCTTCGCGCCCCTCCGAGATTTCAGAGATGGCCGCCGCGGTGTCGTCGTCGATGTCGTCGGCACTCACCAGCGCCAGGCCGTGATAGGCCTCCGTGACTTCGCCTTCGTCGTCGCCTGCGTCCGTAACGCGAAGCTCTGTCTTGCCCCAGCGCACGATCTTGCGGATGTCGCTGAAGCCGATCTTGGCCAGCTCGCGCAGGACCATGTCCTGGGTAATGTTGGTGCGCTTTGACCGAGCCGCCTGGGCTTCCTGAATCACCTGAGCGATTTCAAGTTTTTTCAAGTTCTGCTCGCCAATCTGGCCAGCAGTCTTCTGGCTGTACCCCGCCCTTATCGCCGCTTGCGTGGCGTTGAGGTCAACGAGGTACTCATCCACGAAGCGGCGCTGTTTGTCTGTCAGCGCCATTTTTACTATATTCCAGTTACATGTAATTACTGCGATATCAAGCGGCCCACCATGACCACCGACCATAAGATAAACGTTGAGATGCCAAGGCCCGTAAGGCTTGTATGGGTTCCGCTCCTGATCGCCGTTCTTCTGGTAGGCGCCTACGCTGCGTACTTTGGCATTTATAAGTCAGCGCCAATTGGACAACCCGAGAGCTGGGGCCAATTTGGAGACTTCCTCGGCGGACTTCTTAACCCTGTTGTCGGCGTAGTCACTATTATTCTCTTGGTCAGAACTCTCCGAGCGCAGGAGGAAGCCATCCGGGTTCAAACACATGAATTGAACCTCACACGGCAAGACATTGAACGCCAACTGGAAGAAACCCGGCAGTCAACCAAGGCGCTGGCTGATCAACACGAAGCCATCGTACTTCAAAGTTTCGAACAAACCTTTTTCGCGTGGCTAGAAAGCTATCGAGCGATGGTGAACAACCTGCAAGGCGGCAGTCCACCACGCAAAGGGGCCGCGCGGCTAGTTCAGCTTGCGGCCCCGTTTAGAGCCGATGCAGCGGTAAATATTCTTGATCACCAGACTCACAGCTTTCGAGAGGACTCAAGGCCGCTAACTACCTATGCTACGGCCATTAAAAGTTACCTCATGGACGGGTACGAACTATTGGTCGAACGGTTCGAGCGCGCCGCAAAGGGATATGAAACGGTGTACACCGCGCATCATTCGGATCTTGGGCCAATGTTCCGAACGCTGTACAGACTGCTCGACTGGGTCGATCAGTCGAAGATTTCTGACAAGCAGAAGTGGCATTACATCGCGATTGCGCGTTCACATCTGTCTTGGGGAGAAATGTATTTCCTCGCATTCAACGGACTGACGTGGCGAGGAAGAAACTTCGTTCCGCTGATGAACAAGTACGCGTTGCTCGATAATCTCGAAGATGACACTGACGATCTTGTTCGCGTAATGAGAGAGGCCTTCCTCACGCGTCCGCCTAAGAGCATTCTCGGAAACCGTAATCCTTGGAAATACACTCCCGAAGTATTCAATTCCGGCTTGGCAAAGGTGCGTCTTGGAATTATTGAAGCAAGGGATCTTTAAGAGACCGCCAGCCCAGCCTCGCGTTTGAACAAAATTGACCTAGATAGGAAGGTGTGATCCGAGATCTGATCCGGCAGGAAATTGTGGCAGCAACAGTTTGATCCGTAGATGGTCGCTACACGCGGCGCAGCTTTTACCCGTAGGCCTCATTTCTTCAGGGCGCAAGAGCCCGGGGGAATTGTCCCACTTCTCGTCCCACTTTTGGCGGGATCATGTCCCACTTGTGGGACACGGAGTATTCTGCAAAGGAGCCTCGGCCCTCTGCCGGCGCGCTGACCTGAACGGATTCGGCCGCCACCAAGGCATCCAATACCCGCTGCACCGCCTTTCTCGCCGCGTCCCGCTCGCGCGGCTCCAATGTCCGGCCTCGGGTCACATGCCGCACCAGCTCCAGCATCCGAAAGCTGCGCATCGGGTACGCGCCCATTAAGTCCATCACCTCGTGCGCGTACTTCACGCCAGCCTCCTTTCGACCTGGCTGCGGAACAGGCCCAGGTACAGCTTGTAATCGGTTTCTGTCAGCTCCACGCCGGTGGTCTTGGCGATCCATGCGCGCGCGGCCTTGCGCCGGCCTCTCGGATCCAGGCCACCGAACATCGCGCTCTTTTGCGGGTACTCGGCGATGACGATCATCCGCTCATGCCACGGCAGCGCCGCGTGCATAGCCTCCACCACCAGGGCATGGTCATGGAGGATCGGCCGCGGGGCATCCTCCCAGGATACGTAGGCCTCCATGTTGCCCACCGTGGCGCCGGACCAGGTCCAGCGGGCCCAGTTCCACAGCAGATCGTCGCCCGTCAGCCTACTCATCGACCACCTCGTACCGGTTGCACTTCTTGCCGTAGGGCTTGCCCTTCAGGCATCGCATGTGCGTGTCGCCGAACGGGGTTTCGATGGCCTTGGCGTGGGCGCAGCCCTTGCACGACCGATTCAGCGCGGCCTGCTGCCGGCTCATCACGACCAGCATCGGGTCGCGGAATTCCCACTTCTGCAGGTCGGCCGTCATGCGAACCGCCCCGCGTGCACCGCGCGATATTCTCCGCACGTTATGCGGAGAATAGACGTCGTAATCTCCGCATCCATCAGAATTCCTCCACGGACCAGCCGCCGCCGTCCTTCTTGGCGCGTGCCTTCACTGCGATGAACTTGAACGGGTACATATCCGCGGCGATCTTGATCTTGGCGCGAGCGTCGTCTTGCCAGAAGCCCTTCACCTCGTGCAGTTCGATCTGGCCATCGGGCGCCATCACCGCGAAGTCGGGCGTGTAGAAGGTGTTGTCAGCCAGGCGGAACTTCATGCCCTCGAACTTGTGCCAGAGAATTCCGCCCACCGCCTGCAGCTGGCCCAGGTAGTCGGCATAGGCCTGTTCGGTCTTGTTGAGCTGGCCTGACTTCAGGCGGCCCAATGCAAATGCGCGATTCATGCCGTCACCTCATCGACATCGCCCTTGGCGCGCTTCAGCATCGCCGCGATGGCGGGCGTGGGCTGCTCGCCCTTGGCGACGCGTTCGTCCCACTTTTCGATCCAGCGACGCGCGTTGCGGCCGGTCTGGTCCAGCACCTTGTCCGCTCCCATCTTCTTCAGCGCCGCGGCCGCTTCCGCCTTGGTTGCCAGCGTTTGACCAGGGGCAGGCAACGCCTGCCGCGGCTCGGGGATATCCGGCCACGCGCCTTTCGCCAGTTCGTCGCTCAACGTCTTCTCCCAGCGCGCCTTGATTGAGCCGTAGGTGCTGGAAAGCAGATCGACGGTGCTGACGCCAACCGCAGCCCAGTACACGGCGGGATGCGACCAGATGCCGATCTCGCCGCGCTTGCGGGCGGACATGCCGCGCACCGCCTCGTGGTACGCCACCTCCGGCGCCATCCACGGGCAACACAGCTTCACGAACTCCGGCAGCGTGGGCGGCCATTCACGGGTCATGCAGGCAACCAGCCCGCGGCGCACCTGGCCCTCATCGAGTCCGGCCAGCTTCTGACTCCAGGAGTCCTTCAGCTCGCGGGGCGTGAGGCCTTCCCACTGCTGGGCGAACTTGGCGCCGTACAGCAGGTGCATCTCGTTCACCACGAGAGCGCCCAAACCGGTCTGAGCGTTAGCTACTTGCATCGATCACCCCCATGTCAATTTCCCTTCGTCCCTGGCCCTCAGCCAGCACATCCCGCAACTCCGATGACCACGCGGCCCGCCGCTGTGCCGCGGTAGGCGGGCTGGCGCGCGCCTGCGCCCTCGGCGGGAAAAGCCCCTGGTAGCCCCCGGCGATGCTGTGGGCAATCACTGCGCGCGGCTGATGGCCTTCGTCCAGGTAGCCAGCGAGCTGCTGCAGTTGACGCTTGGCGCCCTCCTCCGTCACCGGCTTCTTGCGGGCCTTCCGGTCGGCAACCCAGCTTTCCCAGTCTTCGCGATCGAGCCAGTCGGGCAGCTCGATCGCCGAGGCGTCAAATCCTTGCCCCCGCTTGCGGGGGGTAGGGGGGATATCTGTTTCTTGGTTATGGTTATGGTTATGGTTCTGGTTAGTTGCACAGTCGTGGTTCGGCTGTTCAACAGGTGTTGAACGGGTGTTCAACGGTCGTTGCGTTTTTTGGGCTCTTTTTGCAGCGCTAGCCTTCCCGGCAGCCGATTTCGCCTCGCGCTGAGCGTGATACTTCTCGATTTCGGAATCGCAGCGCGAATGACGCCATCCTTCGTCGGTTTCTGTGAAGAACTCGTTCAACACCTGTTCAACGGCTGTTCGTTCTTCGTTGGAACGGGCGATCAGCAGGCGGCACAGGACATCCACATCGAGGGTCAGCGGCACCTCGGTGTCGTAGTACAGGTCGAGCATGTCGCGGTACACCGACCGCTCAAGGCGGGTCAGGTGTCGCGTGGCGCTGTTGAAGTCGCCGATGTGGTGCGGGTAGTAATTCATGCGTGCTCCAGCATCCCCGCCGCGCGCAACGCGCCATCAGGGACTTCAAATCCTTGTGCCTGTAGCTGCTCGATGCACCAGACCAGCAGATCCAGCTGGCGGCCGTAGCGGGCCTCGAAACGAGCCTTCCACGGGTGCACAGCAATGCGCCCAGGCGCGCCCGTTCCATCCTGGTGGTTGCCGGCCGATAGCGGCAGTACGAGCCAGTGCGCGTCCGGCTTGGTGCGCCCGTCGATGTGATGGATCGAGCACTGGCTGTCGAAGAAGCCATCCATGCGCGAGGCCACGCAGCCGATGTTTGTGGCCAGCAGATCCCAGAATCGCTTCTGCTCGGCGGTGGGGTTGCGGCCTTTCATTCGCCGAAGCCTCGCAGAACGATCTCCAGCATCTCGCTGGCGCGCGCGGGCGGCAGATGCGGCCACATGGTCTTCTGAGCGTGCGCAGTGCGCAGGAACGCCACAGCGTCATCGTGGAACTGCTCCATGTCGGCCTGCTCCAGCTTCGCGTAGCTGATCGACCGCGGCACCGGAATCACGCCGCCCTTCGGGCCCGGGTACCAGTCCACGAAGCCGCTGCCCGTCTTGAGCCAGGCACGGAACGCCTCGAATTCCTCGAAACGGTCCTGAACTTCAAACAGCACCGACTCCAGCGCCATGTGCTTTCGGTGATACCAGCCGGTGCGCTCTTTGTGCGTGGTGATGGACATCATCTCGCCCGGCTCCAGCCGGACGATCTGGTTCCAAAGCCGGCGCCATTGCTTGCGGCCACGTTCACCCAGGCCGTCGACCATGCCGAAGATCAAGCGGCGCGCGGCTTCCTTTTCCTGCTCGGAGGCTTGGACGGGCTGCTGACGGACCAGGGTGATATCGGCCATGTCAGTGCCGCTCCTCGGATTCAATCTCGGCCTGCAGGTACTTGAAGGCCATGCGCTTCAGGGCCTGCAGATCGTCACGGCTCACCACGACAGAATCCGCCGCGGCCACCTGAAGTCCGACGGCGGCCAGTAACTGGCACGCGCGCTCCAAGTGCTCAGCCTTGAAGCGGCTGAGCGTGCTGGCATCCATGCCCATGCAAGCTGCTGCACGGTCTTGCGTCGTCACCGCAAGTCGCTGCAATACCTCGGCCAAATACCTTGCGCCGGTCTTGCGGGTGCTTTCCTGTCTATCGGCAGATACTGGTTGGGTGGTGCTCATCGAGTACTTCCTTATGAACAAAGAGCGAGGTGTGTTTCGTGACCGAAACGGAAAAGTTGTTGATTAGCGCCCAGGACTTGGCCCGCCGGATCTTTGAAGATCCGAGCGAAAAGGCGGTCATGGATTTGTTTCAGGAACTGTGCGCCGAGCGCGACCGGATGGCGTGGGCCACCGACGGGCGCGAGAGCGCGACGGTGCATTGATGTCACGCCGCCTCCTGCTGCACCGGCGCGGGCGCACGCAACCATTCATGCGCGAGCAGGACGCTCGAGGGAATGCCTCGACGCTTCCAGTTGCTAACGCGCTGGACTGCGCCGGGCTCCTCAGCGATGCCGAGCCGCTCGGCAACCTTGGTGGGTCCGCCAAAGGCATCTATCCGCGCCGCGTCCCGATGAAGTTGTTCCATTCGTTTTTCCATATGCGGCCAATTAAACACCATGTTTAATTGTCAGGTCAACACGATGTGTATCAACAACGCGTTTATCCCGGCAACAATCGCCCTATGAAGCAAATGCACGAACAGATGGCGAGGATCTACGAGGCTGCACGAGCCTCGGGGATGCTGATGAGCGGCCCAGAGCAAGCGAATCTGGCGCGGCTGTTGAACGTCGCCCAGCAGAACGTCAACAATTGGGAGCGCCGCGGTCCATCGAAGGAAGGGATGCTGGCTGCCCAAAACGTCCTGGGAGTGAATGCCACCTGGGTGATGACTGGCGAAGGCGCAATGTTCACGACGTCCGCGCCCGCCAAGGCATCCGACGAGCCTGAGCCGGCGAAGGCGCAGCCTTGGCCCTTCCGCACGATCCCCGAGGACCAGTTACGGGCACTCCCCGAGTCGCAACTCAATGCGCTCGAGGGAGCCATTGCGCTCGCAATAGCCCAGATGAAGTTAGGGATACAGGTGTCGTCGCCGCCCGCTGCTCCGGCGGCCAACGTCATTCCTTTGCGGGCTCACAAGCCCGGCGGCCTAGTCGACATGGACCGTGCTGACGACCCCTTCCCTATGCGAATTGCGGGCTTGCCGCCTGCTCCGTGGGAAGGTGGCCACACCACGTTCCAGGCCGAGCGCAATCCGAAGATGAGGATCAGCACGCAAACGGGCGTGACAGCGAACGCCGGACCAGGCGAGCCGCACGCCGCCAATGACAGATTTGAGAAAGTGCCGGAGCTGGCTGAGGTGCGCCTGGCCGCGGGCGACGGCATCGAGAACCACAGCGAAGACCAGACCGGCATGATCCAGTTCCGCCGCTCATTCCTTAAGGCGGTAGGCGCCGACAACGGGAAGGCCCGTGTGGTCTATGCGAAAGGCGACAGCATGGAGCCGGTCATTCGTGACGGCGCTGCCCTGCTTGTCGTTCCCAACGAGAACCTGACGCTGCAGGACGTGGCCAGCGGTGGGGTGTACGCCATCAACTATGACGGGAAGATGCTCGTCAAGACTGTGACCCGGGACAAGCTCACGGGGCGCTGGGTGGCTCGGTCGTTCAACCCAGCCTATGCTGATATCCCGCTGGAGAATGGCCATCCCGTGCGAGTGCTAGGGCAGGTCGTATGGGCCGGCGCGAAGCTGCGGGATGACGAGGCAGGGCAGTGGGTGCGGCATTAGCACGCACTGCCGATTATCAGCCAACCACGGCCACTTAGGTTTGCAACCCCACCGTGTCTAAAAGTTCAAGCGAGTCTTGATGCTGCAGCCAAATAAGAAACCCCTTGTCAACTACGTGCAAAGTTTTGCTCGACTGATCGTAATCGACGATGATGGGCATGATGTTCTTTTTGACTTGCAAAGACGCACTTGACTGTAGTGACTGAGTAATGTTGCCGGGGTTTAATTCAGCCTTCCTGGGGTGGGCTTCTACCAGTGACGCACGGATCTCTCGATACTTCAAACCACTCCGCAAATGCTCAAGGTCGGCAGTGAGTATGGGGTACAAAAGCCACTTGTGCATCTCTAGTTCAGTGTCTTGAAACCCATCTGCGAAGTTCGTCAAAAATCCTTCATACCGCGCCGACTGCTGGTCCACAACCGATTTAACCAGCGCCTGTACGTCGACTCCTTTACCAACGCTGACCATTGATGTGCAAGTCTGGCGCACTCCGATCTCAAGGCACGCACGACGGCACGTCTCCTGAACCACGTACACGCTCTCTTGCGAAAGCTCCACCAATTGATGGGCGAATTCGGGCTCAAAGCTAACGTTGAGCAGCGCGCCACCATCCGCGATAACCTGATGGAGATCCTTTTGTTCCCAGCGATCAGCGTTGACCGAAATAACGCGCCCCGTTAAGTCGCCGTTGTAGACAATCAATCGGTTGTCTTCCAACCAAACCCCAACGACGATAAACGTAATTGACGAAGATTCGTGAAATGCCTTTAGCTCAATCGAGAAATCACGTTGAATTTCGTAAGGTAGATAGTGGAAATCTTCGAGCACGATCCACTTTGAGAAGTTGATACTTTTGAGGGCGGCGATGACATCGTTCACATCGTCAATATCGAGTTCCAGAGGGCTACTAACTTTCTCGATCCCCTCAACGCGTTCGCTTTCCGTCCCGACACCACTTTCCGCGGATGCAGACAGCCCCAGCACGGCTGCCTTTAACGTTCCCTTAAAGGTGGCGAACACTTTACTTCGCCCCGAAAGACTTTTCTTCGTGGATTGCGAAATTTCGAACCCTGCCCGTTTCAAGATGTTGGCGTGGAGTTCTCCCATATCGCTCTTGTTCGAGCATTGCACCAGAATATAGTCCTCTGGCCGCATGCAATGTTTGCGGAGCGAGGTCTTTCCTTGTTTCGAACTCCCATAGATGACCACGTGATGGCCGGCTTTCAGCTCACTCTTAAGCTTGTCGTCGACCGCAGGCCGTTGTACGTAATTCAAGGGAAGTTCACGAGTGATACCAAAAACCTCGTCTACGCTGTGGGATTCCATTAGTTTCGTCTCGGGTTACAAGTTATTTCACGACGAGATTGATTCTAGGCGATAGCACCCGCTTCGGCAAAGAGGCTCGCAGCCCGGTGGCCTCGGTGGCCTCAGTGGCCTCGGTGGCCTCAGTGGCATCGGTGGCCTCGCCGGCCTCAGTGGCCTCGGTGGCCTCAGTGGCATCGGTGGCCTCGCCGGCCTCAGTGGCCTCGGTGGCCTCGGTGGCCTCAGTGGCATCGGTGGCCTCGCCGGCCTCAGTGGCCTCGGTGGCCTCGCTGGCCTCAGTGGTCGCAGTGGCCTCAGTGGCCTCAGTGGCCTCGGTGGCTACGGTGGCCTCGGTGGCCTCGGTGGCCTCGTCGGCCACGCTGGCCTCAGTGGTCGCAGTGCGCTCCGGCAAGTACCTCATCTCGTACTTGTGATGAACAGTCGAAGGTTGGGACATATGCCGGCGTGCGCCGCGCAAGTCGAACAGCCGGCTCGCGCAAGTGGTGGGATGGCTTTCGCTCCGTCGATCTAGCCGCTCCCCGGCGCACGCGTCATACGGGCCTTTTTTGTCCGCGAGTAGCCCGAAGTGATCATGACTATCCAGTACTAGGTAACCCCAAAACCTAGGCACAGGAGCAGTCCATGATTCGAATTTTAATAACGCTCTTAGTGGTGCTAACGGCCCTCTGGGCCACACCAGCCTACTAAGTCTCCCCTTCAACCGCCCGCCTCGAGCGGGCTTTTTTGCGCCTCAAAATAAACACCATGTTGACCAAACAATAAACATGGTGTTTAATTACATCAACGCGTCACCAACCAGTGAGCCGAACACCCCCACGGACCCTCAGCCAGCAGTCAGGGCATCGCCTCAAGAGGGAGACGTACCGCCACGAAGTCGGATGGGGAAGGCGAGCACCGCTCTTTAACAACCTAGCGCCGATGTTGCTCGCCCCGCCTGTGGGGTGTTCGTCCGGCTCAATCGCATCTACGGGCATGGCCGTAGCGCTGCGCGGTGTCCCTGCCGTATCCAGTCCGCCAAAGCGCGGTTCACGGGTCAATAGGGTGAGGCGTAGACGGCCAAGAACAGAAACGGTCATGCCGGTTGGAATCCCGGCGCAAACGGCCTCGCAAGAGGCCGCTTTCACCAGCCCGTTCCTTGAGCGCCGGCTGACGAATGAATCCTCCCCACACCCGGGGACCAGCCCAAAGGGCAAAGGAGAAAACTGTGACACCCCAACAGAAGATCAAGCATCTGGTTCTCGTCCGCCGCGCTGAACTTGCAGATGAATCGGCGCCCGTGGTGACTGCTGAAAACGTCGACCAACTCTACGACGAGGCCGAAGAGAACGACGACGGCAACTTGCAGGACGCCCGCAGCGAGATCCGCTGCTCCGGTGTTGAGACTGGCCTGAAATGCGATTGGTCTCGCCACTACGAGAGCGCCGCGGTTGCGGCTCAAGCGCCGGATGGCTCATGGGTTGGCTGGACGTATTGGTATGGCGGCGGCAAGCACGGCGAGCCCGAAGCCATTGATTGGATCGAGGACGCCTACGACCTGTCCTGCATTGAGGAACAGAAGACGGTGACCGTCCGCACCTTCACGAAGCAGTAAATCCCCCTGCTGCTGCATAGCTTGAGGAAGCCGCCCCGGCCGCCGGGGCTTGGAGACCACCATGAACCAGAACCGCATCAAACGCCGCGCCGCGCGTATCGGCGCAGTTGGCCAGGAATACCTGCTGAACGTGTCGAAGCTGCGCGCCGTGGTGCGCGACTACTCGCGGGACCGTCTGCCGTGGTATCGCGTGAACCCGGCGAACCGCCGGCGCGCGCAGGACATGCTGTTCAAGGAGCGCCGATTCTGGTTCGGCGACCGATTTAGTGGCCCGGTCAGCCCTGCCGCTCAAGCCGCGCTGCGAGTCGCGTGCGACGTGGGCACGGACTTTATGGCGCTGCGCGCGGCGCTGATCCCGGACTACTACGTCCGACTGCTGGCGGCCCGACGCATGCCCGCCGCGCCGCGCGCCGGCGCCCTGGCTGCGGCCTACGAGAACGAAGGACGGAACTGAGCATGAACGCCCGCCAACACTTCGAGCGGCTGCGCGACGACTCGACCCGCACCGCGCCGCCCGGGCACTTGCCGAAAGAGTTCGACGACGACGCCCCGACCGTGACGCGCCAGCAGGCCGTCGCAGCAGTCCGCGCATGCCTGTCCAACGAGACCGCGGGCGCCTTCGGGCTGTCGGCTCGCATATGGGGCGAGAGCCTGATGGACGCCCTGGCCGACAACCAGGCCGGCGCCGCGCTGGTGATCCTCGCGGCCGACGCATGCCCGCGCATCCAGTCATTCGTGCAAGGCCGGCTGGAAGCCCACATCGAGAAGACCGTCAACGACCTGCTGGCGGAGATGGATCCCGATGAGGCGGAGAGCTACCTGTGATTGTCGCCCTCCTCAGCCTCTGCGCCGCCCTTTACCTGATCGGCCGGCTTGGTGATGCGCTGATGCGCGCGCACGCCCGCCGCGATTCCTGGAGCAAAGCATGATCCGCCGCCTCCTGCGCTCCCTGCACCAGTTTGATCGCCACGAGTGGGTAGGTGCCGTCTGCGCCGTCGTCTTCGTGGGCGGCATCGTCGCTGCCTACGGCGACCGCCAGCAGCGCGACGAGCAAGCCCAATCCACCCTCACCGCCTGCGAAGGCTGCGGCAAGACCGCAGTCGCCGCGAAGGACTGACATGACCGAAGCAACCCAACTTGCCGAGCTGCCGCCGGCGGAAACCGCGCTGGACGTCTACTCCAAGCCCGGCGGCCTGGACCCTTGGCTGGACAAGATCCGCGCCGAGGTCACCGGTCACGTGCCGGACCTGAAGACCAAGAAGGGCCGCGACGCGATCGCCAGCCTGGCCTTCAAGGTCCGCAAGGTGAAGACCGCTCTGGACGGCATCGGCAAGGAACAGGTCGACCGCCTGAAGGAGATCCCGAAGAAGATCGACGCCGAGCGCAAGCGCATGCGCGAAGCCCTGGATGCGCTGGCCGATGAGGTCCGCGCGCCGCTGGACCAGTGGGAACAGGCGGAGGAAGCGCGCCAACGGCGCCACCAGCAGGGCATCGAGTGGTTCCGGCTGCGCGCCGATGAGAACCGCGACCTGGACGCGGACGAGCTGCGCGCCACCATCGCCGATGTGCAGGCCCGCGCGGTCGATGAATCCTGGGAAGAATTCGAACCCGAGGCGCATCGCGTCAAGGCCCACGCGTTGGAGGCGCTGCAGCAGGCGCTGGCTGCCCGTGAGAAGCACGACGCGGAGCAGGCCGAACTGGCGCGCCTTCGCGCTGAGGCCGCGGCGCGCGAGCAGAAAGACCGCGAAGAGCGCATCGCCCGCGAAGCTGAGGAAAAGGCCCGTCGCGATGCAGAAGCTGCAGCGCAGGCTGAACGCGAAGCGGCCATCCGCCGCGAGCAGGAAGCCAAAGCCGCAGCGGAGCGCCGCGAACTTGAACTGAAGCTGCAAGCCGAGCAGGCCGAGAAGGCGGCCGCCAAGGCAAAGGCCGACCAACTCGTCGCAGAGCAACGCGCGGAGCAGGAACGCCTCGCAGCCATCGAGCGCGAGAAGAAGGCCGCTGAGGACGCGCGCCAAGCAGAGATCAAGCGCCAGGCCGACGCCAAGGCAGCAGAAGAGGCTGAGGCCCGGCGCCGCGAAGAGGACAAGGCCCACAAGGGAAAGGTCAACCGCGCCGCCCTGGATGCGTTCGTCGCCGGCGGCATGCCCGAGGACTGCGCCCGGCAGGCGGTCACGCTGATAGCCAAGGGCCTGATCCCCAACACCCGAATCACCTACTGAGGTAGCTATGACTGAAGTTATCGACGCCCCGGCCCGCGCAGTGGCCATGCAACCCGAGCCGGCCACCGGCCAGGTCGCCGTACTCGCCGCCAATTCGCCCATGGGCATGATGATGGCCGCCGTGAAGCAAGGCATTCCCCTGGATCAGATCAAGGAGATGATGGCGATCCAGCGCGAGTGGGAAGCCGACGAGGCGCGCAAGGCGTTCAACGACGCCTTTGCCGCGTTCAAGTCCGAGGCTGTGGAGATCATCAAGCGCAAGCAGGTCGAGTTCAAGACCGACCGCGGCACCACCAGCTACAAGCACGCCGAACTGTCCGACGTAGTCACGGCCGTGGGTCCTGCCCTGTCCAAGCACGGCTTTGCCTGGGGCTGGGACGTCGAACAAAAAGACGGCCGGATCCACGTCACCTGCACGCTGGTGCACCGCCTGGGCCACGAGAAGTCTGTGACCCTGAGCGCGCCGCCGGACGAAAGCGGGAAGAAGAACACGATCCAGGCCATCGCGTCGACCACCACCTACCTCGAGCGCCACACGCTGAAGGCGGTTTGCGGCATCTCCGAAAAGGGTGATGACAACGACGGCATTGAGATTGACCCAACCTCCCAGCAAGCAATCGACAGTTGGATCACGGCCGCCACGCAGGCCAAATCGATCATGGACCTTGACCAGGTCTGGAAGGACGGCCTACCCGAGATCAAGAAGGTGAACTCGCTGGCCGTCTACGAACAATTCCGCGCCGCTGTCAGCGAGTCCAAAGCACGACTGGAGAAATCATGAGCTTCAAAGTCATCGAATGCGACCAAGGCAGCCCGGAATGGCACCGAGCGCGCGCCGGCGTAATCACCGCCAGCATGTTTTCGACTGTGCGCGCGAAGGTCAACGGGCTGACCGACCAGCAAAAGAAGTACGTCGACGCCATCCTGGCCGGCCGGTCTGAAGCTGCCGCGCGCGATATCGCTGGCTACAAGGCCGCGCCGCGCGCGGACGTCATTCAACGGGCCATCGACGGCGAGAAGGTGGGCGAATTCTCGGAAGCCGCGTTGAACTACGCCTTCCGCTTGGCAGTGGAGCGCATCAGCGGCGAGCCGCTGGACGAAGGGTTCGAAACCCATTCAATGCGCCGCGGTCACGAGCTCGAGCCGAAGGCCCGCATGGAACATGAGATCCAGACCGGCCTCTTCGTGAACCATGCCGGCTTCGTCATGACCGAGGACGGCCGCTACGGCGCCAGCGCAGACGGCTTAATCGGCAACGACGAGGGCAGCGAATACAAATGCTTCATCGCTCCGGAGAAGCTGCGCGCGTTCTGGGTCGACAACGACGCCAGCACGGTCATGGAGCAGGCGCAGGGGTGCATGTGGTTGACCGGTCGCAAGCGCTGGCACATCTGCCTCTACTGCCCGGCCCTTGAGGTCGTCGGCAAGCAGTTGTGGATGAAGGTATTCGACCGCGATGACGACTTCATCGAGGCCATGGAAACCGACCTCGTCGAATTCGAAGCCCTCGTCTCCAGCTACGAAACCCTGCTCAAGAAGGAAGCCGCCTAATGAAAGTCGACCTGCGGCAGATTAAGGGTCGCTGCCGTATCGACCCGAGGACTGAATGCTGGGAATGGATGAACTGCGTCCAGTCGAACGGCTACGGGCGTATCACCGTCAACCGGAAAACCATGTACGTGCATCGCTATGTGTATGAGCTGGTGAATGGGCCTATCCCGGAGCGTAGAAACGACGTGATGCACGTCTGCGATAACCGCCGCTGTTGCAATCCTGAGCATTTGGTCGCCGGCACAAGGCTGAACAACTTGCGTGACGCTCAAAGCAAGGGCCGGCTCTCTCGTGGCCGAGCCCATGCAATGCGGATGACTCAGGGCGCGCGGCGCCGCGCCACGACGAAGCTGACGATGGAATTGGCTCGCGAAATTCGGAACCGCAGCGCTGCAGGAGAAAGGACCAGCGATATCGCCGCCGCATTTTCAATTTCCCCTTCCAACGTCCGCCTGATCACACGCGGCAAGGCTTGGCGGGATACGGCGCAACCGTTCTCGTTCTAATTCGGAGAAAAGCATGATCCCCGCCATGAACCGCCAGCAGCGCCGCATGATGGAAAAGCAGCAGGCCCGCGTGCGCGCCACGCGCCGGCCTGAACGCCCTGCCCGCCTGCCCATGCTCATCAAGACCCAGCAGACCCTGGCGCCGCTGGAAGCCATCATCGACCAGATGGAGCGCGACGGCACCGTGACGGTCGACACGCGCGGCGTACCGGTCTTCCACTGCGTGGCCGACGGCGAATGGTACGCCAGCGCGCCGGCGATTGCGGGCATGGCGGACTTCTTCGACATGTGGGCGACGCGGCACGGCAGCCCGTTCAAGGCCACGGCGCTGCGCCAGCTCGCCAAGCGGCTCGACCTAGGCATGCCGATCGACGGGCCGCTGATGGCCGCGTTGCACGCCGAGATCCCCGCGCTGCGCCGCATCGGTGCCGGGCTGACGCAGGCCGACGCGTCCGACCTGCTGCGCCAGACTCAGATCCTGGCCGAGATTGAGGCCCGCCCATGAGCCTCCTCGTTTCCATCTTCTACCCTGGAGCGTGAACAAATGACCCAACAATGGAAGCCGATAGCCTCAGCGCCGAAGGACGGCACGGAAATCATTGTCTTTCACCCTGAAGCTGGCGTTTGCGCGGCGTTTTGCCCTGCCGATGGCTTTGCGTGGCACGTAATGGACGGGATGAATACCGTCGTTGGCAGCAAGAGCGGTAAATCCATCCCCGTGATGACGAGCTTTCTCAAGCCGCCCACACACTGGATGCCGCTACCCTCCGCTCCGTGCCTGACCTGCAACGGCCACGGAATGGTAGGCGGCTTGGCGCCGCATTCCGGATACAACGCCGAGCCGTGCCCGGATTGCACCCCTCCCGCCGGCGCACAGGACGATGCGAAGGACGATTCCATCACACTGGACAAGCTAGCGGACTACATCGCCGACAACTGGCCCGACAAGAAGTACAGCCTGGAAGAAATCTGCCAGCGGCTGAACGCGACGTGGCCAACCGCATTCATGCCAGCTGGCTCCGCTGGCGATACGCGTAAGCCGGATTTCGCGCGCGCTGACCAGTTCATTCAGGATTACGTGGCCGGCTATGAAATGTGCGGTGAAGATCAGGAAGGCAGGGACGCGAGCCATACGCCCACCGAAGGCGAGCGTGCGCTGATTGTTGACGCTATCCACGGCCTGATGGCCCAGCCTGAATTCATCGCCGCCCTGTCGGCCTCTCAGCAGCAGGAGGGGTGAATGGCCATCAGCAAAGCCGAGCGCGCCCGCGTGTTCGCCATGTTCGACGGCAAATGCGCGTACTGCGGCCAGCCCCTGCCGGAACGCTGGCACGTCGATCACCTGGAGCCAGTGCAACGCGACCTGAAGCTGGTGCGCGGCGAACGGTCTTGGAAGTACGTCAACGGCGCGCCCCTGCGGCCCGAGCGCGACGTACCTGCCAACTACATGCCGGCTTGCCCGCCATGCAACATCGACAAGCACGCGATGAGCCTGGAAGCCTGGCGCGTGAAGCTTCAGCGCACCTGCAAGGTGCTGACCGACAACTACCCCACCTATCGCCACGCCTTGCGTTTCGGCCTGGCCGTTGAAACCGGCGCTCAGATCATTTTCCACTTTGAGCGCGTGGCCGCAGAAGCGGCAAAGGACGCAGCATGACCACCAACACCCCCGCCCAGCATGAAGCCCGGCTGACGGTCGAAGAAATCCGATCCATCTGGGTCGAACACGGCCTGGATGACGAAGCCGTCGAGGACTTCGCCCGCGCCATCGAATCCGCAGTGCTGTCCAAGCTGCGCGCCCCTGTAGCCGGGGAGCGCGCGGCATTGCAACGAATCGTGGACACAGCGAAAGACGGGGCGAATTCAGGGGACCGCCATGCCCGCTGCGTCGAGCTTGCCCGCGCCGCCCTGGCAAGCGCCCCTGTAGCCGGGGAGGCGCAGCCGGTGGCGTGGCGCTATCAGACGCCTACGGGCTGGCACGCCACGACAGACGCCCAGAAGGCAGTCAACGTGCGTGCCCATCACCCGGTCGAACCGCTCTATGCCGCGCCCCAGGCCAGCGAGGCGGTGCGCGATTGGACGGCGATTCTTCCGCAGCCGCACACCGACATGAGGTACCACGGGGAATTCGTCCGGGGCTGGAATCAATGCTTGCAACAGGTTCACGCCGCCCTGTCCGCGCAACCGGGCGCGCAGGAGAACGGAGGGAGCGATGCAGAGTGATCGCGAGTTGCTGGTGCTGGCGGCGAAGGCCGCGGGTTATCTCAAGTTCCAATACTGCGAGACGTCTGGGGGCCTCCAGGCAATCTATGTCGAAGACGGCGGTATCGGCTTCTGGGAACCCCTCATCGACGATGGCGACGCGCTGCGATTGGCGGTGAAACTGAAAATCGACTTGAAGCTTTACGACGATCACGTTGTTGCGTGGTTTGGCGGCGGGTACATCGGGACAGGAAAGATACTGTACGGCGACGATCCTCAAGCCGCCACCCGCCGCGCCATCGTCCGCGCCGCCGCCGAACTTGCCCAGCCCCACCCCGACCACAAGGACGGAGGCGCTTGACTCATATATAGCGCATAGCCTCTACCTTTGAATCATTAATGAGCCAAACATGACCAAAGACGAACTAGAGCAGATAGCCACCCGAGAGGCGCACTGCAAGCCCTATGGCGCTGCGGTGACGCTCAGTATTGGAGAGCGCGACGAGCTGGTGGCGCTGGGGAGGGATGGGATGCTGCTGCGGGAGAAGTTCACCAGCGGCAATGCAATCCCGGTTGAGCGGGTGACTGTGCGGGCCGAGGAATTGGCGAAGGAGGGAGCGTGAAGCAATTCGAGATGGTCGATAGATTCGACAAGCAGGACGAACATGGACGCCTCATCTACATGTGCCACTCTGGCGGTTACGTGATGGCGAAGCGGCCGCGCGCTTTCCCGAAGGTCTTTACGCTGAAGGATTGGGCGAAGCTAGAGCGATACAGCCGGCCCATCACCCCCGTCACCTTACCGGCTCAATGACCGAGTATGCACACAAAGTCGTTGAGACGACTCGCCAGTATTGGATGCCCGCCTAGCGCGGGCTTTGTTTTGGAGAACGGAAATGTACATCGGCAAATGCAGCCGCTGCGGCGGCGACGTTGAACTACCCGATCACTGGTTCGGCACACAGCGCGCTCGCGCAACTTGCACCAGTTGCCATGCTGTATCAACTGACGACTTTTCCAGGACCATCCCTATGGAACCGTCACATGAGCAACAAGCCGAACGGCGCAAGCTGTACCAGGATTACGTCCAGGAGGCTGAGAAAGCGGCCACACCGCGCTGGCCCTGGCTCAGCAAGAACACCCGATAGGGCTTTGTTTTGGAGGCGATATGGATACGTTTTTGAGCGCCGAAGAGATGGCAGAACTAACCGGCATCAAGACCGGTAAGCGCATCAAGGGCAAGACCGTTCACCGTGAGCAACTGCAGGCTGAGTGCCTGCGTACGATGGGCATCCCGTTCTACCTGAACGCCCGCGGACGCCCGGTGGTCGTCCGAGCCAATATCATGGGCAGGCCAAGCGCCGAGCAACCTAAGCCTGCCTGGCAGCCCCGAGTTTTGAGAGCAGCTTGATATGGGCCGAAAACCTTACAAGAACACCAACCTTCCGCCTCGGATGCGTGCCCGCAAGCAGAAGAGCGGAACGGTGTACTACTACTACGACATGGGCGGCCGTCCCCGGGTCGAAGTACCGCTGGGGCCGGATCTGGTGGAAGCCGTTAGGAAGTGGGCGGACCTGGAGCGGGATAACGCCCCGTCATCCGCCCCGGTTGCCACCTTCCGATATGCGGCAGAGCGCTATATCCGGGATGTGCTGGTGACCAAAGCGCCCAGGACTCAATCGGACAACCTCAAGGAATTCGCGGTCCTCTACAAGTTCTTTGACGACCCGCCCGCCCCTTTGGACGCCATCAAGCCCCAGCTCATCAAGCAGTACATGGCGTGGCGCAGTGACCTGGCCCGGCAGTGGTACGTGGAGAATAAGCGCGAAGTTCCGCCGAACCCGGGCCACGTCAGGGCGAACCGGGAAATCGCCCTATTCAGCCATGTGTTCAACTTCGCCCGGGAAGTCGGGATCACCGACGCACCCAACCCCTGCGCAGGCGTCCGAAAGAATCGGGAGACCGGACGGGACGTATACGTAGAGGACGATGTGTTTAAGCGCGTATGGGCGAAGGCAGACGGGCCTACCCGAGACGCCATGGATCTGGCCTATCTCACCGGCCAGCGCCCAGCCGACACCCTCAAGTTCGACGAGCGGGATATCCGAGATGGGATGCTTCACCTAGGCCAGAACAAGACCGGGAAGAAGCTGCGGATCAGCGTCGAAGGGGAATTGGCAAAGGTGATCGCCCGCATCCGCGCCCGCAAGGCTGGATACAAGGTGACTTCTACCGCGCTGGTGGTGAACGAGTCCGGGCAGCACCTTGGCTATGATGCGCTGCGGCAGAGGTTCTATGCTGCGCGGGAAGATGCCGGCGTGCCCAAAGAGGGCTTCCAGTTCCGAGACCTGCGCGCCAAGGCTGGTACCGATACGGCTGAGTCGTCCGGCGATATCCGGCAGGCACAGCGCCAACTCGGGCACAAATCCATTCAGATGACCGAGCATTACGTCAGGGAACGCAAGGGCGATAAGGTCGGCCCGACCCGCTAAAACCCGCTCCGCAACCGGAAGTCATCACAAGCAAACATGCGGCTTCTAGCTGCGCATTTGATGACCAGTTGCGGAGCGGGTTTAGTGCCTACAGCGTTGATTTAATTGGCCTTTGGCATGGAATCATAATCCGCAGGTCCCCTGTTCGAATCAGGGATGCGCCACCAAAGAATTCAAAAGGCCCGCACATTGTGCGGGCCTTTTTTCGTTGGCGGGGAAGGAACGACGGACGCGAGGTTCACTCACTCTCGACGAGCCCGAATCCATCGTGAAACAAAAAAAATGGCCCGCACACCGTGCGGGCCATTTTCATTCGGACAATACAGGCCTCAGCCCATCAAGTCCGATACACCGTATCGCGCCGGCGGCCGCCCCACGTCGCCGCCAGGCTTGCCACGAACGCGCCGATCAGCATCGACGCAAAGCCCCACAACGCGAATGCCGCAGCGGCCTTGCGCGTCGCGTCGGCGGCTTCCTTGGCCTTTACCTTGGCTTCTTCCGCGGTCTTCTTGGCGTTCTGGATCGCCTCGTCGACGCGGCGTTGCGCCACGGCGGGCTCAACACCGGCCTGCGCGGCCACGACCTTCACCACGTAATCGCGATCAGCGGGCGTCATCTCGCCACGGGTGATGCTCATGGCAACGATGCGGCCCACTTCGGCACGTGCCGCTTCCGGGTCAGTGTTGGCCTCGGGACGTTCCGAACGCATCAGGGTGTCGGTGAGATAGTCGGTGGCGCGTTCCATGCCACCGTTGCTGCCTGCACCCGCCGCGCCGGCCGTCGCGGCCGCAGTTGCCGCGGTGCCGGCAGTGGCTGCCACCGATGCGCCGGCCTTGGCCACGCCCGATGCCATGGACGCCAGGGCCGACCCCAACAGCGCGGCGCTGACCACGGCGCTCAGCGCCCAGACCAGAAAGCCATGCGCGGTGTCGCGGAAGTAGACCTCATCCGAGTGCACGTCGACCCACTTGGTGCGCAGGCGTCCAGCGACATAGCCGCCAATGCCGTACGAGAGGATCTGAGTGAGCAGCATCCAGACAATGATGCCAATACCGATGGTCGGGGCCGACACGCCCTCGTCGCCCCACGGCGATACGGACAGGAAGCCCAGGCCGGTGCCACCGGCAAACAATGCGAGCGAGAGCGCGGCGGCAATCACCGCGCCGGCGAAGACCGCCGCCCACGACACGGCCGAAATGGCGGACTCACGTGGAGGCACGCCATCGGCATAGGGTTGGCTCAATGAAGACGTATTTTGCATGATCGATCCTTGTCCAGAGTCTTACGCAACCGCGCGGACGCGGGTGCCAAAGCGGAAATGACGAACCGGCCTTCAGTGCCAGAACAGCGCCAGCAGAATGATGATGGGAATGGGCACGCCAAGCAGCCACAACAGGATGGAGCGCATGGAAACCTCCTTGCTTCGATAAATGGATATGGGTGAAGTGACGCCGGCCGCAATCAGGCCAGGTCGATGGTGCCCGGAGCACGGGGGTCCGGCGCGGGCGGCGTGGGATCGATGACGTCGGGATTGTCGGTGGGACGACCCGGGTCCGGACGCGGATCGTCCGCAGGGGCGGTACCTGGAAGCGCCGGATCGTCCGGCGTGAGATCGTCGGGTTGACCGGGTTCTCGGTGCGGGATCTGGGACATGTTGCCTCTCCTCAAGCAGCGCAAGTCGCGCTTCGATTGAGCATCAGCAAATGGCGTGCCTGAGACCCTCGAGGCGTTCAACGCCTTCAGGAAAACGAATCAGCGATCAGTCTTTGCGCTTGCCGCCAACCACGGAAGCGGCACGTTCGGGCGTCTCGCCCGCAAGAAAAGCAACGACCGCGGCCTTGCCGGCGGCAGAGGCCTCATCCTGGCTGGTGTATCGCTTGTCCGAGTAATTGGTGCTGCGCACATTTCCAGATTCAGGATCAAGCAGCGTGATGATCCATGCGAATTCACCTGGCGCGAGCTGCCGGACCTGCAAGGTGGCGCGCGTGCCGGGACGTAGTTCTTGCGGCATCTGGCGGCCTCTTCCGTGTTTTGATGACGCCATCGTAGCGCAATCGCGGCGGCCCGCCACGGACGGACGCGGCGCGTGAATAATGCTGCGCTTGCACACGATTTTCATGCTGCAGACTGCGCGGCTAATCCGCCACAAAGCGCCCTGCCTGCAAGGAAAACCCTAGGGTGCAGTCCTGCAATACAGGCGCACAATCGTCTCAAACATAAGACCGCAAAGCGGCGCCGAATCCCCTAAGTCAGGCGAGGACGGAGACAACATGACTTACTTGGCAGTTTTCATGAGCTGTTTGATGGTTATGGGTATCGTCGCGTTGGTGATTCAAACGATACGAAGCGCGGGGCCCGAGCCCTGGCTGAAGATATCGGCGGCGATTGTCAGTTCCACCTTTGCATCGCTGATGCTGGTCCCGTTGGGGTTCGCCGTGGCCCTGACGATGCTCGTCGAGTAGTCTCCCCCACCGTAGACCAGGCCCGGACTATCCGTTGCGGGCCGGTCTGCCGCGGGTTGCCGCCCAACACAACAATGAACCGGCGGTGACCATCGCCACGCCCTGCCAGAACGACAGGGTGAGCGGCGTCGCCAACCAGAGCGCGGCAAAGAAGGTGGAAAAGACCGGCGTGAAGTACGACGCGGTGGCCAGCAAGGTCAGGTTGCCTCGCAGTATCCCCACGTTCCAGAATGCGTAGCCGCTGGCCATTGCGCCGCCGGCCACGCATAGCTCGATCGTGGCGGGCGCCGTGAACGCAAGCGCGGGTTCCGCGCTGATCGCATATTTGATCCACAGGACAGCAGCGGTCAGCACGAAAAACAGCGCGACGCCGTTCTTGCCGTCGGCAAAGCGTTTGGTCACGTTGCAATACACGGCCCAGATGATGGCGCCGCTGAACGCCAACCCATAACTAAGAGGATTGCTCGACACATTGGCCACGGTGCGTTCATACGACAGCCCGCCGGCTCCGCCCACGACCCACACGATGCCGATCACCGACAACAAGATGCCCGGCGCTACCCAGATGCTTGCCCGCTGGCCATTGATGAGCATGGCAAACACGACCGTCAGACACGGCCACAGATAGTTGACGATGCCCAGCTCGATGGCTTGCCCCCGATCGGCCGCGAATCCCAGCGACAGGGACAGGCAGATCTCGTAAGCGACGAACAGCATGCTGCCCACGATGAGATAGGACCGGGGAAACGTGCGCAGCTTCGGGAAGCCCAGCAACAACACCAGGAAGAACGAACCCACCGTATAGATGAGCGCGGCGCCGCCGATCGGGCCAAAGTTTTCACTGACGCCACGAATCAGTCCGACGACCGTGCCCCATAGCAGGATCGCCAGCAAGCCGAGGGAAGTGGCCGCATTCCGGCCAGGATTCAATTGCATTACCGTTTCCGATTGCGCGCCGTGCCTGTATGAGAACTGGGCTGGCCCGGCGCCAAGGCGGCAAGTTTAGCGAAAACCGAACGGAGAAATCGCGGCATGGCTATTTCGACACGCAGGATGAGCGACGTGCTGGCAAGCACGGATTCGGGGCGGCTTTACCGCATTGAAGTGTTCTTGCGGGCGGAGGATGCGGGCGCCGGCATCCTGCCGCGAACCGGCGGGCGCTACATATTCAGAACGTCCGAAGGTGACGCCGTCATCGCGCTGGACGACAAGCGGTATCGCCTGGGATCCGGCGAGGTCCTGACTGCGCTGGCGCCGCGCCACGACACCTGACACGCCCGGCCACGCGGCGGGCTTACTGATCCAGCGCCACCCGCCGCTTGCCCAGACCCTTGGCCCGATACAACGCCACGTCCGCGCGCTCGAGCAACTGCAGCATGGTCGTGCCCGATTGCGGATACACGGCGATGCCGATGCTCGCCGACACCGCGACGCGCACGTTGGGATACGGCAGCGACAGGCTCTCGACCAGCGCCTCGGCAACCAGCCGCGCGTTTTCCTGATTGGCGCCCAGCAACAACACGGCAAACTCGTCACCGCCCAGGCGTGCCGCCACGTCGGAAACCCGGATGGCGCTTGCCATGCGGTCGGCGGCCTCTTTCAGCACCGTATCGCCCGCGGCATGACCATGCATATCGTTGACGGCCTTGAAGCCGTCCAGGTCGATGGCCAGGATCGAGAACGCCTCGCCGCTGCGCTGCGCGACCGCCAGCTCACGCAGCACAAGTTCGCCGAACAGCACCCGGTTGCACAGACCAGTCAGCGGATCGTAGTGCGCCAGATGCTGCGCGCGCGCCAGCATGCGCGACGCCTGCAGCATGGCGGCGCCCACTTCCTGGGCTTCCTTGATGCGTGTGGCTGGCAGTTCCACGGTACGGCCCTCGCCCAGCGCCAGCGCCGGCGCGACGAGCCCCTGCACGGCCGACGTCAGCCGGCTCGCCAGCCTGATCGCCAGCCACAGCCCCAGGCCGAACGCGAACAACGTGCCCATGCCGATCCACGCAATGGAACGATAAAGGTCCGTGGTCAGCAATTGCATCGGCGCGCCGGCGGCAACCGTCCAGCCCGACAGTGCCGACCGGCTGAACGCGGTGTAGACCGGCGTGCCTTCCTTGGTGATCGTTTCGAGCGACCCCTCGCCTTCCTGCTGCACGGCGCGGGCCAGCGCGGGCACCGCCTTCTGGCCAACGAATTTCGACGTGTCGCGGGTGCGGGCGACGATGGTTCCTGCGTCGTCCAGCACGGCAGCCACCCAGCCCTCGGGCAAGGCGCGGCGGCCCAACACATTGCCGATGCGTTCGGGCGACAGCCCCACATTCAGGCTGTAGACCACCTCCCCGCCTCGCACGACCGGCACGCCGAGCGCGATGGTGGGGTCGTTGGTCAGACCGCCGGTGAACAATCCCGTCAGCACGGGCATGCGCGATTGGAAGACGCGAAGCAGCTCATCCGGCGCGCCGGTGGACGGCAACGCCGTACCGTAGGGCACTTGCGTGTTGATGATCTGGCGCCCTTCCTTGTTGGTCAGGACGTAGCTGTCGACGATCTGGAACCGCACGGACTCGCGCGCACGGCGATGAAAACCGGCAAGGTCTCCTTCGACCAGGTCCGGCGATGACGCCAGCATCTGCAAGCCGGCTTCGACGCCTGTGAGCTCGCGATCGAGGATTGCCGTGAGATTGCGCGCCAGAAAGATGGTGTCGCGAAAGATGCGTTCCTTCTGGATGACGTAGCTTTCGTAGACCGCGACCGTCGCCACGACGAGCGCGGGCGTGATACAGGCAAAGACAAGGGCCAGCAGGCCCGTGCGCATGGAGTAGCGCCGCGCCTGGCGGCGGCGCACGCCCGCACGCGTTTCGCCGTCAGACATGGCGCGCCTCGCCACTCAGGTTCCGCATTGCGCGGACGTTCGACCTAAACAACACCCGTGGGCTCATGCGCCTCCCCGTACGCCCTCCCGGCACCCCCGCCGGGCCTGGATGGAAACTCAGAGATTATTGCAGAACGCGCCCGCGGCCGACTTTTGCGGCCTACGTCTCTTCCAGATCCGGCGTGCCGGTAAATTGGCTCTTGAGCAGCGTCAGCGCGCCTTTTTCGGCCAGCGCCTCGTTGGGGAACACGTGCTTGGTGTCTTCCAGGATGGGAAAGCCGAAGACGCGTACGCGGGTGTGGTACCCCTCAGGCGTTTCGGCAAATTCGATGTCAAAGTTGCGTTCTTCGATCCAGCCCGACCGATGCAGTTTCCATTCCATATCCAACGCGCTCCTGTTTGGCGAAGTTGACACGAAAGGCCGGCCGCAATGGCCGGCGCTGCTACACCATACACCCGGCCGGGCGCACATGGGCGCCCGGCTCGGTCAATCGACGCGGGACTGGCGGTCCCGAGCCAGCGCGGCCTGCGTACCGGCAGTGGCGCCGCCCGCTGCCGCCGGCGTGCCGGCGACGGGGTTGCCCGGCAACGGCGCGCTCGCTGCGGGGACGACCGTCGGATCACTTGCCGCGGGCGAGAACAGATCCCAGCTTGCCATGAACAGCGCCGCGATCAGCGGACCGATGACAAAGCCGTTCAGGCCGAACAGCGCCATCCCGCCAAGCGTGGAGATCAGGATCACGTAGTCGGGCATCTTCGTATCCTTGCCCACGAGAATGGGTCGCAGGATGTTGTCGACCATGCCGATGACCAGCACACCGAACGCGATGAGCACGGCGCCCTTGACCACGGAGCCCGTCAGCAGGAAGTACACGGCCACCGGCGCCCAGATCAGTCCCGCGCCAATCGCCGGAAGCAGCGACAGGAACGCCATGATCACGCCCCACAGCAACGCGCCCTGGATCGACAGGATTGAGAAGATGATGCCGCCCAGCGCGCCCTGCGCCGCCGCCACCGCGACGTTGCCCTTTACGGTGGCGCGCACGACGGTCGTGAATTTGCGGAACAGGTGCTGCTTGTGCATGTCGCTCAGCGGCACCGCGCGCCGCAGCCGGGCCGAAAGCTGGGGCCCGTCACGCAGCAGGAAGAAGAGCAGATACAGCATGATGCCGAAGCTGACCACGAACTGGAACGTGTCCTGTCCGATGTTCAGGGCTTGAGTCGCCAGGAACTGGCTTGCCTGCATCGCGCCGGCGCTCAGCTTGTCCTGCAGGCTGGGAATGTCGGCCAGGTCGAAGCGCGCCAGCAGCGCATGCACCGACGGCGGCAAGGCGTCCATTGCCTGCTGGAAGTACGCGCCAAAGTTGATCTGGCCTGACTTGATGCTTTGATAGAGGCTCGCGCCTTCGCTCACCAGCGAGCCGCTGATCACGACCAACGGAAGAATCACCAGCAGCAGCACCAGCAGCAGCGTGATGAGCGCGGCGAGATTGCGCCGGCCGCCAATGCGCACCACCAGGCGGCGCTGCAAGGGCGCGAAAAGAATGGCCAGAATGGTGCCCCAGAACACGGCCCCATAGAAAGGCCACAACAGCCAGCCGAACGCGATGGTGACCACCACCAGCAAAAGCACGAAGGTTCTGTAATGCACGCCTGAAGATTCGCTCATGGTGTGTCCAAGGCACGGCATGCGCCGCGAGAGCCGCATTGTACAAAGCGCCGCCTGGCGCCGCTTGCATTGAGACGAGGCTGATCCACGGCTATGGCGCCTTCGAGCCGGCGCTCGCTGCCTGCAGCAGCGTGGCGCGGGCGGCTTCAAGACCGTCGGACTGCGCATTCAGCGCTTGCAGACGCAGGTTCAGTTCCTGTTGCAACGTCGGTTTCGCCACCTTCGTCTGCCCATCCTCGAAGGTGACCTCCGCGCCATTGGCAGCCACGAAGTCCGCAATGCCCAGCGCGTCGCGGGCGACCGAGTCCATCCTGGCCGCGGCCTCCATCATGTCGGCAGCCGGCGCTGTCACCGCCTCGTCGTAGACGCCGTCATACACGGGTGCCAGATCGGCGGGCAGCGTCAAGGCCGCGCGCGCCTTGTCGGCCTTGCTTCGCGCCGCCTGGACCTGCGCGGCGCTGTCTGCCAGCGTCTTGCGCGCCGCCTGCAGGCTGGCCTTGCGCTCCACGATCTCGCTTACCGACCGGATCGTCTCCACGGACAGCACTTCGCGCAGCGGCGCGGCCGCCTTGGCCATGGCGTCCTGGAAATCCGTCATTACTTCGTAGGCGTCGTCGTAATCCCCGATCGCGTCCTTTTCCTGCTTGCTCAACAGACCGATCGGCACAAGCGTCACGTTGTTCATGCGGACTTGCAGAACCTGTATGAACGCGGCGCGCTCCTGCGGCTCCTTGTTGACGCAGGCCGCCAGCAACAGCATCGAAACCGCCGCCATGCCCGCCACCCACGCGCGAACCCAACCCATGCGCATCCTTTTGCACTCCGATTCTGCAGATTACGGGAAGATTATCCGGTAGCCCCGAGCTTGGATCCGAATGGGGCGAAATTTGTTGCCATCGAAGCGAGTTGACACAGGGAGAGCGGCGCGCATGCCCGCGGCGCCGGCGTCCTCTAAAATCACGGATTCGGCGGCGTTCGGCCGCCCGCAACACACACTGGCTGCCCCCATGACTCAGAACGCTTCTCCCCTGCCCTGGGGTTTCACGCTCCCGGATTGCCGCGGCGCGAACGCCTTGCTCCTTTTCATGAACGACCTGGCGCGGGTGGTCAACCAGTACCTCGGCCACGGCAAGCTATCGGAAGAGGCGCTGGCGGACGCCCAGAAAGCCGTGGACGCGCTGCTGGAACGCTATGTGGAGATTCAGGCGGCGCCCGAGGCCTTTGACGACGAGCGCATCGAACTGGCGCTGGAAACCTTGCCGCAGCCCGACGGCACGACCAGCACCCAAGTGGCGCTGCGCATGTCGCCGCGCCTGGAAGGCCTGATCATCGAGGCCCAACGCCAGGCCCGTCCCGCGGCGCACTAACGCGTATTTGCTCGGCCGGATGCCTATCCGGCCGAAAATGCTTGCATAATCGCGTATTCTCCGATATTATCGTCGGTTGGATCTGCGCAGTCGTACCCCGGTACGCCATGTCCGCCACGAACTGCTCACCCCAAGCTGGCCGCAAAAAAGCGGTTGCCGCAAACAGATCCGCCTCCCGTAAGCTCTGCGTCCTTGCGAAGTACAACGCAAAATACGCAAACCCAGAGCACCATCGGAAACCCCACGCCTTCGCCCATCCGCCAGTCCGGATCGGCCTGAAGCAGATACACCCAAATAACACGTTGCTTTTCCGGAAGCAGCGACGCATGCCGCGGTCCAACCACCGCGAGCGCCAGAGCCAACCCACTCTGTGCGCACCCAGGGCTGCATCGGCGCACGCTACCGCGCCGGCAACCATGCCCGTGTATGGCGCGCCTGCGCCCTGCAGCCCGACCGATGCCCGCCAGGACTGGACGAAGGCATCACCACGCCGGCCCGGCGCGCAAAAAACATGAGAATGCGCAAAAGAACGGCAGCAGCAATGCGTTAGTGTCATGTAACGCCTGTCCAATACATCCGGCGGACAAGGCGCTTCGCGAAGGTCCGGCCAAGTGCCCCGCATTTGCCCGGCTTGCGCGCACCATGACAAGACGCAGCTTTTCCAATAACTAGAACCTAAAGAGAACACAACATGAATACTCGTTTCACCACCACCGAACTGATCCGCCGCCCGGCCCATACGCAGCTCGACGACATGCCCATCCACATCGGCGACATCGTCTACCTGAAGCCGGCAAACGGCCCCGAGATCCGCGCCACGGTCATCTTCAACGCGCCGATCAACGGCACCACCACCTACACCACCGAAGTCGTACCGTGCGGCGCGCCCGCGCAAAAGACTCCCGCCCAGCGCATCCGGTTCCGCCACGAGCACGTGCATCGCATCGAACCGGTGCGCCGCAACGCTCGCTAAGCAGACCAACACCGCCGCGCTTACCCCGCGGCGGTTTGCTTTGTGCGTGATAAATTCCCAGCAACTTCAGCCCGCTGATCTCACCATGCAGAACAATCGTCTTGCGGTCCGCATCTGGGACCTTCCCACCCGCCTCTTTCACTGGGGACTTGTCGTCTGCATCGTCGGCGCGTTCGTCAGCGTGAAACTGGGCGGCCTGTACATGGACTGGCACGTGCGGTTCGGCTGTACGGCGCTGGGCCTCATCATCTTCCGCGTGCTGTGGGGCTTTGCCGGACCGCGCTATGCCAGGTTCGCGCATTTCGTTCGCGGCCCCGGCGCCGTGGCCCGCTACCTGAAGGGCGCCGCCGCGCCCGCCGGCCACAATCCGCTGGGCGCCCTGTCGGTCATGGCATTGCTGCTGGTCGTGGGCTTTCAGGCGGTCAGCGGCCTGTTCACCACGGACGACATCATGACGCAGGGTCCGCTGTTCGGACACGTATCCGAAGCCACCGCCAGCGCCATGACGTCCTGGCACAAGCTCAATGAATGGGTCATCATCGGCCTGGTCGTCCTACACCTGCTGGCCGTCACGTGGTACGTGGTGGTGCGCCGCAAGCGTCTGGTGCGTGCCATCATCACCGGCAACGTCGATGCCAAGGACGTGCCCGCCGGCACGCCGCCCGCGCAGGACGGCTTGGCCATCTGGCTGCGCGCACTGTTGCTGGGCGCCTGCGTGACCGGGCTGGTGCTGTGGATACGATCGCTCGAGGTCGTGTCCGACATGTCGTTCTCCTGACTCTGCCCAAGCGAACAGCCCATGAAAAAAGCCCCTTGACGGGGCTTTTTGCTTGCCAGGATGACGGGCCGGATCTGACAACGGCCCGATGCCTTATTTCTTCTTGCGGTACGAATCGTGGCAGGCTTTGCAGCTGGCGCCGACGTCGCCGAAGGCCGCGCGCAGCTTGTCCAGATCGCCGGCATCGGCGGCTGCCGACAGTTTCACGATGTTGTCCTGGAACGCCTGCTGCTTCTGCTTGAAGCCAGCCGCGTCGCTCCAGATTTCGGGACGGGCGTCACCGCCTTCCGTACCCGGGCCGAAACCCGCCCACGGCAATGCCGACAGCGTCTTCAGCACATCGACGTTGGCCTTGATCTGCGCGGCGTCATAGGGCGCCTGGCCCTTGACCACCGGCGCCATGCGGCCGAAGTGCGAGCCGATCAGTGCAAGCGCCGACTGGCGGTACTTGACGGCATCTTCGGGCTTGGCGAATTGCGCGGAGGCGGACGTTGCCAGCAGCGGACCCACCGTCATACAGGCCAGCGCAGCGAGCGTGGACAACTTCTTCATTGATTTCTCCCGTAGGTACAACGTGAAAGCCGCGCGCGTAACGCGCGCGGCACGGCGACTATACCGCCCGGGCCAGCTCGGCAGCCAGACCAATGTACGAGCGCGGGGTCATCGCCAGGAGGCGGGCCTTGGGCTCTTCAGGCAGCGCCAGGCCCTGGATGAATTCTCGCAGAGCCTCTTCGGTGATGCCCTTGCCGCGCGTCAAGGCCTTGAGCTGCTCGTACGGCTGCGGCAGGCCATAGCGGCGCATGACGGTCTGCACCGGCTCGGCCAGCACTTCCCAGCAGGCGTCGATATCGGCGTCGATGGCAGCCGTGTTGACTTCGAGCTTGCCCAGGCCGCGCATGCAGGCATCCCACGCCACCAGGCAGTAGCCCAGGCCCACGCCGAGGTTGCGCAGGACGGTGGAATCGGTCAGGTCGCGCTGCCAGCGGGAGATCGGCAGCTTGTCGGCCAGATGGCGCAGCACGGCGTTGGCCAGACCCAGGTTGCCTTCGGAGTTTTCGAAGTCGATCGGGTTGACCTTGTGCGGCATGGTCGACGAACCGACCTCGCCTTCCTTCAGGCGCTGCTTGAAGTAGCCCAGCGCCACGTAGCCCCAGATGTCGCGATCCAGGTCCAGGATGATGATGTTGGCGCGGGTAATCGCGTCGAACAGCGCGGACATCCAGTCATGCGGTTCGATCTGGATGGTGTGGCGGTTCTGAGTCAGGCCCAGGCCGGTCAGCACGCGCTTGCTGAACTCGGGCCAGTTGATTTCGGGATAGGCGGACAGGTGGGCGTTGTAGTTGCCCGTTGCGCCGTTCAGCTTGGCCAGGGGCTCGACGGCCACGACGGCGGCGATGGCGCGGTTCAGGCGCGCGGCCACGTTGGCGAATTCCTTGCCCAGCGTGGTCGGGCTGGCGGGCTGGCCGTGGGTGCGCGACAGCAGCGGCTGATCGGCGTTGGCGACGGCCAGGTCGTTCAGCTTGGCGGCGACTTCGCGCAGGCGCGGCACCACGACCTGGTCGCGGGCGCGCGACAGCATCAGCGCGTGCGAGGTGTTGTTGATGTCTTCGGACGTGCAGGCGAAGTGGATGAATTCTGCGGCGCGGGCCAGTTCGGCGTCATCGGCGACCTTTTCTTTCAGCCAATACTCGACGGCCTTCACGTCGTGGTTGGTGACGCGCTCGATATCCTTGATGCGGCCGGCGTCCGCCTCGGAGAAGTTGGCGACCAACTGGGCCAGGCGCGCGCGGGCGGCCTCGGAGAAGGCCGGCAGCTCGGGCAGGCCGGCGTCCGACAAGGCGATCAGCCAGGCGACCTCGACTTCGACGCGGTGCGCCATGAAGCCGGCTTCGGACAGCAGACCGCGCAGTGCGTCGCCCCGGGAAGCGTAGCGGCCATCCAGTGGCGAAAGGGCATTAAGTTGGCTCAGCTGATCGGCGATTTGCATGGTCTGGTAGGGAAAAAGCGACGGATGGGAAAACCCGGCGATTTTATCATCCGGGGCCGCCTGACATTGTGGCAAACTGACGAAGATTCCGCCCTGCGGACAATTCCGGCCGTCATACAGCCTGCTATACTTCGGCCGCTTTCCGACTCCGCTTGTGACTCCATGAAACTGATCGGCTCGCTTACCAGTCCCTACGTGCGCAAAGTGCGTATCGTCATGGCCGAGAAAAAGCTGGACTACCGGCTTGAACTCGAAAACGTCTGGTCCGCCGACACGCAGATCCAAACGTACAACCCGCTGGGCAAGGTCCCCTGCCTGGTGATGGAAGACGGCGGCGCCCTGTTCGATTCGCGCGTCATCGTCGAATACGTGGACACCTTGTCTCCCGTGGCCCGGCTGATTCCTCAGCAAGGGCGCGATCGCGCAGCCGTCAAATGCTGGGAAGCCATCGCCGATGGCGTCCTGGACGCCTGCGTGACCATCGTCAAGGAAAACCAGCGCCCCGAGGCCCAGCGCAGCCCCGAATGGATCGAACGCCAATACGGCAAGATCCACGCCAGCCTGGACGCCATGAACAAAAGCCTGGGCGACAACGCCCATTGCATGGGCATCAACTACAGCCTCGCGGACATCGCGGTCGGCTGTGCCCTGGGCTACCTGGACCTGCGCTTTGCCACCCTGGACTGGCGCACCGGCCAGCCCAATCTGGCCCGCCTGTACGACAAGCTGTCGCAGCGCCAGTCGTTCATCGACACGGTGCCCAAGACGGCCTGACGGCCGGCCAGAAATGCCCGCAAAAACGCCCGGCTCGACCGGGCGTTTTTTCGTCCGGCCGCTTTCTGCGGCCGGTTTTCCGTATATCGATCAAACCGTCCAGGTCTGCCAGGCCTTGAACAGCATGTACGCCGCCAGCGCGAACAGCAGCGCGGCGAACACGCGCTTGAGCGTCTGCACCGGCAGGCGATGGGCCATGCGCGCCCCCAGCGGCGCCGTCAGGACGCTGGTGCAGACCAGCGCCAGCAATGCCGGCCAGTAGATGAAGCCGAGCATCCCCGGATAGGTCTGGGCTTCGTTCAGGCCCGAAACGATATAACCCACGCTGTTGGCCAGCGCGATGGGAAAGCCCAGGGCCGCCGAGGTCGACACCGCATTGTGCAGGGCCACGTTGCACCAGACCATGAACGGCACCGACAGAAAGCCGCCCCCGGCGCCGACCAGGCCCGACAGGAAGCCGATGCCCGCCCCCGCCGCACTGGTGCCGACCACGCCCGGCATCTGGCGCGTGGGCTTGGGCTTCTTGTTGCGCAGCATGCTCCAGCCGGAGTAGCCCACGAACAACGCGAAGAACAGCGACAGCCACAGCGTGCTCAGCGCGGCAAACACCGCGCCGCCCGACAGCAGCCCGCCGATGATGATGCCAGGCGCCATCGCCGCGACGATGCGCCACTTGATGGTGCCCCGCTGTTGGTGGGCGCGCACGCTGGAAATGGAGGTAAAGAGGATCGACGTCATGGACGTGGCGATCGCGGCGTGCACCACCAGGTCGGCCGGCATGCCCTGCCAGGTGAACAGCATCGTCAAAAAGGGAACCAGCAGCATGCCGCCGCCAATGCCCAGCAGGCCCGCGGCAAAGCCGACCACTCCGCCCAACACCAGCAGGCAGATCACCATCGTCACATCCACAACCGTCTCCTCAGTTTTATTGTCATGAACAAGGCCCCGCGGGCATGGCTCCGGGGGGCCTTGGTTACGTGCAGCGGGGACTGCTTAAATAATGATCCCGCCACCCAGGCAAACCTCGCCATCGTATAGCACGGCCGACTGCCCGGGCGTCACCGCCCATTGCGGCTCGGTGAAATCCAGCGAAAACGTCTCGGGCGCCGCATCGCCCAGGCGGCACGCCGCGTCGGCTTGCCGATAGCGGGTCTTGGCGCCGTAGGCGCCCGCTGCCGGCGGGTGACCGGCCACCCAGCTCGCGTCCTGCGCCTTCAGATCGCCAGACAGCAGCCAAGGATGGTCATGCCCCTGCACGACGTACAGCACGTTGCGTTCCAGATCCTTGCGCGCCACGTACCAGGCCTCGGCCGTGCCGTCGTCCCGCTGGCGGCCCTTGACGCCGCCCACGCCCAGCCCCTTGCGCTGGCCCAGCGTGTAGAACGAAAGCCCTTCGTGGCGGCCGACCTCCTGCCCTTCGGGCGTCAGGATGGGACCAGGCTCGGTGGGCAGGTAACGGTTCAGAAATTCCCGGAACGGCCGCTCGCCGATGAAGCAGATCCCCGTGGAATCCTTCTTGGCGGCGTTGTGCAGGCCGATCTCGTGCGCGATGCGCCGCACTTCGGTCTTGTGGATCTCGCCCAGCGGAAACAGCGTGCGCGACAACTGCGCCTGGTTCAGGCGATGCAGGAAGTAGCTCTGGTCCTTGGATGCGTCCAGCGCCTTCAGCAACTGGAACTGCGAGCCGCCGCCCTCGGCGGGCACTTCGCGCACGCGGGCGTAATGGCCGGTCGCGATGTGTTCTGCGCCCAGCGCCATGGCGTGGTCGAGGAACGCCTTGAACTTGATCTCGGCATTGCATAGGACGTCGGGGTTGGGCGTACGGCCCGCGGAGTATTCGCGCAGGAAATCCGCGAACACGCGGTCCTTGTACTCGGCGGCGAAGTTGACGTATTCGAACTCGACGCCGACCAGGTCCGCGACGCTGGCGGCGTCCAGGAGATCCTGGCGGGTGGAGCAGTATTCGGAATCGTCGTCGTCTTCCCAGTTCTTCATGAACAGGCCGACGACCTCGTAGCCTTGCTGTTTGAGCAGCCAGGCGGTGACCGAAGAATCGACCCCGCCGGACATGCCGACGACAACGCGGCCTTTCTTGGTGGATGTTTGACTCATGATGCGGCTATTTTAGATCGGACAAGGCGTCTTCCCGCGGCTGCGGTTCGGCGGCGCGCGACACTTCCATCAACCAGGCGCGGAAGGCCTGCAGGGTGGGCAGATTGGCCTTCTGCTCGGGGTAGCACAGGTAATAGCCCATCCGCGCGCGGATCGGCAATTGCATCGCGATGGCCAGCTTGCCGTCGCGCAGCTCGTCCTCGATCAGGCAGCGCGGGATCAGCGCCACGCCGAAGCCCGCCGCGGCGGCCTGCGACAGCAGCGCGTACTGATCGAACCGGGCGCCTTCCAGGCTGCGCCGCGTATCGCAGCCAGCCTGCTCGAACCAGTCGCGCCAGCCTTCCAGGGCCGACGTATGGTGCAGCAGCGGGTATGCCAGCAGATCTTCGGGCGACTGGCACCCGCCCGCGATCAGGCGGGGACTACAGACCGGCAGGATCTCGCGGCCCACGATGTAGTCCGCGCCGCTGCCGGGCCACAGCCCCTCGCCGAAGCGCACGGCGGCGTCCAATTCGGGGGTGGAGAAGTCGTAGCCCTGGCGGTGCGGCAGGAATTCCACGTGGATGTCGGGCCGCAGGCGCATGAAGGCGGTCAGCCGCGGAATCAGCCACCGCGCGCCGAACGTCGGCATACAGGTCAGGTTGAGCGTGCCGCCGCGCCCCTGGTGCGCGATCAGCTCGACGGTGGCCGCTTCGATCTGGCCGAGACCGGCCTGGATCTTGGCCAGATAGCTGCGGCCTGCTTCGGTCAGAACCAGGCCTTGCCTGATTCGTAGGAATAGTTCAACGCCAACGAACTCTTCCAGATGTTTCACCTGTTTACTCACGGCCCCCTGTGTCACGCACAATTCCTGCGCGGCGCGCGTGAAACTGCTATGCCGGGCGGCAACTTCGAACGCCTGGAGATCCGTTAAAGAGGGACAGAAACGCCTCATCTGCAGCCCCCACCGAATGTGGGGCTCCCTTGCCCTGCGGGCATGATGACGGCAAAGGCGCGGGCGACGGATGTTACAGAAAAGTAACGCCGACGAGAGCCTGCCGAAAAGAGGTATGAAAAAAAGTCATAGCTTACGGAGAATCTTTCGTTTGCGCAAACCTGCCCGCCAGGAAAGAATTGTCGGGTTTGCGTCTGCCTTTGCGCATCCGCTGTTCATTCATTAGTAGGGGAATTCATGCAACGCCGTAATGTAGTCCTGGGCCTGTGTGTCGCCGCCGCGACCCTGGCCACGCCGCTGACCTCGGGTATCGCGCACGCTGAAGATGCGTATCCCAGCAAGCCCATCCGCCTGATCGTTCCCTTCCCGCCCGGCGGCACCACCGACATCGTCGGCCGCCTGTTCGCCGACAAGCTCGGCAAGGAACTGGGCCAGACCGTCGTCGTGGAAAACCGCGGCGGCGCCGGCGGCTCGATCGGCAGCGCCTTCGTCGCCAGCAGCGCGCCGGACGGCTACGTCCTGGGCATCGCCACCGTCAGCACGCACGGCATCAACCCGGCCATCTACCCGAACCTGCCGTTCGATGGCGAGAAGGACTTCACGCCCGTCTCGAACCTGGCTGCCGTGCCGAACATCATGACCATCAACCCGAAGGTCCAGGCCAAGACCATCGCCGAATTCATCACGCTGGCCAAGAGCCAGCCCGGCAAGCTGACGTACGCGTCGGCCGGCAACGGTTCGGTCTCGCACATGATGGGCGAACTGTTCAAGATGGCCTCGGGCACCGACCTGATGCACGTGCCGTACCGTGGCGTGGGCCCCGCGCTGAACGACGCGCTGGCCGGCCAGGTCGACGTCATGTATGACAACCTGCCCTCCACGCTGCCGCACGTCCAGTCCGGCCGCCTGATCGCCATGGCCGTCGCCTCGCCGCAGCGCGTCGCCTCGCTGCCCAACGTGCCCACGTTCGCCGAAGCCGGCCTGCCGGCCGTGAACGACGCCTCGTGGTTCGGTCTGGTCGCCCCGGCCAAGCTGCCCGCCCCCGTGCTGGCCAAGCTGAACGCCGCCGTCCAGAAGGTCAGCGCCGAAGAAGACGTCAAGAGCCGCCTTGCTGCCCTCGGCGCCTCGCCCGCTGCCAACACCCCGGCCGAATTCGGCGCGCAGATCTCGGCTGAAATCGCCAAGAACAAGCGCATCGCCAAAGAAGCCAACGTGAAGATCGACTAACCGGTCTTCGGTCCTCGCGCGCCCGTGGCGCGCGAGGACCTCCGATTCACGAACGCAGTACCCCCTTATGCGACTTACCCAGCCCCTGTCCTACCGCTTCGACCTCCCGCAGCACTATCCCGATTCGGAAATCTCGGTCCCTCTCGTGCTGGATTCCCCGCACAGCGGCACGACCTACCCCCCCGATTTCGCCGCCGCGGTGGACTTTGGCGCCTTGCGCACGGCCGAGGACACCTGGGTTGACGATCTATGGGGCGACGCCATCGAGATGGGCGTGCCGATGATCGCCGCGGCGTTTCCGCGCGCCTACATCGACGCCAACCGCGCCGCCGACGAGATCGACGAATTGCTGCTGGACGCGGCATGGCCCGACGCAATCAACCCCTCGCCCAAGGTCAAGCTGGGCAAGGGTCTGATCTGGCGCATGCTCGATGACGGCACCCCGCTGTACAACCGCAAGCTCACGGTGGACGAAGTGCGCCACCGCATCGATGCCTGCTGGAAGCCCTATCACGCCGCGCTTGGTCAGGTGCTGGACAACGCCCACCGCAAGTTCGGCAAGGTCTGGCACATCAACTGCCACTCGATGCCCAGCGTGGCCGGCGCCTTCGCCACCGATCGCCCGGGCCTGGTCCATCCCGACTTTGTGCTGGGCGACCGCGACGGCAGCACCAGCGATCCGGCCTTCCGCGAATTCATCGCCGCCTGGCTGCGCGAGCGCGGCTACAACGTCACCGTGAACGATCCCTACAAGGGCGTGGAACTGGTGCGCGCGTTCGGCCGCCCGCAAGAAGGCCGCCACAGCCTGCAGATCGAGATCAACCGCAAGCTCTACATGGACGAAGTGTCGCTTCGTCCGACCGACAACTACGGCCGGCTGAAGGCCGATCTGCGCGACCTTACCGCCGCGCTGATCACCTGGACCCGCGCGCAGACGGCATAAGAAACGCCGCCCGTCCAGACGCCGGGTTGCAAGCCCCACGCCCCATGGTTCGCCATGGGGTTTTTTTTTGGCCCGGCGCAAGCGGCCAAAACGGGGGAGGCGTGAGAGCGCACATTCCGTGTATAACTACGGCGAACCTTCTGAGGAGAGGCGTCGATGCACATCGGGATACCTAAGGAAACCCGAGACGGGGAAACCCGTGTCGCAGCAACACCGGAGACCGTCAAGAAGTACGTGGGCGGCAAGCACACCGTCGTTGTGGAAAGTGGAGCCGGCGCCGCCGCCCGCTATCTCGATGATGCCTATGTTGCCGCGGGCGCCACGCTCGGTTCAGCCCAGGATGCCCTGGGCGCCGAACTGGTCATGAAGGTTCGCGCGCCCGCACCCGAAGAATTGCTCCGCATGAAGCCGGGTGCCGTGGTCGTAGGCATGCTCGACCCCTTCGACGCCGAAGGTCTGGCGCAAATGGCCGCCGCGGGCCTGACCGGCTTCGCGCTGGAAGCCGCGCCGCGCATCACCCGCGCGCAAAGCCTGGACGTGCTGTCGTCGCAGGCCAACCTGGCCGGCTACAAGGCCGTGCTGCTTGCGGCCCATCACTACGGCCGGCTGATCCCCATGATGATGACCGCCGCCGGCACCCTGAAAGCCGCGCGCGCCGTCGTCCTGGGCACCGGCGTGGCCGGCCTGCAGGCGATCGCCACCGCCAAGCGGCTGGGCGCAGTGGTCGAAGCCTCCGACGTACGGCCCGCCGCCCGCGAACAGGTCGAATCGCTGGGCGCCAAATTCATCGACGTGCCGTTCGAGACCGAGGAAGAGCGCGAGATCGCGCAAGGCACGGGCGGCTACGCGCGGCCCATGCCGCCCGCCTGGATGGCGCGCCAGGCCGCGCTGGTGTCCGAACGCTGCAAGCAGGCGGACATCGTCATCACCACCGCGCTGATCCCGGGACGCCCCGCCCCCACGCTGGTTTCGGCGGACACGGTCGCGGCCATGAAGCCGGGCTCGGTGCTGGTGGATCTTGCCGTCGAACGTGGCGGCAACTGCCCGCTGTCGGAAAAAGGGCAAATCGTCGAAAAGCACGGCGTGACGATCATCGGGCTGACCAACCTGCCCGGATTGGTCGCGACCGACGCCTCGGCGCTCTACGCGCGCAACATCCTGGATTTCCTGAAGCTCATCATCAATGCGGACGGCGCGCTGGCGATCCAGCGCGACGATGAAATCGTGGCAGCCTGCCTGGTGTGCGAAGGCGGCAATGTGACGCGGAGGACGTGACCATGGAAGCGATCAACCCCACCCTGATGAATCTGATCATCTTCGTGCTGGCCATCTATGTCGGCTATCACGTGGTCTGGAACGTCACGCCCGCGCTGCACACGCCGCTCATGGCGGTCACCAATGCCATTTCCGCGATCATCATCGTCGGCGCGATGCTGGCCGCCGCGCTGACCGAAGGCGGACTGGCGCGCGGCATGGGCGTATTCGCGGTGGCGCTGGCCGCCGTCAACGTCTTTGGCGGTTTTCTCGTGACGCGGCGCATGCTTGAAATGTTCAAGAAGAAGGACCGCAAGCCGGGCAAGGAGGAAGCGAAATGATCTCGCTGAACCTCGTCACCCTGCTCTACCTGATTGCCTCGGTCTGCTTCATCCAGGCGCTCAAGGGCCTGTCGCATCCCACCACCTCGCGTCTGGGCAACGCCTTCGGCATGGCCGGCATGGCGATCGCCGTGGTGACCACCGCGGCGCTCATCATCGGGCTGGCGCGCAGCGGCACGGCCACGATCGGGCTGGGCTGGGTCGTGCTGGGGCTGCTGGTCGGCGGTTCCATCGGTACGCTGATGGCCAAGCGCGTCGAGATGACCAAGATGCCCGAGCTGGTCGCCTTCATGCACAGCATGATCGGCCTGGCGGCGGTCGCGATCGCCGTGGCCGTCGTGGCGGAGCCGCACGCCTTCGGCATCGCGCCGCCCGGCATGGCCATCCCGACCGGCAACCGCTTCGAGCTCTTCATCGGCACGTTCGTGGGCGCCATTACGTTCTCGGGTTCGGTCATCGCCTTCGGCAAGCTGTCCGGCAAATACAAGTTCCGGCTGTTCCAGGGCGCGCCCGTGGTGTTCCCCGGCCAGCACATGCTGAATCTGGCGCTGGCGCTGGCGATGCTGGGTTGCGGCCTCTGGTTCATGCTCACGCAGGAATGGACGCCGTTCATCATCATGACGCTCATCGCCTTCGTGCTGGGCGTGCTGATCATCATCCCGATCGGCGGCGCGGACATGCCGGTGGTGGTGTCGATGCTGAACAGCTATTCCGGCTGGGCGGCGGCGGGCATCGGCTTCTCGCTGAACAACCCCATGCTGATCATCGCCGGCTCGCTGGTGGGCTCGTCGGGCGCCATCCTGTCCTACATCATGTGCAAGGCGATGAACCGGTCGTTCTTCAACGTGATCCTGGGCGGCTTTGGCGGGCAAGCGGGCGGCGGCGCGGCGGCAGGCGACGCGCAGCAGCGCAGCGTCAAGTCGGGCAGCCCGGACGACGCGGCGTTCCTGATGACCAACGCCGAAAGCGTCACCATCGTGCCGGGCTACGGCCTGGCTGTCGCGCGGGCCCAGCATGCGCTGAAGGAACTGGCCGAAAAGCTGACCGCGCGGGGCGTGACCGTGAAGTACGCGATCCATCCGGTGGCCGGCCGCATGCCCGGCCACATGAACGTGCTGCTGGCCGAGGCCGAAGTGCCTTACGACCAGGTCTTCGAGATGGAAGACATCAACAGCGAGTTCGGCCAGACCGACGTGGTGCTGGTGCTGGGCGCGAACGACGTGGTCAACCCGGCCGCCAAGAACGATCCCAAGTCACCCATCGCCGGCATGCCCATCCTCGAGGCCTACAAGGCGCGCACGGTCATCGTGAATAAGCGCTCCATGGCCTCGGGCTATGCCGGGCTGGACAACGAACTGTTCTACATGGACCGCACGATGATGGTCTTCGGCGACGCCAAGAAGGTGCTCGAAGACATGGTCAAGGCCGTGGAGTAACCACAACGCCAGGCGCTGCGCGGGCGGCTAGCCCTGCGCAGCGCGGCGCAACTGCTCGTCGACCACTTCGACCCAATGGCGCACCGGCGTATCGGTGCCGCTTTGCAGATGGCCGATGCATCCGATGTTGGCCGACAGGATCACATCGGGACTGCCCACCGCGATGGCGCCCAGCTTGCGGTCACGCAGCTCCAGCGCGATGTCCGGATTCAATACCGAATACGCGCCCGCCGATCCGCAGCACAGATGCTTGTCCGCGAACGGCTGCAGCTCAAATCCCAGATCGACCAGCAATTGCTCTGACAACGGCCGCAGCCCTTGCCAGTGCTGCAACGTGCACGGCGGGTGAAACGATGCCCGCGTACCGACCGGCAGACGCGACCGCAGCATGTCGGCGTGCGGCGCGACAATCTCCGCCACGTCCTTCACCAGCGCCACGATGTCGGCGGCTTTCTGCGCATACGCTGGGTCGTGGCGCAGATGGTGCGCGTATTCCTTGACCATGGCGCCGCAGCCCGACGCATTCATGACGATGGCCTCGACCTTGCCGTCCTGCACCAGCGGCCACCACGCGTCGACGTTGGCGCGCATCTGCGCCACGGCTTCGTCCTGCGCGTCCAGGTGAAAACTGACCGCGCCGCAGCAACCGGCGCCCGGCGCGATGCGCGCGCCGATGCCGACCGCATCCAGCACGCGGATGGTGGCGGCGTCGATGGTGGGCATCATGGCCGGCTGCACGCAGCCCGCCAGCATCAGGACCTGGCGATCGTGTCGCGCCACCTGCGGTAGCGGTCCGGCGTCGCGGCGTTCCGGCACCTTGCGCCGCAGGGCCTGGGGCAGGATGCCGCGCAGGCTCTGAGCCAGACGCATGGCCGGCGCGAACATCGGCGACAGCATTGCCTTGCGCAGCAAGGTGCGTTTGGTCCTGTCGCCCCACGACCGCTCCACGCGCTCGTCCACGATCTTGCGGCCGATGTCGACGAGGTGGCCGTACTCGACGCCGGACGGGCAGGTGGTCTCGCAATTGCGGCAGGTCAGGCAGCGGTCCAGATGCTGCTGCGTGGATTGCGTGGGCTCCTTGCCCTCCAGCACCTGCTTGATGAGATAGATGCGTCCGCGCGGGCTGTCCAGTTCGTCGCCCAGGACCTGATACGTGGGACAGGTGGCCGTGCAGAATCCGCAATGCACGCAGCGGCGCAGAATCGCGTCCGCCTCGTTGCCCAGATCGGTGCCGCTCGCCCAGGAAGCCAGATTGGTTTGCATGATGTCCTACAGCTCCAGGACCAGGCGGCCGGGGTTGAAGAGGCCGGCGGGATCGAGTTCCTGCTTCAGCCTGCGGGTGATTGCGCCGACACCCGGCGCAAGCGGATGGAACACGCCATCGGCGGGCGGCGGGGTATCGGCGGGCCGGAACAGCGTCGCGTGACCGCCATGTCGGGCCGCCATATCGCGCATTTCGGCGGCATCGCGCTGACCGCTCAGCCAACGCTGGCCACCGCCCCACTCCACCAGCATCGGCCCCAGTTCCAGATCGGGGGTGGTTGGCGGCAGGGCCAGCCGCCACAATGGCCGGTCTGGCGCAAAGAACGGGTGCGTCTGCTCGCGCAACGACCGCCACCATGCGTCGGCCGCATCGGGCGCCAGCACATCGCCGCCGATCAGCGCCCGCGCGCTGGCCAGCGCGGGCGGCGCGCCCGACAGGCGCACCATCGTCATGCCGTCCGCGCCGTCGGCATCGCTTGACCAGCTCGATGCCGAGATCGGCAGCGGCTTGCCGCGCCAGAAGGCAAAGTTGGCCAGTGCCTGCGCCTGCGTCGCGGGCAACGCCAGCGTCATCTCTTCCATCGGCTTGGGCACGACCTTCAGCGACACCTCGAGGATGGCGCCGAAGATGCCGTGCGAGCCGGCCAGGAGGCGCGACACGTCATAGCCCGCCACGTTCTTCATGACCTCGCCACCGAAGGAAAGGATGCGTCCTTCCGAATCCAGCAGTTGCGCACCGAGCACGAAATCCTTCAAGGCGCCGGCGCTCATGCGGCGCGGGCCCGACAGGCCGGCCGCGACGCAGCCGCCCACCGTCGCGGTCGGCGCAAAATGCGGCGGCTCGAAAGCCAGCATCTGGCCGTGCTCGGCAAGCGCGGCCTCCAGTTCGGCCAGCGGCGTGCCGGCGCGCACCGTCACCACGAGTTCGGATGGGTGGTAGCTGACGATGCCGCGGTACGGCGTCATATCCAGCAGGCAATGGCCATCCTGCGGCCGCACGGGACGGTAGTTACCGTAGAACCGCTTGCTGCCGCCGCCCATCACGAACAGGGGTTTGTGGCCGGCACGGGCCGTCATGACCTGGTCGCACAATTCCGACAGGACAAAATCCATAAGGGATACGTCCTAGAAACGGGCGAGATCGGGGAAGCGCAGTTCTCCCGCATGGACGTGCATCTTGCCGTATTCGGCGCAGCGTGCCAGCGTGGGGATGACCTTTTCAGGATTCAGCAGGCACGGCGGATCAAAGGCCCGCTTGACTGCCAGGAACGCGTCGAGTTCTTCGCGAGAGAATTGCACGCACATTTGATTTATCTTCTCCATTCCCACACCGTGCTCTCCGGTCACGGTTCCTCCCACCTGCACGCACAGCTCAAGAATGGCCGCACCGAATTTCTCGGCGCGCTCCACCTCGTCCGGCTTATTCGAATCGAACAGGATCAGCGGATGCAGATTGCCGTCGCCGGCATGAAAGACGTTGGCGCATCGCAGGCCGAATTCGTCTTCCATCTGTTCAATGGCGCCCAGTACGCGCGCCAGATGACGGCGCGGAATCGTGCCGTCCATGCAGTAGTAATCGGGCGACACGCGCCCGGCAGCGGGAAACGCGTTCTTGCGCCCCGCCCAGAATTTCAACCGTTCCGCTTCGGATGCCGACACCTGGCAGCGCGTGGCGCCGGCTTGCCGGAACACGGCCTCCATGCGTGCGATCTCGTGCGCCACCTCTTCGGGCGTGCCGTCCGATTCGCACAGCAGGATGGCCTGCGCGTCCATGTCGTAGCCCGCGCGGACAAACGGCTCGACCATGTGCGTGGCGCGGCGGTCCATCATTTCAAGACCCGCCGGAATCATGCCTGCCGCGATCACCTGCGTGACCGCGTTGCCTGCCGCCTCGACGCTGGAAAAACTGGCCATGACGACCTGCTGGCAGGCCGGCTTGGGAATGAGCTTGACGGTCACTTCGGTCACGACGCCCAGCATGCCCTCAGACCCGACGAACACAGACAACAGGTCCAGTCCGGGCGCGTCCGGCGCGTGCGATCCCAGTTCGACCACGTCGCCGTCGATTGTGACCACACGCACGCGCAGCACGTTGTGCACGGTCAGGCCGTATTTCAGGCAATGCACGCCGCCAGAGTTTTCCGCGACGTTGCCGCCGATGGAGCACGCGATCTGGCTCGATGGGTCCGGCGCGTAATACAGCCCATACGGCGACACGGCTTCGGAGATCGCAAGATTGCGCACGCCCGGCTCGACGATCGCGGTCGTGCTGGCCAGGTCGATATGCTTGATCCGGTTGAATTTGGACAGCCCAAGCAACACCCCTTGGCTGTGCGGCATGGCGCCGCCCGACAATCCCGTTCCGGCGCCGCGCGCGACAATAGGCGCGTTCAGGCGCTTGCAGATGCGCATGATGGCCTGCACCTGCGCTTCCGTTTCGGGCAAGGCGACGACCGCGGGAATCGAGCGGTAAAGGGATAGGCCATCGCATTCGTAAGGACGGGTGTCCTCTTCGCGATAAAGCACACAGTGCGCGGGCAACGCGGCCGACAACGCCTCGATGAGCTGCTGCTGCGAATAAGGCGCCTGCACTTGTGCCAGGCCGGTTTCGACCAGTGAATTCATGAGCGCAACAATAGCGCGTGTGCCCATGTTAATCAGGCCGGGATTTACCCGCACCTGACGCATTTACCGGCATTTGCGGCCAGTTCATACGTAACCGGCCGTAAACCGTGAAGCAGCCTGTCGCGTAAAAGCAGCAGGCGCTGACGGATCGAGGGAGGCGTTTGCAGCCTCCCCCTGTTGATTACCAGGACACGATCTTGCCTGGATTCAGGATGTTGTTCGGGTCAAACGCGTGCTTCAGGCTGCGCATCAGATCCAGCGCGTCTTCGCCGTGTTCTTCCGCCATGAATTGCATCTTGTGCAGGCCGACGCCGTGCTCGCCCGTGCAGGTGCCATCGGCAGCGATGGCGCGGCGCACGAGGTTGTGATTGATGGCTTCCGATTCCTGCCATTCCTGCGCGTTGTCAGCGTCCAGCAGCATCAGCACATGGAAGTTGCCGTCGCCCACGTGGCCAACGATGGTGTACGGGAAGCTTGCGCGGTCCAGTTCCTCGACGGTGTCGCGCACGCAGTCGGCCAAACGCGAAATCGGCACGCAGACGTCGGTGGTGCTGGCGCGGCAGCCGGGACGCAACTGCAGGCCCGCAAAATACGCGTTGTGGCGCGCAGTCCAGAGGCGGCTGCGGTCTTCCGGGCGCTCGGCCCATTCGAAGTCCATGCCGCCGTGTTCGGCCGTGATGGCCTGCACGGTTTCGGCCTGCTCCTGAACGCCGGCGGGGCTGCCGTGAAATTCAAATACCAGTAGCGGCGTTTCGCGCAGGGTCAGCTTGCTGTGCAGGTTGACGGCACGCACGCTGGCGGCGTCCATGAACTCGACGCGCGCGATCGGCACGCCCATCTGGATGATCTCGATCACGCTCTGCACGGCGGCGTCCAGCGTCGGGAAATTGCAGACGGCGGCGGACACGGCTTCGGGCTGTGGATACAAGCGCACGGTCACTTCGGTGATGATGCCGAGCGTGCCCTCGCTGCCCACGAAAATGCGCGTCAGGTCGTAGCCGGCCGACGACTTGCGGGCGCGGCCCGCGGTGCGGATGATGCGGCCGTCCGCGGTGACGACGGTCAGCGACATGACGTTTTCGCGCATCGTGCCGTAACGCACGGCATTGGTGCCAGACGCGCGGGTGGCGGCCATGCCGCCCAGGCTGGCGTCAGCGCCCGGGTCAATCGGAAAGAACAAACCGGTGCTGCGGATCTCTTCGTTAAGCTGCTTGCGCAGCACGCCGGCCTGCACCGTGGCGGTGAGGTCTTCGGCGTTGATGGCGAGAACCTTGTTCATCTGCGACAGGTCCAGGCTGATGCCGCCCTGGATCGCAAGAATGTGGCCTTCGAGCGACGAGCCGGCGCCGTACGGAATCAAGGGAACGCGGTGCTCGTTGCACACCTTGGCGACGAATGCGACATCTTCCGTCGAGTGCGCGAAGACCACGGCGTCGGGCAGCATGGCCGGATAAGGCGATTCGTCGCGGCCATGGTGTTCGCGCACGGCGGCCGATTCCGACAGGCGGTCGCCAAAGTGCGCACGCAAGGCATCCAGACAGGCGGCCGGAACCGCGCGGCGCAACGATTCGGCGTGCAAGGGAGCGTTCATGATCTCGTGGTTTCCCGGGTTCGATAATCCGAATATTCTACGCCGCCTCGCGTGCTGCGCCGCACACCGCCCCAGGCTGACGGTGCGCGGCGTGAATCCCCCTCATTTTCCGGAATCGCTTGCCGGAATCACTTGCCGGATTTACTTGCCAGACGTCAGCGCCACGCGGCGGCGTTCGCGCACGGCTTGCGCCAGGCGCTCCAGCACGGCCACGGACGCATCCCAGTCGATGCAGCCGTCGGTGATGCTCTGGCCGTACACCAGCGGTTGGCCCGGCACCATGTCCTGGCGGCCGCCCAGCAGATGGCTTTCAACCATGACGCCGACCAGGCGCGCATCGCCGGCTTCCATCTGGCGCGCCACGTCTTCGACGACGAGCGGCTGGTTCTCCGGCTTCTTGCTGCTGTTGGCGTGGCTGGCGTCGACCATGATGCGCTGCGCGAGACCGGCCTTGGACACGTCCTGGCAAGCGGCGTCCACGCTGGCCGCGTCGTAATTCGGCGTCTTGCCGCCGCGCAGGATGACGTGGCAGTCCTCGTTGCCCGCCGTGGACACGATGGCCGAATGGCCGCCCTTGGTCACCGACAGGAAATGGTGCGGCTGCGAGGCCGCCTTGATCGCATCGACGGCGATCTTCACGTTGCCGTCCGTGCCGTTCTTGAATCCCACCGGACACGACAGGCCCGACGCCAGCTCGCGGTGCACCTGGCTCTCCGTCGTGCGCGCCCCGATCGCCCCCCAGGAGACCAGATCCGCGATGTACTGCGGCGTAATCATGTCCAGGAACTCGCATCCCGCCGGCAAGCCCATGCTGTTGATGTCCAGCAGCAGTTCGCGGGCGACGCGCACGCCCTTGTTGATGTCGAAGCTGCCGTCCAGGTCGGGATCGTTGATCAGGCCTTTCCAGCCCACGGTCGTGCGCGGCTTCTCGAAGTACACGCGCATCACGATTTCCAGGTCCGCGCTCAGGCGGTCGCGCACGGGCTTCAAACGCTTGGCGTATTCGATGGCGGCGCGCGTGTCGTGGATGGAACACGGACCGATCACGACGATCATGCGATCGTCCATGCCGTGCAGGATGCGGTGCATGCCTTGCCGCGCGGCGAAGACGGTCTCGGACGCCTCCTTGGTGCACGCGAACTCGCGCATCACGTGCGAGGGCGGATTCAGTTCCTTGATTTCTCGAATACGAAGGTCATCGGTGTTGTGCGACACGGTACTGCTCCTGGGTTGCCCGCCACGGCGGCATAAAAAAAGCCGCCAGATCTGCTGGCGGCTTTTTTGGGGGGATTCTGTCCAAACTTCAGATTGAGCGCGTCCCTTCCTCCGCCAGCGGCTTCAGAAAACCAAAAAAATAAAAATAAAAGGCGGGGGACGCGAATTTCATGGGGACCGACTCTAGCACAGTTTTTTGAGGGCGTCACGCCGGATTTTTGCCGGATGCCGCCCCCATTTATGCCATCAGGCCGTGCCGCCGACCGTCAGGCCTTCCATGCGGACCGTCGGCATGCCGACACCGACGGGCACGCTCTGGCCGTCCTTGCCGCAGGTGCCCACGCCAGAATCCAGCTGCAGGTCGTTGCCGATCATGGTGACGCGGTTCATGGCGTCGGGGCCATTGCCGATGAGCGTGGCGCCCTTGACCGGATACGTAACCTTGCCGTCTTCGATCATGTAGGCCTCGGAGGCCGAGAACACAAACTTGCCGTTGGTGATGTCGACCTGGCCGCCGCCAAAGTTGACGGCATACAGGCCCCGCTTGACCGAGGCGACGATTTCGTCGGCGGGCTTGTCGCCGGCCAGCATGTACGTGTTGGTCATGCGCGGCATGGGCAGATGCGCGAAGGACTCGCGGCGGCCGTTGCCAGTGGCCGCGGTCTTCATCAGGCGCGCATTCAGCGTGTCCTGCATGTAGCCGCGCAGAATGCCGTCTTCGATCAGGACATTGCGCTGCGTGGCATTGCCTTCGTCGTCGATGTTGAGCGAACCGCGGCGGTCGGGAATCGTGCCGTCGTCGATCACGGTGACGCCCTTGGACGCCACGCGCTCGCCGATGCGGCCGGAGAACACGCTGGATCCCTTGCGGTTGAAGTCGCCTTCCAGGCCATGCCCGACGGCTTCGTGCAGCAGGATGCCAGGCCAGCCCGAGCCCAGGACAACCGTCATTTCGCCGGCCGGTGCGGGACGCGCCTCGAGGTTGATCATGGCTTCGTGCACGGCGCGCTCGACATAGCCCTGCAGCATCTCGTCGGTGAAGTAGGCCAGGCCCAGCCGCCCACCGCCGCCGGCGTGACCCATTTCGCGACGGCCATTGCGTTCGGCAATCACGGTGAGCGACAGGCGCACGAGCGGGCGCACGTCTGCGGCCAGGCGGCCGTCGCTGCCCGCGACCAGCACCACGTCGTATTCCGCGCCCAGTCCGGCCATGACCTGGATCACGTGGGGATCGCGCGCCCGCGCCATGCGCTCGATGCGCTCGAGCAGTGCGACCTTTTCGGGCGCGCTGAGGCTGGCGACGGGGTCGATGTCCGCATACAGGCTACGGCCCATCTCGGCCTCGACGTGAGCGGCGACCTTGACCTTGCCGGCGCCGCGGCGCGCGATGCCGCGCACAGCGTGCGCCGACGACAGCAGCGCGTCGGGCGACAGGGAATCCGAATAGGCGAATGCAGTCTTTTCGCCGCTGACGGCCCGGACACCCACGCCCTGGCTGATGGAGAAACTTCCCGTCTTCACAATCCCTTCTTCAAGACTCCAGCCTTCGCTGCGCGTGTACTGGAAATACAGGTCGGCGTAATCGACCTTGTGGGTGAAGATTTCACCCAGTGCCCGCGCCATGTCCGCTTCGGTCAGCCCCCAGGGGTCGAGCAGAAGGGATTTGGCGGTGGCCAGGGAAGCAATGGCGGGATCGATGATTTTCATAGGCTCAGTTCAGGAACGGCACCGGGGCCGCGCATGCGCGTCATGGCGCTCAAGACCGTATCGTACCGCCGACAAGGACCCGGCGTCGCGCCGGACACCAAAAGTCGCGGTGCGCCGTAGTGGCAAATGCGGCACGCCATGCGGGACAAAATGATCTCGCATTATCTTGCCCATACAGATGGGGGCGGCATACTGGGCATCAAGTTAAGTATCAAGTTAAGCAATTACGCCCGGACCGCATTGCCTATCAGACGATTTCGATCTTGTCGTACGACCTGACAACAAAATGAAATCCGAGGGACGGAACACCGTTGTTCCGGGGGTATACCACCGCAGGGGGGTCACAAAGCCATAATGTATAACGCGTGCGTTTGCGACAAATTCAGCACGCAGCGAGCGCTCGGTTATTGACGCCAGACTCGCTTCGATAGTTCCCCGCGCTAGCTTGCAGACCGACGATTTCGTCAGCCTGCAAGCCATTCCTGGGGTTGTCCGACAATCAACGATCCCAATGCAAACCCGTTAGCCAAGCGGCAGCTTGTTTCAGTTTGTCCCAAATTTAAGATATTGCTTCCTATGTTGTGAAAATTGCGGCGACCCGCAAGCGGTAAGTCTTCCCGCGCTTTTGATACAAAGTAATTAGTCTGAGAATGACGATACCCCGACTTAAATTCTGTATTATGCGAAGCACAACAAATAAATAACTTCGCCGGCGATTAAAGCAGTTCCATAATCAGGAATAAACCATGGCCCGAGAAACCTACGCAGCTCTGCAAGCAAAGATCGAAAAGGAAATCAACAAGCTCCAAAAGAAGGCCGAAGTCCTCCAGACGAAGCGCCGCAAGCCGGTGATCACGTCCATCATCACGTCGATGCGCGAGTACGACATCACGCCTGAAGAAATCATCGCCGCCTACGGCGCCGGCAAGCCCGCCCGCGCTGCCACGGGTGGCCGCCGCAAGGCCAGCGCCCCCGCCCGCGCAGGCGGCGCCGCGAAGCGCGCGGTGGCGCCCAAGTATCGCCACCCGCAAACCGGAGAAACCTGGAGCGGCCGCGGCAAGGCGCCGCGCTGGCTCGCTGCCGAAGAAGCCGGCGGCGCAACCCGCGAGAGTTTTCTTATCAAGGAATAAAACCTATTCCTCAGTAAGAAATAAAACGGCGCACCATCATGGTGCGCCGTTTTTATTTTAGGAAACCACCGCCGAGAACCTTCCCGGCTCAACGCGCGGGGAATTGAATCTCTCGTTCAGCGCCGTTATTGCCGGGGAAATTGTCGAATATGGCGCGCACCAGATAGGGCATGGTGCGAAGCAAATCATCGCGCTCGCTCAAAATGAAGGCGGTCGAACGGTATACCTCGGCACCGCCCTGCTGGGTATCCCGTATGAAGAGCGACAGCGAATTGCGCTGGACCACCATGGGCACGTCGACCCAGTCCGGACCCCAGAAACCCGCGCCCATGCCCCACGGTCCTGGCCCATAAAAACCGCCATAGCCGCCATAGAAATACGGATCGTACGGACGGCGCACCATCACCTGCGTCTGTGTGGTGCCATAACGGAACGACACCTCGAAGCGGGCCTTTACGCCTTGGCGGGCTTCGACCAGACCCGTAGCGCCGATACCCGCGCGCACCATGTCCTGGAACGACTGATATTCCAGATTATTGATTTGGGATGGGTCGGCGGGAACAAACTGATAGGTCTGGCCTTCGACAGCCGCCGGCCATTGCTGAAACGACGTCACGCGGGCCGAGACGGTCGGCGCGGCGCAGCCCGTCAACGTCATCGCCCCCAGGACGGCAAGAATACCGGCCCACCGGCCAAGACTGCTGAACCAAGACGACCTGGACATTTGCAACTCCTTCAGCGCACGACGGCGCCATCATAACGAGCTTTGACATAAGCGCTTGCCAAAAGTTTTCAGGCTAGCCCGTAAGCCCAAGGTTCCGCTCATCGGCCAGCCACTACAATAGCCTTCTTGTTCATACAGGACTGCAAATCCCATGCGCACCGACACGCCCGTTACCGTTTACCGCAAGGATTACCAGCCCTACCCCTACGAAATTCCCGAAGTCGCCCTCGCCTTCGACCTCGCGCCCGACGCGACCGAAGTGCGCTGCACGATGCACGTGCAGCGCAGGCCTGAGGCCAGCGCCGACGCCGCCCTGATCCTGGACGGAGAAGAGTTGGAACTCGTGTCGGTAGGCGTGAATGGCGAGCCGCTGCCCGCCGCCAGCTACCACCTTTCCGAGCACACCCTCACGCTGCGTGGCCTGCCCGCCGACGCCACGGTTGAAATCGTCAGCCGCTGCAAGCCGTCCGCCAATTCCACCCTGATGGGTTTGTACGTGTCGGGCGGCAATTTCTTCACGCAATGCGAGGCCGAAGGCTTCCGCCGCATTACGTGGTTTGCTGACCGCCCCGACGTCATGTCGCGTTATCGCGTGACGCTGCGCGCGCAGCCCGAGTATCCCGTGCTGCTGTCCAACGGCAACCTGATCGCCTCGCGCCAGTTGCCCGACGGCCGCAACGAGGTCGAATGGGAAGATCCGTTCCCCAAGCCCTGCTATCTGTTCGCGCTGGTGGCGGGCAACCTCACGCATCGCGAAACCACAGTCAAGACGGTCAGTGGCCGCGATGTGCTGCTGCAGGTCTACAGCGACCCCGGCTCCGAAACCAAGACCGAATGGGCGCTGGATTCGCTGGTGCGTTCGCTGCGCTGGGACGAAAGCCGCTTCGGGCTTGAACTGGACCTCGACCGCTTCATGATCGTGGCCGTCCATGACTTCAATATGGGAGCCATGGAAAACAAAGGTCTGAATATCTTCAACGCGGCTTACGTGCTGGCCGATCCGCAGACGGCCACCGACGCGAACTACGAAGGTATTGAATCGGTAATCGGGCACGAATACTTCCACAACTGGACCGGCAACCGCGTCACCTGCCGCGACTGGTTCCAACTGAGCCTGAAAGAAGGCCTGACAGTCTTCCGCGACCAGGAATTCAGCGCCGACATGATGGCGCGCGACATGGACGCCGCAGCCGCGGCCAGCGCGCGCGCCGTCAAGCGCATCGATGACGTCGTGGCGCTGCGCGCCGCGCAGTTCCCTGAAGACGCCGGCCCCATGGCGCATCCGATCCGTCCGGAAAGCTACCAGGAAATCGGCAACTTCTACACGGCCACCGTGTACGAAAAAGGCGCCGAGGTCATCCGCATGCAGCACACGCTGCTGGGCGAAACCGGCTTCCGCGCGGGCATGGACGAATACTTCCGCCGCCACGACGGCCAGGCCGTAACGTGCGACGATTTCGTCGCCGCTATGGAATCGGTTTACGTCAAGCAGCATCCCGGCCGCGACCTGTCAGTGTTTCGCCGCTGGTACCGGCAGGCCGGCACGCCCCGCGTTTCGGTCAGGCTCGATCACGACGCCGCCGCGCGCCGTTGCACCGTGACACTCACCCAGTCGTGCCCGCCCGTCGGCGTCGAAAAGAAGGCCGGCCCGGACTACGTCAAAGCGCCCTTCCACATTCCCTTTGCGATCGGCCTGCTGGACCGCGATGGCAATGCGCTGCCGCTGCGCCACGAGGGCGCCGTCGTGGACACCGCACTGCTGGAACTGACCACGCAAAGCCAGCAATGGGTATTCGAAGATATCGCCGAACGGCCCGTGCCTTCGCTGCTGCGCGACTTCTCCGCGCCGGTCATCGTGGATTACGACTGGTCCAACGAAGAACTGGCGCTGCTGTCCGCACACGACGGCAATCCGTTTGCGCGCTGGGAAGCCGGCCAGGAACTGGCCACCCGCCAGATTCTGGCGCTCGCGGACGCCCGCCAGGCGGGCCGTACGCTGCACGCCGAGGCGGCTTTCATCGACGCCTGGCGCGCGTTGCTCACCGATCCCGCATTGGATGCCGCCTACCGTGCGCGCGCCTTGGCGCTGCCGTCGGAAAAGACACTGGCCGAACGCATGCAGGAGGTGGATCCGCCCGCTCTGGCCGTGGCACGCGACTTCCTGCGCGCCGAACTGGGCCGTCAACTCCAGGCCGAGTTCCGCCGCGCCTTCGACGAGAACCAGACGCCGGGCGAGTACAGCCCTGCCCCGATTCCCGCCGGCATGCGCGCCCTGAAGAATCTGGCGCTCAGCCACCTGATGGCGGCCGGCGAGCCCGAAGCCCAGCGCCTGGCCGAACAACAGTACGCCAATGCGGGCAACATGACCGACAGCATGGCCGCGCTGACTGCCCTGATCAATTTCGGACAAGGCGACTTCCCGCAGCAGGCGCTGGCCGCTTTCTATACGAAATGGAGCGCCAATCCGCTGGTGGTGGACAAGTGGTTCGCGTTGCAGGCGGCCGCCCGCTCGACAACCGTGCAGACCGCCCGCGAGCTGATGAAGCACCCGGCCTTCACGCTGCGCAACCCCAATCGCGCCCGCGCGCTGATTTTCCAGTTCTGCCTCAACAACGCCCGCGGCATGCACCATCCGGACGGCTCGGGCTATGCCTTTTGGGCCGAGCAGGTGCTGGCGCTGGACGCGCTGAACCCGGAAATCGCCGCGCGCCTGGCGCGTGCGCTGGACAACTGGTCGCGCTTCGTCCCCACGCTGCGCGCGCCCATGCAGGCCGCGCTTGAAAAAGTGCGCCAGCACGACGGCCTGTCGCGCAACGTGCAGGAAATCGTATCCAAGGCTTTAGAATTCGCCGCATAGGGAGATCCTTTTGAAACGTAAAACACTGACTCAATACCTGGTGGAGCAGCAACGCTCCGCCCAAGCCCTGGCGCCGGAAGTCCGGCTGCTCATCGAAGTGGTGGCGCGCGCCTGCAAGGCCATCAGCCATGCGGTCAGCAAGGGCGCGCTGGGCGGCGTGCTCGGCAGCCTGGAAAGCGAAAACGTCCAGGGCGAAGTCCAGAAGAAGCTGGACGTGCTGTCCAACGAGATCCTGCTGGAAGCCAACGAATGGGGCGGCCACCTGGCGGCCATGGCCTCGGAAGAGATGGAAACCATCCATCTGATCCCGAACCGCTACCCCAAGGGCGAATACCTGCTGCTGTTTGATCCCCTGGATGGCTCGTCGAACATCGACGTGAACGTCTCCATCGGCACCATCTTTTCGGTGCTGCACGCGCCGCATGATGTGTCGGGCGCCCCCGTCTGCGAAGACGACTTCCTGCAGCCGGGCAACAAGCAGGTGGTGGCCGGCTACGCCGTCTACGGTCCCCAGACGATGCTGGTGCTGACCATCGGCAACGGCGTCGTGGGCTTCACCCTGGATCGCGAAATGGGATCGTGGGTGCTGACGCACGAGAACATCCGCGTGCCGGAAGACACCAAGGAATTCGCCATCAACATGTCGAACATGCGGCACTGGGCCCCGCCGGTCAAGCGCTACATCGACGACTGCCTGGCTGGCTCCACCGGCCCGTTGGGCAAGGATTTCAACATGCGCTGGATCGCCTCGATGGTGGCGGACGTGCATCGCATCCTGACCCGCGGCGGCATCTTCATGTACCCGTGGGACGCGCGCGAACCCGGCAAGGCCGGCAAGCTGCGCCTGATGTACGAAGCCAACCCCATGAGCTTCCTGATCGAACAGGCGGGCGGCGCGGCCATCAACGGCACGCAGCGCATCATGGACATCCAGCCTGAAAAGCTGCACCAGCGCGTGAGCGTGATCCTGGGTTCCAAGAACGAAGTCGAACGCGTGGGCCGCTACCACGCCGAGGACGCGGGCAAGTAAACTGCGCCCGTTCGTTCCGCACCAAAACAAAAGCCCCGGCCATGACAGCCGGGGCTTTTGCTTGGTGCAGACAGTAAAGAGTCAGGCTGGCTTACTTGACCTCTTCGATCGACTTCACGTCGTCCTTGTTGATCTGAACCTTCTTGCCGTTCTGTTCGTATTCATACATGCCCGACTTCTTGTCGTATTCGGGCTCGTCGGGCGCTACGGTCGAAGATCCGTCGCGTTGGTTGATAACCGAAGGCGACGAGCATCCGGCCAGTACTCCAACGCCGGTCATCACCAGGGCCAACGTCATGGTCTTCAGGTTCATGGTCGTGTTCTCCGAGTGTTGAATAGTGATTTCACTCTAGCCGAATCGACCCCCGAAATCGTGTCGGGTTGTGCGCAAAATGCTTAAGAACGTAATCGGACCCGGCCCCAATAAAGAAAAACCCCTCTAAGGGGGCGCCTGAGAGGGGTTGCAACCGTATACAAGCGGCAAGCGTGCTTACACCTTGGCGTGCGCCTCGATGAAACGGCGTACGGACGCTTCGTCGCAGTCCATCACTTCGACGCGCTGCGGCAGCGATTCAAGATCGGCGAGGTTGCCGGGCGGCGTCGCGGGACGGCCAAGCGCTTCCTCGATGGTCTCGGAGAACTTGGCCGGCAGCGCGGTCTCCAGCACGAGCATGGGGATGCCCGGCTCGACGAATTCGCGCGCGACCTTCACGCCGTCCGCGGTGTGCGGGTCGACCAGCACGCCAGTAGCGTCGTACAAGGCGCGAATCGTCGCCAGACGGTCCACATGCGAGCTGGCGCCCGACACGAAGCCATACTGCGACTCGAACTGATCCTTCATGTCGGACAGATCGAACGCGCCATCCCGCGGCAGCGCCGTCCACAGCGCCTTCACGCGATCGGTATCGCGGCCCACCAGATCGAACACGAAGCGCTCGAAGTTGGAGGCGCGCGAGATATCCATCGACGGGCTGGAGGTGGCGTACGTCTGCTCGGCGGGACGCGGACGATACACGCCGGTACGGAAGAACTCTTCCAGCACGTTGTTCTCGTTCGTGGCCAGCACGAGGCGGCGGATCGGCAAGCCCATGCGGCGGGCAATGTGACCCGACAGGATGTTGCCGAAGTTGCCCGACGGCACGGCAAAGGACACTTGCTGTCCGGCGCGTTCGGTGGCGCGCAGCCAGCCGTGGAAGTAGTAGACGACCTGGGCGGCAATGCGCGCCCAGTTGATCGAGTTCACGGCGCCCAGGCGATACCGGTTCTTGAAGTCCAGGTCGCCGGCCAGCGACTTGACGATGTCCTGCGCCTGGTCGAACACGCCGCGCACGGCGATGTTGTGGATGTTCTCGTCTTGCAGCGAGTACATCTGCGCGCGCTGGAAGGCGCTCATTCGGCCGTGCGGCGACAGCATGAACACCGCCACGCCCTTCTTGCCGCGAAGCGCGTATTCCGCCGCCGAGCCCGTGTCGCCGGAGGTGGCGCCCACGATGTTCAGCGTAGTGCCGCGCTTTTCCAGCACGTATTCGAAGACCTGGCCAAGAAACTGCATGGCCATGTCCTTGAACGCCAGCGTCGGCCCTTCCGACAAGCCCAGCAACGACAGCCCGCCGTCGAGCGGACGCAGCGGCACGATGTCCTCGCTGCTGAAGATCTGCGGCGTGTAGGCGGCGCGGGTCAGACGGCGCAGGTCGTCCGCGGGAATGTCCGTGGCGAACAGCGACAGCACTTCGAATGCCAGGTCGGCATACGAAAGGCCGCGCCAGGATTCCAGCGTGTCAGCAGAGACCTGGGGCAGCGTCTGCGGCACGGCCAGCCCGCCGTCGGGCGCCAGGCCTTCGAGCAGGATGTCGGAGAATTCGAGCGGGGCCATGCCGCCGCGCGTCGAGATGTATTTCATATCAATGGCTCCTCGATGGGCCGGACTCCCTGGCGAGGGAGCCAGGCTTCATCAGGTCAGGTTCTCCACGCGCAGACGCGTCACCTTGGACCGCACGAACGGCAGCGATTCGATGCGCTCAATGGCCTGGTTGACGTTGCCTTCCATGGCCTCGTGCGTGAGGAAGATGATGTCCGCGCCGCCGATGTGCGACGGTTGCTGGATCATCGAACCGATGGAAATGCCGCGGTCGGCCAGGATGCGGGCGATGTCCGCCAGCACGCCGGGCTGATCGTCGACGCGCAGGCGCAGGTAGTAGGACGTGCTGACCTGTTCGATCGGCAGGATGGGCGTGTCCGACATGGCGTCCGGCTGGAAGGCCAGATGCGGCACGCGGTTGCCCGGATCGGCGGTGTGCAGGCGCGTCACGTCGACCAGGTCGGCCACGACGGCCGAGGCGGTGGGCTCTTCGCCCGCGCCCTGCCCGTAATACAGCGTGGGGCCGACGGCGTCGCCCTTGACCAGCACCGCGTTCATCGCGCCTTCGACGTTGGCCAGCAGACGCTCGGACGGCACCAGCGCCGGGTGCACGCGCAGCTCGATGCCGTCGGGGCGGCGCTTGGTGATGCCAAGCAGTTTGATGCGGTAACCCAGACGCTCGGCGTGCTCGATGTCTTCGGCTGCCAGTTGCGAGATGCCTTCGATGTGGGCGCGGTCGAATTGCACCGGCACGCCGAATGCCAGCGAGGCCAGCAGCGTAAGCTTGTGCGCGGCGTCCACGCCTTCCACGTCGAACGTGGGATCGGCTTCGGCGTAACCCAGGCGCTGGGCTTCGGCCAGCACGTCGGCGAACGGCAGGCCGCGCGAACGCATTTCGGACAGGATGAAATTGGTGGTGCCGTTGATGATGCCGGCCACCCACTGGATGCGGTTGGCGGTCAGGCCTTCGCGGATCGCCTTGATGATGGGGATGCCACCGGCGACGGCGGCTTCAAAGTTCACCATCACGCCGCGCTCAGAGGCGGCGGCGAAGATCTCGTTGCCATGCTTGGCCAGCAGCGCCTTGTTGGCCGTGACCACATGCTTGCCGTTGGCGATGGCTTCCAGCACCAGCTCGCGGGCCAGGGTGTCGCCGCCGATGAGCTCGACGACGATGTCGATCTCAGGATCGCGCACCAGCGCGTGACCGTCCGTATCAACCACGATGGAATCGCCCACGCGGGCGCGGGCCTTTTCCACGTCGCGCACGGCGGCGCGAACGACTTCAATGCGGCGGCCGGCGCGGCGCGCGATTTCCTCGGCGTTGCGGGACAGCACGGTCCACGTGCCGCCGCCAACCACGCCAAGACCCAGCAGACCCACCTTCATGGGTTTCATCGCGCCGCCCTCTGCGGGCGGGCGTTGAGGGGAATTCATTTCACTTCTCCATAATCCTGTGCATGAAGCTGTTGCCACCTGATCGCGATGCCGCGGATCCGGCTCCGCCGGTCCGCAGGCATGCCCCCTAGAGGGGGAAGCGCGCAGCGCTGCGGGGGTGGGCACTCATCACTTCAGCAGACCGTCCTTGCGGAACATATCTTTGATGCCGCGCACCGCCTGGCGGGTGCGCTGCTCGTTTTCGATAAGAGCGAAGCGCACGTATTCGTCGCCATACTCGCCGAAGCCGATCCCGGGGGACACGGCCACTTTCGCATCCGACAGGACACGCTTGGCAAATTCCAAAGAGCCCATCGCCCGGTAGGGTTCGGGGATCTGCGCCCAGATGTACATGGACGCCTTGGGAATTTCCACATTCCAACCTGCTTCATGCAGGCCGCGCACGAGCACGTCGCGGCGGCTTTGATACTGCGCCACGATTTCGTTCACGCAGTCCTGCGGACCGTCCAGCGCGGCGATGGACGCCACCTGGATCGGCGTGAACGTACCGTAGTCGTGATAGCTCTTGATGCGCGCGAGCGCGTTCACGAGCTCGCGGTTGCCGACCATGTAGCCGATGCGCCAGCCTGCCATGTTGTAGCTCTTGCTCATCGTGAAGAACTCGACGGCGACGTCGCGCGCGCCGGGCACCTGCATGATGGACGGGGCCACGTAGCCGTCGAACGTGATGTCGGCGTAGGCCAGATCATGCACGACGAGGATGTCGTGTTCCTTGGCCAGCGCGACCACGCGCTCGAAGAACGACAGGTCGACGCACTGCGCGGTCGGGTTGCTGGGAAAGCCCAGCACCATCATCTTGGGCTTCGGGATGGATTCGCGCACGGCGCGTTCCAGTTCCTCGAAGAAGTCCACGCCCGGCGTCATGCGCACGGAACGAATGTTGGCGCCGGCGATGACGGCGCCATAGATGTGGATCGGGTAGCTGGGATTGGGCACCAGCACGGTGTCGCCGCGGTCCAGCGTGGCCAGCATCAAGTGGGCCAGGCCTTCCTTGGAACCGATGGTGACGATGGCTTCGGAGTCCGGATCGAACTCGACCGCGTAGCGGCGCTGATACCAGTCACAGATCGCCTTGCGCAGACGTGGGATGCCTTTGGACACCGAGTAGCCGTGCGTGGTGGGACGGCTGGTCGCCTCGACCATCTTGTCGACGATGTGCTTGGGCGTTGCCCCATCCGGATTGCCCATCGACATGTCGATGATGTCTTCGCCACGCCGACGCGCCGCCATCTTGAGCTCGCCGGTAATGTTGAAAACGTACGGGGGCAAACGCTCGATGCGAGAGAACTTCCTCATGATGGGAATCCTTAGGGGCGAAAAGGCAAAAAGACCAGGGCGCGGTCGCGCGAAGGGGAAAGGGGGCTTAGAACCGCGCCAGCACACGATTGCAGCGCAGCAAAACCCTGTAATCTAGCGCAACGACGCCTGAGGGGCAAATGGGAAAAAAAAGCCCCTTTTCCCTCGTGGATACGTTGCAACATGCGCCGTGTCCGATGCGCTATTATCAAGCACGTATAGCCGGAGTTTTTATTGAAGCTGCATACCGATCCTGCGACGGCCGCTCTTAACACTGTCACCGCTTACGGCGATGGCTATATCGAGGTCAACCAGGTACGTTTTTCCTCCTCGGTCGCTTTCGGCCCCGAAGGCGAAGTGACCATCTGGCCCGTTGAGTCGCCGGCCGACATTACCTCCTCCCTCTTGCTCCAGGCAGCCGGATTGTCCGAGCCCGCCCGCACCCCCCTGGATTTTCTGGATGCCCCGGAAGCCGCGCCCAGCCGGCCGGCCAACGCGCCCGAAGTCCTGCTGGTGGGCACCGGCGGCAAGCAGCAGTTCCTGCGCCCTGAAGTATTGCGTCCCCTTTTGGCCGTGGGCATTGGCGTGGAAACGATGGACACCCACGCCGCCTCGCGCACCTACAACATCCTGATGGCTGAGGGACGGCGCGTGGTCGTCGCCCTCATCCCGCCCAATGGAGCTACCAGTCAATGACGCCGAGCATAGGCAAACCCGCCCCGCTGTTCACCGCCGAAAGCACGATAGGCCCCATCAGCCTTGAACAATGCCAGGGGCGGGCCGTGATCCTGTATTTCTACCCCAAGGACAACACGCCCGGCTGCACCACCGAAAGCCAGGATTTCCGCGATCTGCATGGCGACTTCCTGTCGGCCAGTGCGATCGTGATCGGCATCTCGCGCGACTCGCTGAAGTCGCACGAGAATTTCAAGGCCAAGTACGAGCTTCCTTTCCCTCTCATCTCCGACGCCGACGAAACCGTCTGCAACCTGTTCGGCGTCATCAAGCAGAAGAACATGTATGGAAAGCAGGTGCGCGGCATCGAACGCAGCACCTTCTTGATCGACGCCTATGGCGTGCTGGTGCAGGAGTGGCGCGGGGTGAAGGTCCCGAACCACGCGAAGGAAGTCCTGCAAGCCGCCAAGAGCATCGGTTAGCCGCACAGGAAACCCGTCAGGCGCTATAGCCGGCCCAAACAGGAGAGTGACGCATATGCCGCTTCCGAAGTTGCCTACCCGCCCCGCAGCCATCCTGACCTTCCCCTCGGGCGAATCCGCCCGGGCGCAGGCCCGCACCACCAAGACTGCCGCTGCGCGGTCCAACACCCAGGCAGCCCTCGCCGAAGACGAGGACGAACTGCTGGTACAACCAGAACTTGAAGGCATGGCGGCGCCGGCACGCAAAGCCCACACGCCGTCGCCCGCTCACCAGGCACCGCCCCCCGCCGCGCCGGCCGCTCGCGCCCCAGCGCGCCAGCAGACCAAGGCCGCGCCCGCCCCCGCCAAGCGCGGCAAGGCGCGCGCCCAGAATGAACCTCGCAAGCTGTTCGTGCTGGACACGAACGTGCTGCTGCACGATCCCAGTTCGCTCTTCCGCTTCGAAGAGCACGACATCTTCCTGCCGATGATGACGCTGGAAGAACTGGACCACCAGAAAAAGGGCATGTCGGAAGTCGCGCGCAACGCGCGCCAGGTCAGCCGGTCGCTCGATTCGCTGGTGCAGGACGCCACGCACCTGGACGAAGGCCTTGAGCTGGCCAAGCTGGGCAACAAGGATGCCACGGGCCGCCTGATGTTCCAGACCACGGCCATCCACAGCACCCTGCCCTCGGACCTGCCGATGGGCAAGGCCGACAACCAGATCCTGGGCGTGGTGCGCGCCCTGCAGGAAAAGTACCCGCAGCGCGAGGTCGTGCTGGTGTCCAAGGACATCAACATGCGCCTGAAGGCGCGCGCGCTGGGCATGGCCGCCGAAGACTACTTCAACGACCACGTCCTTGAAGACTCGGACTTGATGTATTCGGGCGTGATGCAGTTGCCTGAAGACTTCTGGAACAAGCACGGCAAGGACGTCGAATCCTGGCAACAGGGCGGCACCACCTTCTACCGCATTCACGGCCCGCTGTGTTCGCAGTTCGTGGTCAATCAGTTCGTCTACTTTGAAGGCCAGATGCCGCTGTATGCGCAGGTACGCGAAGTCAGCGGCAAGATGGCGGTGCTGGCCACCCTGCGAGACTACACCCACGGCAAGAACAATGTCTGGGGCATCACGGCGCGCAACCGCGAGCAGAACTTCGCCATGAACCTGCTGATGAACCCGGAATGCGACTTCGTGTCGCTGCTGGGCCAGGCGGGCACCGGCAAGACGCTGCTGGCGTTGGCGGCGGGCATCACGCAGGTGCTCGAAACCAAGCGCTATACCGAGATCATCATGACGCGCGTCACGGTGCCTGTCGGTGAAGACATCGGTTTCCTGCCTGGCACCGAAGAGGAAAAGATGCTGCCCTGGATGGGCGCGCTGGAAGACAACCTCGACGTGCTGAACATGGGTGATGGCGAAGGCAACGGGGACTGGGGCCGCGCGGCTACCATGGACCTCATCCGCTCGCGCATCAAGGTGAAGTCCCTGAACTTCATGCGCGGCCGCACCTTCCTGAACAAGTACCTCATCATCGACGAAGCGCAGAACCTGACGCCCAAGCAAATGAAGACGCTGGTCACCCGCGCGGGTCCCGGCACCAAGGTGATCTGCCTGGGCAACGTCGCCCAGATCGACACCCCCTACCTGACCGAAGGCAGCTCCGGCCTGACGTTCGTGGTCGACCGCTTCAAGGGCTGGCCGCACTCCGGCCACGTCACGTTGCAACGCGGCGAACGTTCGCGTCTGGCCGACTACGCGGGCGACGTGCTGTAGTTCTTCTTCGCGCTCGCAACAAAAAAGCCCCTTGATTGCTCAAGGGGCTTTTTTTCACTGCCGCGCGCCGATTATTTGTCGGCGGCGTTGGTGATGGCATTGCCCGCCCGGGACACATCCTTGCCCATGCCGGCAACGGTATTGCAACCGGCCAGCACGAAGCCGAATACGACAAAGGCAGTCAGCACAAACTTGCCGCGCATGCTCTAACTCCAAAATGAAAAGATGAAAGCGCCTATGCTCAGGCGATCTGCACGCGCAGTTCGCCCAGGCCTTCGACGCCGCCAGTGATCACGTCACCTTGGCGCACGGCGCCCACGCCTTCAGGCGTACCGGTGAAGATGATGTCGCCGGGCTGCAGTTCAAACAGGCCCGACAGATAAGAAATGCTTTCCGGAATGTTCCACAGCATCTGCGAGATGTCGCTGGATTGCTTGCGCTCGCCGTTGACGTCCAGCCAGATGGCGCCCTTGTCGAGCGTGCCGACCACGCTGCGCGGGTGGATGGGACCCAGCGGCGCGGACTGGTCGAACGCCTTGCCGATTTCCCAGGGACGGCCCTGCTTCTTCATTTCGCCTTGCAGGTCACGGCGGGTCATGTCCAGACCCAGCGCATAGCCCCACACGCATTCGTTGGCCTGATCGACGGGGATGTCGCGGCCGCCCTTGCCCAGCACCACGACCAGCTCCATTTCGTAGTGCAGGTTGGACGTCTTGGGCGGGTACGGCATCTTGCCGGTTTCGCCATCGGCCACGAACAGCACCGCGTCGGCGGGCTTGCAGAAGAAGAACGGATCTTCACGGCCGGTGAAACCCATTTCCTTGGCGTGTTCGGCGTAATTGCGGCCGACGCAATACACGCGGCGCACGGGGAACAGCGCGGCGCTGCCGGCAACGGGAACCGCGACGGGCGGCTGGGGAGGCAAAACGTAGTCCATGAGCTATCAACCTATGACAAATACGTGACCGGAAAAACCGGGAAAAATATTACCCCGACGCGCGCGCGCTTGGCTTGCCCTGTGACCCCGCGATGGGGCGGTGTTGTTGTTGGGCGGCCGGGCGTTTGAAAAAGCACTCGCGAGTGTAGCCCTTTCTGCGGCCAAAGCGAGTGCCGGATGGATCGGGCGCCCCATAAGACAACGGCGCGGCTGCGACTGGCCGCAGCCGTCGCGGCCGCGCCGCAGGAAAGTGCCAGCCAACACGATGATGCCGGCTGGCCGATAGCCTGATCAGCCCTTGGTGTAGCGCTCGGCGCTGCGCACGATTTCCTCGTGTGCGGCGTCCACGCCCTTCCAGCCCTTGACCTTGACCCACTTGCCCTTTTCCAGGTCCTTGTAGTGCTCGAAGAAGTGCTGGATGCGGGAGATGTCTTCCGTCGGCAGATCTTCGTAGGACTTGATATTGCGGTACGGGGGGTACAGCTTTTCGATCGGCACGGCCAGCAGCTTGGCGTCGCCGCCCGACTCGTCGTCCATTTCCAGCACGCCGATGGCGCGGCAGCGCACGACGGCGCCGATCTGGATCGGGAACGGCGTCAGGACCAGCACGTCGGCGGGGTCACCGTCTTCGGACAGGGTCTGGGGGATGTAGCCGTAGTTGCACGGGTAGTGCATGGCCGTCAGCATGAAGCGGTCAACGAAGATCGCACCGGAATCCTTGTCGACCTCGTACTTCACCGGGTCGGCGTTCATGGGGATTTCGATGATGACGTTGAAGTCTTCGGGCAGCTTCTTGCCAGGGGAGACGCGATCAAGACTCATGGTTCAACCTTGTTTGTCTGAAAAGATATTCAAATCGAGCCGTCGTCCTTGAACGGCGGCTTGGTGGTCGGCACGGGCGCCGCGGGCGGCGCCGGCTTGGCGGCGGGCGCAGCGGGCGCCGGCATTGGCGCGTAGGTGGGCACCGGCTCGTCGAAAGCGGCAGCCGGGATCGGCGCGCTGTCGAAGTATTCATCAATGTCGGACGTGCCGCGTGCCAGCGGCGCATCTTCGGGCGCGAGGGCGCGGTCGTGCTGTGCCTTGCTGACGCGCGCGTCCGGGTCCAGCACGTAGTCCGAGGCCGACGCGGCGACGGGCGCTGCCGCGGCACCGGCGGGCAAGGCCGGGTAATCGCCGCCGACGTCCGTGTCGCTGTCGGTGTCCGACAGGCCGACGGCATAGCCGCCTTCGGCGTCCACGCGGTAGGGATCCGAACCGGTGTCCGCGGCGGGAAGCGCTGCATCCGAGGCCAGCACGGGCAGAGCCATGCTGGCGGCCGTCGCCAGGCGCCAGTGGCGCACAGCGTCGACCGGGCGATCCAGGCGATCGTAGAGACTGCCCAGCAATGCATGCGTTTGCGCATCGCTGCGTCGCGCGAGGCTGCGCAGCAGATAGCGTTCGGCCTGGCCCCAAAGCTGGCCGTTCAGGCACAGCATGCCCAGCGCAGTCAGCAGGTCGGGATCGGTAGGACGTTGATGCAGCCAGGTTTCGGCCTTGGCCAGGCGGCGCGACACGTGTTCGGCGTCGCAGCGGGCGTAGGCCGCCACCAGGGCGGGATTGAACTTGACGGCGATGGCCGACTCCAGCACACGGGCGGCTTCGTTGGGTTCGCCAGCGGCTTCGAAGGCCGCCGCGCCCGCCAGGGCGATTTCAGGCAGCAGGCGCTCTTCGGCCTTGAGGTCTTTCCAGATGGGGCGCCAGGCATCCTGGCCTGCCGCAGCCCGCAGGCGCGCGGCGCCGGCCGCGTCGATCAGCACGTCGGCTTCAGGGCGGCCCAATGCATTGCGGCGCAGAAGACCGCGCGCCAGCGTGAATACCTGCTCCTGGTGATTCAAGGCCGTATGTGCGCGCAGCAGCAGGCGCATGGTGTGCAGATGGCGCGCGCCACCGTCGGCCAGTGGCCCCAGCACGGTCAAGGCCCGCTCGGCGCGGCCCTGATCCAGCAGCATATCGGCGGAAACCGTGGCCGTGGCTTCAAGCAGGCCGGGATCCGTGCCGGCCTGTTCCTGCGCGTTGGCAAGCAGGCGATCGCGCCGGTCGAATTCACCGAGGCCATGCGCGGCACGGGCGGCCGACAGCGCGGCCAGGACGCGGCGCGTACGGACCTTGGTCTGGTCCAGAAGCTTCGTCAGGTCTTTTTCGGCATGGGAATAGCGGCCTTCGAGAAGACCAATCCAGCCACGTTCCAGCAATTCATGGTCGCGCGCCTGGGCACGCTTGCCGCGCCAGGCCCGGACGCGATCGGGAATGGCGAGCAGCCATGCCAGCAGGCGCAGGCCGACATACAGGATGATGAACGTCGCGACGATGAGCAGGACGGCGAGCGTCAGCGACATCTCGATGCGCCACGGCCACACCAGAAGCAGCACGTTGCCCGAATGCGAGCGCAGAACCACCGCCAAGGCGACGGCGACGACGGCGAGCAGCAGGGTCCAGAACCAGGTACGCATGAGCTCAGTCCTGCTCGCTGGTCTTGAAGCCCGCGGCGCGCAAGGCCGCGACGGCATTCAGGCTGTCCGCCACGTCCGGCATGCGCACGGCGATGTCGGTCTGGGCCAGCTCGCGCGCGAGGGTTTGCGCGGCGACGGTGTCGGGCGAACGGCCATCGAAGTATTTGGACAGCGTCGAACCGACGTTATCGAGCTCGCTCTTCCAGACGGACGGCTGGCGCATCAGCATTGCCAATTGCGCCGTCAGCAGCCGCTGGCGCAGCGTGCCGCGCACCTGATCGGCTTGCTCGGGCGACAACAACAGCGCGGCGGGTTCATCCACGCGCTGGATGGTGATGAGTCCGCCAAGTTCATGGGCCAGCGCGGAGCCCGCGCGGCCAGGCCACGAGGCGACTTCGGCGCGCCAGCGCTGCCACCAGGGCGCGTCGGCGGGGAGCCCTGCCTGCGGATCAACGACGGGGGCCGGCGCGGGAGGCTGGGCCTGGCCTACCGGCGCCACGCCGGGCGACACGGTGTCCGGCACCAGCAGCGGCGCCTTGCCGATCAGCGCGACCAGGCGCTCGATGCGGCCCGACTGGGCGGGGATATCGACGGTGGACACGGCGCGCAGGCGGTCCAGGTCGCCGTTGATCGATTGCTGCAGGCTGGAGAAACGCGGACGGTCGGCGCGCGCAAGGCGCGATTGGGCGGTTTCCAGCGCAACGATCGCGTTGGAGACATTGCCCGCCAGACGCAATTGCTGGTTGGCGATCGTCAGCAGACGCTCGACGTCGTTGGCCAGCAGTTCGTCGCTGGCGCTGTCGTTGAAGTTCTGCCAAGCCTGCTGCAGGGCGTTGTACTGGCTTTGCGTCTCGCGCAGCGTGTCTTCGAGTTCGGCGACGCGGCCCGACTGCGCCTGCGCCAGAGCGAGGGCTTCGCGGGTGTCCTTGCGGGCTTGCGCGACGTCGGCGCCGAGCGTATCCAGGCGCGTTGCGACTTCGCGGCCGGCGGAGACGAACTGGGTGCGTTGCTTCCACAGCGCATAACCCAGGCCAACGGCCAGCAGGATGACGATTATCAGGGCGGTGACCAAGGAGCCACTGCCGCGCTTGGCCGGACGGGCCTTGACGGAGTCGGCCGGGGCCGATGCGGACGCACTTGCGTCCGGGGCGGCCGGATGAACGGCCGAATCGGTAGCGGGAGTCTTATCTGTCATGACGCGATTGTATTCGGTGTCAGTCCGAACCAACGAATCAAGCAGCAACAAAAGCCTGGAATATCGACTCGTCGTTCGGCACGCAGATTTTTACCATCGCCGCTCCGGACGCGCCATGACAGGACGGTGGCAGGCGGCGCACCAGCGAGGGGTGCGTGATCACAAAGCGGCAGCGCAGCCACCAGTCAGTCAGACCTGCTGCGTGAAGCTGATTCTGGACGGCGTCTGCGCCCTCCCCGCTGGTGAGCAGCCAAGTGGCAGAGACGTCCGCTTCGGCCCAGCGCCGCAGTGCGCCAAGCTGGTCAGAGGTCCAGTCAGCCGCGCGCCGCTGGTAGGCGGCGTGACGCGTTACGTGGACGCCATGGGCCTCGAGTTTGTCGCCGAGCCAATCGCGTCCCTGGGTGCCACGCACCACCAGCACGCGCGCGGGCAGCGTAGGCTGGGCCTCGAGCACTCGCCACAGCGCCTCGGAATCGTGGGTGGGTGCGGACTCGTCCGGATGCAGAACTGTTGTATTCGCGCCAAAAAAGCCCGTCTCGCGCAGCGCCTGTGCGCTGGCGGGCCCGACCGTGGCCGCGGCCACGCCCGCGGGCCAATCGGCGGCGCCTTCAGCCTGGGAAAGCTGGTTCAGGTACTGGCGGGCCGCATTGCCGCTGACGAACACGACGAGGTCGAACGCCGAAGGCCGGGGCAGGTCTTCGGATGCGACGGAGATGGGATGGATTTCAAGCGCGGGCAGGATGCAAGGCTGCCAACCGGCGCCCTGCAGGCGGCCAGCCAGCGCTTCGTTGCGCCCCGCGGGCCGCGTCAGGATGGCGATGCGCGGCCCTTCGGCGGCTGCAAACGCCGGATCCATCAGTGCGGCTCGTTGTGCAGGAGTTCGCGGAGGATCGCCGCGGCGCCCGCGTCCAGCAATTCGGAGGCGGCGGCTTCGCCGATGGCTTCGGCCTGATCCACCGGACCGGTGTGCGTGGCGTGAACGATGCGGGTGCCGTCGGGCGACGCGACCAGCGCGCGCAGCGACAGTGTGTCGCCGGCGATCTGGGCAAACGCGGCCAGAGGAACCTGGCAGGAGCCGCCCAGCTTGCGAGACACAGCGCGCTCCGCGAGCACGCAGGCGGTGGTATCTGCGCTGACCAGCGGCGCGAGCCACGCACGCATGTCGTCGCGATCGTCGCGGATTTCGATGCCAAGAGCGCCCTGCCCTGCGGCCGGCAGGCTGTCGGCAGGGTCGAGCAGGCTGCGAATGCGCTCGCCCATGCCAAGACGTTCCAGACCCGCCGCCGCCAGCACGATAGCGGCGTAGTCGCCTTTGTCGAGCTTGCCGAGGCGCGTATCCAGGTTGCCGCGCAGGGGCTTGACCACCAGGGCGGGAAACCGGGCACGGATCTGGGATTCGCGGCGCAGACTGGACGTGCCGACCACGGCGCCCGCGGGCAAGTCCGCCAGCGAGGCATACCGGTTGGACACGAAGGCATCGCGCGGATCCGCGCGATCGAGGACGGCGCAAAGCTCGAACGGGGCTTGCAGATCCACCGGCACGTCCTTGAGGGAGTGGACGGCGAGATCGGCGCGCCCGTCGAGCAGCGCGTTTTCGAGTTCCTTGACGAACAGACCCTTGCCGCCCACCTTGGACAGCGTGCGGTCGAGGATCTGGTCGCCTCGGGTCGTCAGGGTAAGAAGTTCAACTGCGCACGCTGGGTACAGCGTGCGCAGCCGATCGCGCACATGCTCGGCTTGCCACAGGGCAAGCCGGCTGGCGCGGGTCGCAATGACCAGACGTTGCGGCAGAGACACGTGATGCCATCAAACGAAGTTGGAGACGATGATCGTCGCGACTACGCCGAGGATGGCCAGCACGAACAGACCCTGAAGAAGGCTCAGGCCCGATTCGGATTGCTGGGGATCGGTGGATCTACGCAGACTCATGTGCTGATTCCTTGGAAGCGTTCTTGCGGCTTGCAAGCCACCGTCCAAGGACAACAACGAGCAAGGCGCCAATAATTTCAGCGGCGATTTTAACCGTAGTCGGCTGAACGCCAAATTGACGCTCGACAATAACGTCGGTGACCAGCATGCCGCCGGCGATCCAGCCCAACAGGCCCGCGCCGAAGGTGACGACCAGCGGATAGCGGTCGATGAGCTTGAGCACCAGCGTGCTGCCCCAGATGATGATCGGCACACTGACGACCAGGCCGAAGATGACCAGACCCAGTTGATGGTCGGCGTGCGCGTTTTGCGCGGCGCCGGCAATGGCGATCACGTTGTCCAGGCTCATCACGAAGTCAGCGATGATGATGGTCTTGATGGCCGCGACGATGGATGTTCCACCCTTGATGTCGCCATGCGCATCGTCTTCGGGAACCAGGAGCTTGACGCCGATCCAGACGAGCAGCAGCGCGCCCACGACCTTCAGGAACGGGATGTTCAGAAGCTGCATTGCGAAGGCGATCAGCACGACGCGCAGAATGATTGCGCCCGCGGTGCCCCACAAAATGCCTTGCATCCGTTGCTTGGGCGCCAGGTTGCGACACGCCAGCGCGATCACGACAGCGTTGTCGCCGCCGAGCAGGATGTCGATAAGGATGATTTGGAATACCGCTGCCCAACTCAGCGTCTGAAAAAACTCAAGCACTTTGAACCCCCGAAGGCATTTATGAAAAGAATGGCCGGTCCCGGCCCGGCCGCCCTGCCGCGCGCCTTCGCGCGGCAGGTTTATTTAGAAAAACATATTATTGTAGTTCAGCTTTCAGTCAGCTTTCTGGCGCATCAGTAAAACTTTACCAATCAGCAGCACCAGCACTGCACCGAGTGCGCCCGACATCAGCGCGAAGCTATGCTGCGTCACACCCAGCGCGGCGTCAATACGCGCAACGGGCTCTTGCAAAGCCGGATCGCCCACCAACAGTTCGCCCGCGATGAAGCCCAACAGCGCCGCGCCGACCCAGACGATGAGCGGGAAGCGTTCGATGACCTTCAGGAGCAGCGTGCTGCCAAAGATGACCAGGGGAATACTGATGGCCAGGCCGAGCACCAGCAACGTCGTATCGCCCATTGCCGCGGCGGCGACGGCCACCACGTTGTCCAGGCTCATGACCAGGTCGGCGATCATGATGGTGCGGATGGCGGTGAAAAGATTGCCCTGCGTCTTGCCGGCGCCGTCTTCTTCGCCTTCCGGCAGCAGCAGCGTCACGCCGATGTAGATCAGAAGCAGTGCGCCGATCAGCTTGAGCCACGGCAGCAGCAGCAACTTGGCCGCCACGAGCGTCAGCACGATACGCATGATGATCGCAGCGGCGGAACCGACCACGATCGCTTTTTTCTGTTGTGCCGGAGGCAGTGAACGCGCCGCCAGCGCAATAACCACGGCGTTGTCGCCTGATAGCAGAATGTTGACCCAAATGATCTGGAGCAACGCGATCCAGAATGCCGCTGAACTGAGTTCCATGCCTCTCTTTCCTAGGTGTGATCCCCCTAGGACAAAACCAAATTAATGGATGAATTTGAACGGAGAAACGTACTGACCGTCTTGGTGCGAGCCCGACGGCATTCTTGCTGGTACGCGCAAAATTTCTTTCATTATAGTTTCGTTCAGCTTTCCGTATGATTGCCCCGACCGCTTCCTGGACGCGGGATTACCCTAAGAAATCACCAAAAAGATGGACGAAAAAAAGCCCGCCGAAGCGGGCTTTTTATTGCGCAATGCTGAGACTTACAGCACCGACTTGAGCAGCTTGCCCATTTCGGAGGGGTTGCGCGTGGTGCGGATGCCGCAGGCTTCCATGACTTCCAGCTTGGCGTCGGCCGTGTCGGCGCCGCCGGAGATCAGCGCGCCGGCGTGGCCCATGCGCTTTCCGGGAGGGGCGGTGACGCCAGCGATGAAGCCGACGACCGGCTTCTTCATGTTGTCCTTGGCCCACTGCGCGGCGTTCACTTCGTCCGGACCGCCGATTTCGCCGATCATGATGACGGCGTCGGTGTCGGGATCGTCATTGAACAGCTTGAGCACGTCGACGTGCTTCAGGCCGTTGATGGGGTCGCCACCGATACCGACAGCGCTGGATTGGCCCAGGCCCAGTTCGGTGACTTGCGCCACGGCTTCGTACGTCAGGGTGCCCGAACGGCTGACGATGCCGATGCGGCCCTTGCGGTGGATGTGACCGGGCATGATGCCGATCTTGATTTCGTCCGGGGTGATCAGGCCGGGGCAGTTCGGGCCCAGCAGCAGCGTCTTGCTGCCCTTGGCCTTCATGCGGTTCTTGACTTCGAGCATGTCGCGGACCGGGATGCCTTCGGTGATGCAGATGACCAGTTCCAGCTCGGCTTCGACGGCTTCCCAGATGGCGGCAGCGGCGCCGGCGGGCGGCACGTAGATGACCGACACGGTGGCGCCGGTGTCAGCCTTGGCGTCCTTGACCGATGCGAAGATCGGCACGCCTTCGAAGTCTTCACCAGCCTTCTTGGGGTTCACGCCGGCCACGAAGGCGGCCTTGCCATTGGCGTACTCACGGCACATGCGGGTGTGGAACTGGCCCGTCTTGCCCGTGATGCCCTGGGTGATGACCTTGGTGTCCTTGTTGATGAGAATCGACATTGTGAATCCTTGATTTTCTCTTTACTTGACGGCGGCTACGACGCGGGTGGCAGCTTCGGCCATCGTGTCGGCGCTGATGATGGGCAGACCCGATTCAGCCAGCATCTTCTTGCCGAGCTCTTCGTTGGTGCCCTTCATGCGGACGACCAGCGGCACGTTCAGGTTGACGGCCTTGCAAGCAGCGATCACGCCTTCGGCGATGACGTCGCAGCGCATGATGCCGCCGAAGATGTTGACCAGGATGGCCTTGACGCTCTTGTTGGCCAGCATGATCTTGAAGGCTTCGGTGACCTTCTCGGCCGTGGCGCCGCCACCGACGTCCAGGAAGTTGGCCGGCTCGCCGCCGAACAGCTTGATGGTGTCCATCGTGGCCATGGCCAGGCCGGCGCCGTTCACCAGGCAGCCGATGTTGCCGTCGAGCTGGATGTAGGCCAGGTCGAACTTGCTGGCTTCGATTTCAGCGGGATCTTCTTCGTCCAGGTCGCGGTAGGCGACGATTTCCGGGTGACGGAACAGGGCGTTGGAGTCGAAGTTGAACTTGGCGTCCAGGGCGATGATGTTGCCCTTGCTGTCGCGGTTCAGGGGGTTGATTTCGACCAGGGAGGCGTCGGTGTCCATGTAGCACTTGTAGAGCTTCTGGAACACGTCAACGGCCTGGGCGGTCGAGTCGGCGGGCAGGCCGATCGCGTTGGCGATCTTGGTGGCTTGCTCGGCGGACAGGCCGGTCAGCGGGTCGATGTATTCGGTGATGATCTTTTCGGGCGTGGAGTGAGCCACTTCCTCGATGTCCATGCCGCCTTCGCTGGAAGCGATGAAAGCGACATTCTGCGTGGCGCGGTCGGTGACCAGCGACACGTAGTATTCCTTCTGGATGTCGGCGCCGTCTTCGATGTACAGGCGGCGGACCTTCTGGCCTTCGGGGCCGGTCTGGTGCGTGATGAGCTGCATGCCCAGGATTTCGGAGGCCAGCTTGCGGACGTCGTCCAGCGAGCGGGCCAGCTTGACGCCGCCGCCCTTGCCGCGGCCACCCGCGTGGATTTGTGCCTTGACGACCCAAACCGGTCCACCCAGCTTTTCAGCGGCAGCCACGGCCTCGTCGACGGAAAGAGCGGGGATCCCGCGCGGCACGGGGACGCCAAATTGCTTCAGCAGTTCCTTGCCTTGATACTCGTGGATTTTCATGTGTTACCTGTCAGGACGTATGAGAAAAAGAAGGTGAATCGGAGGACGACTCGGCCGATGCCTCAGCGCTACCCCCGGTGTACCACTCGGGATAATGCTCAGCCACCACAGGGCCGCCAGTGCTGAGCGCATGGCAGCCGTCCAGTTGGAATGGACGCCGGTTCGGGTTGGGTTCCTGCCGCCGGCGGTTGGCCATGGTCTGGACCGCCGCGGTGGGAAGCACCTGCGACAGTTCGGTCATGTGCGTACAGCCTTCCACATGCCCGAACCGCTCTTTGACCTGGCGACGGAACCCCTTGAGCAGGTTCATGCCGATCAGGTCAGTGTACGCCGGCTCGATGGCCTTGCAATGCTCGCCGTAAGGCGCCGCGTCATAGACGGCCTGAGCCGCCACGATCGAGAATTGCTCGTCGATGGTGATGCGCAGGTGCATATGGTGGATGGGTTGCCCCGCCTTGAACATCTCGCCGTCGCGCTTGGGAAAATCGTACGCCTTGACGTCGATAAGCTCGGCTTCCAGGTCCCAGTTGCCGTCGTCGCGCGCGTACGACTGCACACGTATGGAACGCGTATGCAGCGGCTGACGAGGACAATCCGGCGGTGGCAAGGGCATGCGTGGGGCCTGCGGGGCAGAGACGGCCAGCGCGTAATGGTGCGCGGCAACAAAACTTTCAAAGTATAGCGCAGGCGGCCTGCCGCAATCGTATTAATTGGCCGGGGGATGGCCCGCTATCCCACCCGCTGGCATGCGCGGCGGCACCGGCACGCGCGGGGCTGGCCCATGGCTTCAGGCCGCGCCGCGCAGCGCGCGGGCCGCCTGGACCATGCCGATCAGTGCCGCCTCGGTTTCCGGCCAGGCACGCGTCTTCAGGCCGCAATCGGGGTTCACCCACAGGCGCTCCTTGGGCAGGCGCGCGGCAGCCTTGTTCATCAGGTCCACCATCCAGTCCACCTCGGGCACGTTGGGCGAGTGGATGTCGTACACACCGGGGCCGATGTCGTTCGGGTAACGGAAATCCTCGAACGCCTTGAGCAGTTCCATATTGGACCGCGACGTTTCGATCGTGATCACGTCAGCGTCCATGGCCGCGATGGATTCGATGATGTCGTTGAACTCCGAATAGCACATATGGGTGTGGATCTGCGTCTCGTCGCGCACGCCGGCGGTCGACAGGCGGAAGCAGTCCACGGCCCAGTCCAGGTACGCCTGCCAGTCGGCGCGGCGCAGCGGCAGGCCTTCGCGGATGGCGGGCTCGTCGATCTGGATGACGTTGATGCCGGCCGCTTCCAGGTCCACGACCTCGTCGCGCAGGGCCAGCGCAAGCTGGCGGCAGGTCTGTTCGCGCGGCTGGTCATCGCGCACGAACGACCATTGCAGGATGGTGACCGGGCCCGTCAGCATGCCCTTGACCGGCTTATCGGTCAGCGACTGCGCGTAGGACGACCAGCCGACCGTCATGGGCGCGGGGCGCGCCACGTCGCCGAAGATGATCGGCGGTTTCACGCAGCGCGAGCCGTAGCTCTGCACCCAGCCGTTCTTCGTGAAGGCGAAGCCGGCCAGCAGCTCGCCAAAATACTCCACCATGTCGTTGCGCTCGGGCTCGCCGTGCACCAGTACGTCCAGGCCCACCTTTTCCTGGAAGCGGATGACTTCCTCGATCTCCTTGCGGATGGCGGCTTCGTACGCGGAATCCGTCAGGGCGCCGGCCTTCCAGTCGCGGCGCAGCGCGCGGATTTCGGTGGTTTGCGGGAACGAGCCGATGGTCGTGGTGGGATAGGCGGGCAGCCCCAGCTGCTGCTGTTGGCGCACGATGCGGCCGGCGAACGGCGCGCGGTCGCGCGACACGCCCGGGGCGGCAGCCATGCGCTGGGTTACGGCCGGATTGTGGATGCGCGCCGAAGCGCGTCGCGCGGCCAGTGCAGCGCGTTGCGCGGCCAGCCCATCCTGCACCGTCGGGTCCGTGGCGCTGTCGAGCGCGCGGCCCAGCAGGCTCAGCTCATCCAGCTTCTGGGCGGCAAAGGACAGCCAGCTCTTGAGTTCGGCGTCCAGATCCGTTTCGCTTTCCAGGTCGACCGGCACGTGCAGCAGCGAGCACGACGGCGCCAGCCACAGGCGGTCGCCCAATTGGCGCGCGACCGGAGCCAGCGTGGCGATGGCAGCGTCCAGGTCGGTGCGCCAGATGTTGCGGCCATTGATGATGCCCGCGGACAGCACCTGCCCGTCATTCAGGCCGGCGACCACCGCGGCCAGCTGCTCCGGCGCGCGCACCAGATCCACGTGCAAACCGGCCACCGGCAAGGCCTGCGCCGTCGGCAGGTTGTCCTTCAGACCATCGAAGTAGGTCGCGACGAGCAGCTTGACCGGGTTGGCGGACAGCGTTTCGTAAACCTGTTTGAACGCGTCGCGCCAGGCTTGCGGCAGATCGAGCGCCAGGATGGGCTCGTCGATCTGCACCCACTCGACGCCCAGCTTGGCAAAGCGCGCCAACACGTCCTGGTAGACCGGCAGCAGCGCCGTCAGAAGCTGCAGTTTGCCGGCATCGGCGGGGCCGCCGGAGAATGCGTCGCCCTTGCCCAGGAACAGCCAGGTCAGCGGGCCGGGAATGACCGGCTTGACCTGCAGACCCAGCGCCTGCGCTTCCTTGACCTGTTCAAACAGGGTGTCGCGGGCAACGCGGAAGGTCTGGCCGGGCACCAGCTCGGGGACGATGTAGTGGTAGTTGGTATCAAACCACTTCGTCATTTCGCAGGCGGCGGCGGGCTTGCCCGACGGCGCGCGTCCGCGGCCCATGCGAAAGAGCGTGTCCAGCGAGACCGGCTCATTGTCCTTCTGACCGAAGCGCGCGGGCACCGCGCCGAGCAGGGTCGTCCATTCGAGGATCTGGTCGTACCACGCGAAATCGCCCACGGGCACAAGCTTGACGCCCGCCGCCGCCTGAAGGCGCCAATGGCGGGCGCGCAGTTCGCGGCCCGTTTCCTCCAATGCTGCGGCGGTTTGCTTGCCGGCCCAATAGCCTTCAACGGCCCGCTTGAGCTCGCGTTGGGCGCCAATGCGGGGGAATCCCAAATTATGAATCGTAGTCATGTGAACTCGCCATCCCACAAAATTTGTTCAAGTGACGAGCATTCTGACGCCAAATCAAAATGAATCAAAATCAATGTCTACATTCATAAGATGAAGAAACCTCATAGAATGTCGGCTTGGTCCCGGGAAGCTAGATTCGTCGCCGGGATGCCCTTGTAGTTTCGTCTTGTATGAAGCCGCCCCGATGCTGGAAATTCGCCACCTTGAAACACTGACCGCCATCCGTGACGGCGGCAGCCTGCAGGAAGCTGCAGAGCGCCTGCACCTGACTCAATCGGCGCTGTCGCATCAATTGCGGGACCTGGAAACCCGGCTGGGTACGCCCCTGTTGAATCGCCGCACGCGGCCGGCCCGGCTGACGACGGCGGGCTTGCGGGTACTGGCGCTGGCCGACGAGGTCTTGCCGCGCATCCGCGCCACGGAGCGCGATTTGCAGCGCCTGGCTGCAGGACGCACCGGCCGGCTGCACCTGGCGATCGACTGCCATTCCTGCTTTCAGTGGCTGATGCCGGCGCTGGACGCCTTCCGCGTGCAATGGCCGGATGTGGCGCTGGACCTGTCCGCGGCGTTCTCCTTCGCCCCCCTGCCCGCGCTGGTGCGCGGCGACCTGGACCTGGTCATCACGTCGGACCCGCAGCCGCTGGACGCAGTGGACTACCTGCCGCTATTCAAATATGAACTGGTGCTGGCCGTGTCCGAATCCAACCCGCTTGCCGGCAACAAATTCGTCATGCCGGAGCAGTTGGCGGACCAGACGCTGATCACCTATCCGGTGGACAAGCAGCGCCTGGACGTCTTTACCGCCTTCCTGGACCCGGCGGACGTGGAGCCGGCCGCCATCCGCAAGGCCGAGCTGACGCCGATCATTGCGCAACTGGTGGCGAGCAATCGCGGCGTGGCAGCCCTGCCCAATTGGGCGCTGACGGAATACATGAATCAGGGATGGCTGCGGCTTTGCCGCCTGGGCCCGCAAGGCGTGTGGCGCACGCTGTATGCGACGGTGCGCAGCGAAGACACGGACGCCTCTTACATCGATGAATTTCTGACCATTACCCGCGACGTCTGCTTCAAGACGCTGTCGGGCATCAAGTCGGCGAAGTGATCACGTAAGGGACAGCGGCGACTGCAGCGGCGCCGGCTGGGCCGACGCCCGCGGGAACAACGCCCGCCGCTCCCCGCGTCAGTCTGCGTCGCCCTCGCCCAGGATGCGCCGGATGACGTCGTGCGCGAAACCGCGGCTGGCCAGAAAGCGCGCCTGCTTTGCATAGACGGTGCGATCTTCGGGCTTGGCGCTGAAGCGCTTTTTCCAGACCTCAAGCGCCCGGTCGTATTCGGTGGCGCGAAGCTGGTCGCGCAATTCCGCCACCTGATTGTCGTCCACGCCGTGCTGGCGCAGTTCCTGCACGATGCGCGCCGCACCCTGCCGTGAGGCGCGTCGATGGACCAGGCTTTGGGCGAAGCGCTCGGTGGACAGCCAGCCCTCTTTCTCGAGCGCGTCGAGCACGGATTCGACTTCGGCTGCGTCTTCGGCATAAGCGGCCAGCTTGCGCGCCAGTTCTTCGCGCGCGTGTTCGCGCCGCGATAGATACCCCACTGCCCGCATCTTCAGCGACGGCCCCTTGCGGGCCTGCTTGCCATCAGACGTGGTTGCCTCGCCAGCGCTGTCGGCAGGGTCGGCACGCCGGCTGCGCGCGGCGCCGCGTTGAGCCGAAGTACGTTGCTCGGAACTGCGCTGCCACAGGCCGGCGGGTTCGACGCCATCGGCCGAATCGTCAGGCGCCGCGGCCTCGCGGGCCACCCGCGCATCGGACGTGCGCCGCAAGCCTTGCGGCTTGGCGACCGTTTCGAATTCGTCGTCCAACCTGGCGCGTTGGCGCTCGGCGGATGCGGGAGTCGATTTCCAGCTCATGCGCTTTCCTGCTTGCTAAACAAAACGGCAGGCCCAAGGGAAAAACGGCAGGCCCAAGTGGCGCCTGCCGCGTTTCCCAGCCCAGACGGGCCGGCGAAGGGGCTAGCCCGAACCGCGGCGAGCCCAGTCGGATGCCCGGGATTACTCGGCGGTGTCTTCCGCCGTGGGCACGAATTCAGCGGCGCGGCTGACAATGCCCTGGTTTTCGCGGACGCGGTTTTCGATCTCGATGGCCATGTCCTTGTGTTCTTTCAGGTATTCGCGGACGTTGTCCTTGCCCTGGCCAATGCGGTTGCCGTTGTAGCTGTACCAGGCGCCCGACTTGTCGACGACGTTGGCGGCCACGCCCAGGTCGATGATTTCGCCTTCGCGCGAGATGCCCGCGCCGTACATGATGTCGAACTCAGCCTGCTTGAACGGCGGCGCCACCTTGTTCTTGACGACCTTGACGCGGGTTTCGTTGCCGACGACCTCGTCGCCCTTCTTGATGGAGCCAATGCGGCGGATGTCCAGACGCACGGATGCGTAGAACTTGAGCGCATTGCCGCCGGTGGTGGTTTCGGGGTTGCCGAACATGACGCCGATCTTCATGCGGATCTGGTTGATGAAGATGACCATGCAGTTGGTCTTCTTGATGGTGGCGGTCAGCTTGCGCAGGGCCTGGCTCATCAGGCGGGCCTGCAGGCCGGGCAGCGAATCGCCCATTTCGCCTTCGATTTCAGCCTTGGGAACCAGCGCGGCCACCGAGTCGACGACGATCAGGTCGACCGAGCCCGAGCGCACCAGCGCGTCGGTGATTTCCAGTGCCTGTTCGCCCGTGTCCGGTTGCGAGATCAGCAGGTCGGACAGATTGACGCCCAGCTTGGAGGCGTACTGGACATCCAGGGCGTGTTCGGCGTCGACGAAGGCGCAGGTGCCGCCCAGCTTTTGCATTTCGGCGACGACCTGCAGCGTGAGCGTGGTCTTGCCCGACGATTCCGGACCGTAGATTTCAACGACGCGGCCGCGCGGCAAGCCGCCGACGCCCAGCGCGATGTCCAGACCGAGCGAGCCCGTGGAAACCACCTGGATGTCGTGCGAGACCTCGTTGTCGCCGTAGCGCATGATCGAGCCCTTGCCGAACTGCTTTTCGATCTGCGAAAGTGCGGCGGCAAGCGCCTTGGCTTTTTCCGAAGCGGCGGCCTTGGTGGTTTTGTCGTCCATGAGGAGTCCTGTCTGTAACGTATCTGGAAGTCGGAAAACTGCGGGTCTGGCAATGAGGTTCAGATTATGGCATCGGATTGTACTGGACAAATAACCAGTGTGCCAGTTCTTTGCACGTATACCCTGAGTGGCAAGCCCGGCGGCGTGTGACAGAATCCGGAGCGATCCCGGTATTTTGCCCTTTTTCCGCCCCCGGGCCGCGGTGTTTCTTCCTAGCAGCAGCCCATGCGTATCCTGATCGCCGAAGACGACAGCATCCTGGCCGACGGCCTGTCCCGCTCGTTGCGCCACAACGGCTATGCCGTGGATGCCGTGCGCGATGGTCTTTCCGCCGATTCCGCGCTGGCCGCCCAGGCTTTCGACCTGCTCATCCTGGACCTCGGCCTGCCGCAACTGGCCGGACTTGAAGTGCTGCGCCGCCTACGCGCCCGCAATTCCGCCCTGCCCGTCCTCATCCTGACCGCCGCCGACAGCATCGAACAGCGCGTCAAGGGCCTGGACCTGGGCGCCGACGACTATATGGCCAAGCCATTCGCGCTGTCAGAGCTCGAAGCCCGCGTGCGGGCGTTGACGCGACGCGGCGCGGGAGGCGGCGGCACCATGCTCAAGCATGGCAAGCTGCTCTTTGACCAGACCGGCCGCGTCGCCATCGTCGACGACCAGACGCTGGATCTGTCGGCGCGTGAGGTCAGCCTGCTCGAGATCCTGCTGACGCGCAGCGGCCGCATGGTCAGCAAGACCCAGCTCGTGGACCACCTGTGCGAATGGGGCGAGGAAGTCAGCACCAACGCCATCGAGGTCTACGTGCATCGCCTGCGCAAAAAGCTCGAGCCCAGCGGCGTGAAGATCGTCACCGTGCGCGGCCTGGGCTACTGTCTTGAGCGGGACCAGGGTGCGGCGTACCTCGCAAGCTGAGCCCGCCCCAGAGCCGCTCAACCAGGAAGCCCTGGACATCATGCAAGCCGGGTCCAAGGGCCCGAGTTTCGCGCCGCCGCAACGGTCGCTGCTGGGCGAGATCCTGGACTGGATGCTGGCGCCGCTGTTCCTTTTGTGGCCCATGAGTGTCGCCATCACCTACGTGGTGGCGCAGAACATCGCCAACGTTCCCTACGATCGCGCGCTGGCCAACAACCTGCACGTGCTGACACGCCAGGTTCACGCGCAGGATGGCCGCGCGGTGCTGAAGATGACCGATGCCGCCCGCGACGTGCTGCGCGCCGACGAGACCGACAGCGTGTTCTGGCTGGCGCTGGGCAGCCGCGGCGAATACCTGGGCGGCGACCGCGCGCTGCCGTTGCCGACCACCGTGGGCCAGCCCCGCCCCGGCGAAGTCCAGTACGAAGACGACACGCTGCGCGGCTTTGGCATCCGCCTGGCCTTCACCTGGGTGGACCTGCACCTGCCCGGCACGCAGCCCGCGCTGTTCATCGTGGCCGAGACCGTGGAAAAGCGCACGCAGCTCGCCAACGACATCATCAAGGGCGTGATCATTCCGCAGTTCGTGGTGCTGCCCATCGCCGTGCTGCTCGTCTGGTTCGGCCTGTCGCGCGGCGTGGCGCCGTTGAACGCGCTGCAGCAGCGGCTGCGCGCACGCCGGCCCGACGACCTCTCGCCCATCGACGAACGCGCCGCGCCTTCCGAGATTGCCCCGCTGGTCGCGGCCATGAACGACCTGCTGGACCGCCTGTCCGCCAACGTGCAGGCGCAGCGCCGTTTCGTGGCCGACGCGGCGCACCAGTTGAAGACGCCCCTGGCGGGATTGCGCACACAGGCTGAATTGGCGCTGCGGGACGCCAGTCCCGAGGAAATGCAGTCCAGCCTGCGCCAGCTCGTGACCGGTTCTGAGCGCGCGACCCGGCTCGTCAATCAGTTGCTGCTGCTGGCCCGGGCTGAAAATCCCAGCGCGATCGGCCTGACACGCACCGACATCAACGCCATCGCTTACGAGCAGACCATGCACTGGGTGCCGCTGGCGCTGTCGCTCAGCACGGATCTGGGGTTCGAAGGCTCGGACACGCCTGTCGAGATAAATGGCAATCCGCTGCTGCTGGCCGAGCTGCTGAACAACCTGGTCGACAACGCGCTGCGCTACACCCCGCGCGGCGGCCATATCACCGTGCGCGTGCTGCAAGCGGACGGTCAAGGCATCCTGGAAGTCGAGGACTCCGGGCCGGGCATTGCGCCCGACGAACGCGAGCGCGTGTTCGACCGCTTCTACCGCGTGCTGGGCACGTCATCCGACGGCAGCGGCCTGGGCCTGGCCATCGTGCGCGAAATCACGCAGAAGCATCAGGCGAGCGTCGAAATCGGCGACCATCCCACCGAACACTCCGACTTGCCAGGCACCCGCATCCGTGTCGTTTTTCCCCTCTACACGCCCCCATCCGAGACGTCCGACAGCTAAGGACTATCCCTAGCCTTCCCCGGTGCGTTTACTATTTGTTTCAATTTTAAGATTCAAGTAAGGGTCACGTCAGAACCTCGTCAGCCTCGGCCCCCAATGTGGCGATAGCTCGATGTCGGTCTCGCCGGCGGAGGGTCAAGCACGGCGGAAAACCGCCGGCCTAAAAACGAGGAGACATCATGAGCACAACTACCATGGCAGGCCGCGGTCCATCCGCGGATCCGCGACCGATGACCAAGGAGGAGCGCAAGGTCATCTTCGCGTCTTCACTCGGCACGGTGTTCGAGTGGTATGACTTCTATCTTTACGGCTCGCTCGCAGCCATCATTGCCCAACACTTTTTCTCCGGCGTGAACCCGACCGCGGGCTTCATCTTCGCGCTGCTGGCCTTCGCGGCCGGTTTCGCGGTGCGGCCGTTCGGCGCGCTGGTGTTCGGCCGGCTGGGCGACCTGGTCGGACGTAAATACACCTTCCTGGTCACGATCGTGATCATGGGCCTGTCCACGTTCCTCGTCGGCATCCTGCCCAGCTACGCGAGCATCGGCCTGGCCGCTCCCGCCATCCTGATCGTCCTGCGCCTCTTGCAAGGCCTGGCGCTCGGCGGCGAGTACGGCGGCGCGGCAACCTATGTTGCCGAACACGCCCCGCACGGCCGCCGCGGCTTCTATACGTCCTGGATTCAAACCACCGCGACGCTGGGGCTGTTCCTGTCGCTGCTGGTCATCCTGGGCATCCGCACGTTCATGGGCGAAGACGACTTCAAGGCCTGGGGCTGGCGCATTCCGTTCCTGATCTCGGTCGTGCTGCTGGGCATCTCGGTCTGGATCCGGCTGCAGCTGAACGAATCCCCCACCTTCAAGCGCATGAAGGAAGAAGGCAAGGGTTCGAAGGCGCCGATCGCCGAATCGTTCGGCCAATGGAAGAACCTGAAGGTCGTGCTCCTGGCGCTGCTGGGCTTGACCGCCGGCCAGGCCGTAGTCTGGTACACGGGTCAGTTCTACGCCCTGTTCTTCCTGACGCAGACGCTGAAGGTCGACGCCAACACCGCGAACATCCTGATCGCCATCGCGCTGCTGCTGGGCACGCCGTTCTTCGTGATCTTCGGCGCGCTGTCGGACAAGATCGGCCGCAAGCCCATCATCATGGCGGGCTGCCTGATCGCTGCCGCGACCTACTTCCCGATCTTCCAGGGCCTCACGCACTTCGCCAACCCGGCGCTGGAAAAGGCGCAGGCGTCCGCTCCGGTCACCGTGATCGCGGACCCCAGCACTTGCTCGTTCCAGTTCAACCCCGTGGGCACCGCGTCGTTCACCAGCTCTTGCGACGTGATCAAGTCGTTCATGGCCCGCAACTCGGTGAACTACCGCAACGAAGCAGCTCCGGCCGGTTCGGTGGCCCGCGTCAAGATCGGCAACGAAGAGTTCACCTCGTTCGACGGCCGCTCGCTGGCGCCCGCCGAGTTCAAGGCCAAGGTTGCTGAACTCGACAAGACGCTGACCGCCTCCATCCGCAGCCACGGCTACCCGGCCAAGGCCGATCCGGCCCAGACCAACAACGTGATGGTCGTGGTGCTGCTGACGATCCTGGTGCTGTACGTGACCATGGTGTACGGCCCGATCGCCGCCATGCTGGTGGAAATGTTCCCGACGCGCATCCGCTACACGTCGATGAGCCTGCCCTACCACATCGGCAACGGCTGGTTCGGCGGCTTCCTGCCTCCCGTCGCGTTCGCAGTGGTGGCTGCCACCGGCAACATCTACGACGGCCTCTGGTATCCGATCATCATCGCGGTCATGACCCTGGTCATCGGCACGCTGTTCGTGCGCGAATCCAAGGACAACGACATCAACGCCTGATAGACCATCCCCCGCCGGGCGGGACTGCTGCGCCTGCCCGGCCTTTCAAAAGCTCCTTATGGGAGCTTTTTTTTTATTCGCACTTTCAGGACCATGTCAGACCGGCGCCAGTAGACTGAGCGCTCAGATTACGGCCTTGCGCAAGATTGCCTGACGATTGATCCCCCTGTCAGACGATTGCAGGGTTGCTCTTCTGACACCGATGCCGCGTTCCCCGCGAGCCTTTTATGACGCGGCATTGTGTGCTCCCGTACCGGCCCGACTCTTTATTGAGCCGGGCCGCTTTTTTTTGTGGCCGCGGATCGTGCGACCGCTCGTGCCAAGACAAAGGGCGGCCGCAATGCGACCGCCCTCTCATGCCTTTCGATGGCACACGGCCGGCCTCGCGGCCGGCGCGGATCAACGACGCATGCCCACGCCGATCGCGACCACACCCGCCACGATCGCGGCAATGCCTGCCCACGTCGGGATGGGAACCGACTTCTCGGTTTCCGCGGTGGCCTTCACGGATCCGATCTGCAGGACCGTTTCCTCGGACTTGTAGCTGAAGCCCTTGTAGGCCAAGGCAACCACGCCCAGGACAATCAGGATCGCGCCAATGATTTTCATGTATTTACTCCAATCTCACGTTGGTGCGCGGGACATTACCGGATAGGCTGATCGCTGTCAGTGACAGAACGTGTCGCCTGTTGCGGGCGTACTCAGCCCCTTCGGCAAAGCCGCCGCGTCGTATAGAATCAACCCTTTTGGCCGACGCTCATGTGGTTCAAGAACCTCAAGATTTACCGCCTCTCCTCGCCCTGGACCCTGACCGGCGATCAGCTTGAAGACACGCTGGCAAAGCATGCGTACCAGTCCGGCAACAACCTCGAAATGCAAAGCCTGGGCTGGGTGCCCCCGCGCGAGAACGGCGGTCTGGCCCACGAAGTCAATGGCCAGATCCTGCTCAGCCTGCGCGCCGAAAAGAAGCTTCTGCCGGGCACCGTGATCAACCAGGTCGCCAAGGCGCGCGCCCAGGAAATCGAAGAGCAGCAAGGCTACAAGCCGGGCCGCAAGCAGATGAAGGAAATCAAGGAGCGCGTCACCGACGAGCTTCTGCCGCGCGCCTTCAGCGTCTATCGCGACACGCGCGTGTGGATCGACCCGAAGAACAACTGGCTCGTCATTGACGCGGCTGCGTCGGCCAAGGCCGACGAAGTCATCGGCCTGCTGGCTAAGTGCGTCGATCCCTTCCCGCTGGAAAACCTGTACGTCGCCCAATCGCCAGCGTCGGCCATGACTGGCTGGCTGGCCGAGGACGAAGCACCCAGCAACTTCACGATCGACCAGGACACCGAGCTGCGCTCGTCCGGCGAAAGCGGCGCGGCCATCCGCTACGTCAAGCACTCCATTGACGCCGACGACGTGCGCCGCCACATCCAGTCCGGCAAGCAGTGCACGCGCCTGGCCATGACCTGGGCCGACCGCGTGTCGTTCGTGCTGACCGAAGGCCTGGACGTCAAGCGCGTAGCGCCCCTGGACGTACTGAAGGAAGGCAACGAAGGCGTCGCCGCGAATGACGACGAAAAGTTCGATTCCGACATGATGCTGATGACCGGCGAACTGGCCAAGATGATGGCCGAGCTGGTCGAGGCGCTGGGCGGCGAAAAGAAGATCTAAGCCTTTACCGGCATCGGCAACAAGGGCTGCCCCTGACGGAGCAGCCCTTTTTCATGCCTCGACGCTGCGGTCGCGGCCGGCCTGCTTGGCCTTGTACAACGCCTTGTCGGCGCGATCGATAAGATACGCGTAGTCGGGATGGCCATCGAAGGTCGCCACGCCGATGCTGGCCGTCACCTGCAGCGCGCCCGCCTCGGCAAGCATGAAGCGGTGCCGGCGGATTTCGGCATTGAGTTTTTCAGCGGCGGCCAGCGCGGCGCCGGGTCCCGTGTCCACCAGCACGACCAGAAATTCCTCGCCGCCATAACGGAACACGAAGTCGCTGGAACGACAGGTCTGATGGACGACCTCGGCGAACTGGCGCAGGATCTGGTCACCGCCCGCGTGGCCATGCGCATCGTTGATGGCCTTGAAGTGATCGATGTCCAGCAGCAGCACCGAAAAACTCGACCGCTGACGCTGGGCCAGCGAGATCTCACGGCCGATGACGGACGGCAGGAATCGCCGGTTCAGCACGTTGGTGAGCGGATCGCTGCCGCTTTCGATCTCGGCCACCATGTCGAACAGGCCGTTGAGCAGATGCTTGATACGCGCCACCAGCTCTTGCAGTTCACGAACCTGGTCGGGCAGCGATTCCTGTTCGTGGCCGCTGCCTTGCATCATCCGCGGCAGCACCGTGTCATCCAGGCGCGCCACGGCCTCCGTGATCTGGCGTAGCGCCGGCGCGCTTTCAAAGAGCACCGCGCCCTTGTGCTGCAGCCACAGACCGAACTCCGAGGCTGCCAGACGCGGCAGCGCCTGCTCTGGCGTCCGGTAATGCAGGCCGATCAGCACCGCCTGACTCCACTCCAGCAACGCGGCGCGTTGGCGCTCCCGTTCGGTCGAGATGTTCTGCCCCAGCGCGAAGAGGCGATAGGCCTCGTCATTGCGCGCGCCGCGGTTGATGTCGCGCATGAACGCGCGGCTCATCTGCTCGATCGCCAGATCGAACAGGTTGCAGACGTATTGCGTGGCCACCGATGTCGCCATGCCATCCAGACCGCTTGCGCGCAGACGCTGCGCAATCTCGTTCTTCAGGATGCGGGCGCCTGCCATCACCAGATGGATCGGAATGTGGACGCGCGCATGGACCTCGCCGACCTTTTTCTGCGTGGCCAACAGCACGTCGATGTCGCCCTGGTCGCGCACACACAGCAGGCCCTTCAGCCAATGCGTCATGCCGCGATGCAGGCGGGTCGACACGATTTCATGCGAGAGCCGCGGGCCGGCCTCGGCATCGGCGAGCAAGGTGGAATAGAAGGCGTCGACGAGCTGCGTGGCGTGGTCCGACACCACCGCCGCAACCTGGCCGCGCGTATCGCTGTCGACCGATTGATAGACCGCCTCCCAGGCCTGCGCGTTGGATGCGCTCAGGTAGCAATCGTGGCCGCCGGCCGCGTTTGCGGGGGCCGCGTTTGCGGTGGCTGCAGGAGGAACACCGGTACTGCTCGAAGACATAAGCTCATCCGCCCAAGAACGGCGTGCGCGCCTGGCAGCGGCGCGCGCCCGAAAAACCAGCGCGGATTATGCTTGAATTCACCGCGGCGGGGCCGCGCTTGCGGCGCCGCCAAGAACCGTTGACGTCAATCCAGGCCGTGGAAGACCGAATCGTCGGGACCGACATGCGACGGATGCTGCCACGTCACGTCACGCAGCGAATGCTGCACCAGCCCTTCCACCCCCAGCAGCACGGCGAAGATCGCCATGCGGATGGGAATGCCGTTATCGGTCTGGCGGAAGATGGCCAGACGCGGATCGTGGTTCAGGTCCACGCTGAGGTCGTTGGCGCCCGGGCGGCTGTCGCGCGGCAGCGGGTGCATCACGATGGTCTCGGGGCTGCAATAGGCGTCGATGATGGCGCGGTTGACCTGGAAGTCCGGCGTGTAGCCTTCGTTCTCTTCGTTGGCGAAGCGCTCCTTCTGAACGCGCGTCGCGTAGATGACGTCGGCGCCGGCCAGGCCTTCGGCCAGCGAAGACTTCTGTTCGATGATGTTGCCGTTGCGGCTGGCCTGCTCGACGATGTAGGTCGGCATCTCCAGGCCCTTGGGCGAAATCAGCGAGAACTTCACGTTCTTGTACAGCGCCATCAGCTTGATGAGCGAATGCACGGTGCGGCCGTATTTCAGGTCGCCGACCATCGCAATGTGCGCGCCGTCCAGCAACTTACCCAGGCGCGAGAACTCGGTCAGGATGGTGTACAGGTCCAGCAGCGCCTGGCTGGGGTGTTCGCCCGGGCCGTCGCCGCCGTTGACCACGGGAATGTTCGTGGCGCGCGCAAATTCCGCCACCGAGCCTTGATCGGGGTGGCGGATGACCATCGCGTCCACATAGCCGCTCATGACGCGGCTGGTGTCGTAGATGGACTCGCCCTTGGCCATCGACGAGAACGTGAAACCGGTGGTGTCGCACACCGAGCCGCCCAGGCGGCAGAAGGCGGAACCGAAGCTGACGCGGGTGCGGGTGCTGGCCTCGAAGAACAGGTTGCCCAGCACGGCGCCTTCCAGCACGCGCGAGACCTTCTGACGGCGCGCGATGGGCTGCATCATGTCGGCCACGCGGAACAGGTCTTCGACGGAGTCGCGGGTGAACTGGTCTACCGACAGAAGCTGGTTCTTGCCTTCAACGGCGATGCGGTCACGCAAGGGACCGTCTTGTACGCTTTGCGTATATTTTTCCAGCAGCACACCGTTTTGCACGATTTCGCTGACAAAGCGCTGCACGACTTCCGGCATGGCGCGGAATTCCTGCGAACCTTCAGGCAGAAGCCAGGTATCAAGCGCCCGGCGCTTGACGCCAATGCGCGTGGCAAACACGTCGCGGGTGAGGTTGAGGCGGCGCATGGCGTCGCGCAGGAAGGCTTGCTGGGAGATGCTCATGACGGGCCCCAAAAAGAGGATTTATATACGCAGTGCGCATATTATTCCGACCATCTACACAAGTCCAATATTTTTGCGCATACGGGTTTACCCGCGTTTTTACCGCTGAGCGTAGGCCGCCGCCTGTGGTGTCGCCGTCACGGCCTGTCCGGCCGCGAACCAGCACGCCGCGCAGAAGGCCAGCATGCTTGCCACGAAGCAAATCAGTGCCAGCAATTGCGCGGGCCAATGACCACGCGTCAGATGGCCGCTGTAGCCTTGCCGCAACAGGCTGACCTGCGCCAGGTACGCAAACGCCACTCCCAGGCCGGCCAGCACCAGACCGGCCAGGAAAAACAGCAGGGGAATCTGCAGATCGGGCGCGGCAATGTCCGGCCCCACGATGCCCAATGTGAATCCGACCAGGATCAGGGCGGCACCGCCATTCAACCACCCCAGAAAACGAAACGCGCCGGCCAGCAGCGCGAACGACGTGCCGTTTGCGCGGAGCTGCTGGGCGCGGGCGTCCATGGTATTAGCCGCCGGTCGCGCTACGGCACGTCGGCGTCGCGCTCTGTATCGACTTGCGCGCCGCCGCGATCTCGGCCTCGTCCCAGCGCCCTTCGCCCAGCACCGTCACGGTCACTTTGGAGGTGGCGGGACCATCGGCCTCCGCCGAAATCAGTTCGAGCACGGTTGCCGGCTGGCCGACCTTGTAAAGCTGGATTTCGTCCGGCGCGCCCTTCTCGCCAAGGCTATGGCGCCAGGCATAAGAGACGCCATAAGGATGGCTGACCTGCGTATGGCACGCGCGCACGTATTCGCCGGCTCGGCGGAATGCCGCCTGATAATTGGTGTCGACGCTGAAGGTTTCCTTCTTTGCGGTTTCCGACTCGTAGACCCCGGTGCTGGCGCATCCGGCCAACGTGGCCGCCAACGTGACAGCCACCCATACAGACTTGCGCATGATTCTTCCCGCCATTGCTATTCGGACTTTCGCGATTATGCCAGCGGCTGCAAAAAGGCCACGCCGAAAGTGCCCAAGTACGGCACTTCCTGCGTGGCCTTGCGCCGTCATGACGGCAAAGGGCCTGATGCCCTACCGCTTTTCCGCGGCTCCTTCGATCTTTTCCCCGCCCCGCTGAATATCTTTACCGGCCCCGGCGACGGTATTGCAACCCGCCGTCAGCGCAGCAATAGAAAGCATCATGACGAGAAAGACTTTGTTCTTCATAAACATCTCCTGTCTGGGCATGGAAAAAACCGAACCCAGCATACCTCAAAGGCCGCGTCGGTGACACAAGCCGGTCACGTGTAACAACACCGACAAAAAACCGTCACCACCCTTACGCGCCGGTGACACTTGCGACGCATTCTCGCCTGTCGCGTATTTGCCGCCAATGGATTAGGATGCGCACATGACGAAGAAACAAGCATCACAATCCGCTGGCGCCAGCCCGCAAGGCTGGGGCTGGGAACAGCCCCAGTGCCGCGGACAGGCCGCCCTGGCGCTGTTCATCGACGACCTGCATCGCATCTTGCAGACCCATGCCGCCGGCAAGCTGGCGGATAGCAGCACGCTTGCGGACGCGCAGGCCCAGGTCAATGAATTGCTGGCGCGGTACAACGAAATTTCTGCCGCTCCGGAAATTTTTCTGGGGCAGTCAGTCGAACTCAAAGAAGGCATCGACCGCAGCGGCGTAGCGCATACGGTGCCGATTTTCTCGCCGCGCCTGAAGCAGTCGCTGGTGTCGATGCTGGGACAAGGTCCGGGATGACAACCCGGCAAGCGGCCCGGCTGGCGATCGCAGAGTACAGCCCCCAAAGGAAGGAGACTACAAGATGAGCACGGACAACGTTGTTGAGTTTCTCCGCCTGCTGTCCCTGGACGTCACGCTGGGCACCGCTGCCCAGCACGCCGCAAGCCAGGCAGACGCGCCGCTGGCCCTGGCCCGCTTGGCAACCTCACACGGTCTGCCGTGCAACGCTTCGGATTGGTCTTCCTTTGCACGCAACTGCCTGGACAACCTCGACCTGACCGAGGGCGACACGGGCATGGCGAACGCCACGATCTGGCAGCTGGTGCAGGATCCCGCCCACGGAACCACCATTCCCGCCAGCGCCATCACCCGTGTGATCGGCATCATCTCGCAGCCCGAAGGCGAGCCGCCGGTGGTTGGTCACGTCGTCAGCGATCTGGCGCCCCGCGCCCCGATGAGCATGGCGCCGCACCCGACGGGTTCCTGATCTTCCGGGGCTCGCGGCCCACTCAGGGATGCGGGTTCAGGACAGACCTTTCAAGCCTGTCCCTTCAAAAAATCAATCACGCCGGCCGCGCCGCATGCGCCGCTGGCCATGCAGGCGGTCAGCAGGTAGCCGCCCGTCGGCGCCTCCCAATCCAGCATTTCCCCCACACAGAAAACGCCGGGCACGGCTTTGAGCATCAGACCGCCCGTCAGTCCCTGGAACGCCACCCCGCCCGCCGTGCTGATCGCTTCGTCGATCGGGCGAGCTCGCCGCAGCGTCAACGGCAAGGCCTTGATCCGCTGACCGAGGCGCTCGGGGTCCTTGAAGTCTTCGGCGCTGGCGCATTCCCGCAGCAAGCCCGCCTTCACCCCCGTCAGTCCCAGCCGGCTTTGCAGATGGCTTGACATCGAGCGGGCGCCGCGCGGATGCGTCACCGCCGCCATCACCTTTGCGTGCGGCCAGTCCGGTGCAAGATCCAGCATGGCCACGGCGCTGCCATCGGCCTCGATTTGGTCGCGCAGGGTTGCGGACAATGCATAGACGAGACTGCCTTCAATGCCCGTTTCGGACACGACGAATTCGCCCTGGCGGACAGGCCCGCCGCAGGACATGGCCACCGACTTGACCGGCTGGCCGGCAAAGCGGCTGCGAAAATGATCGGACCAGTCCACGTCGAACCCGCAGTTGGCGGGCCGCAATGGCGCAACCGGCACGCCGTGCGCCTGCAGATCCGGCACCCAGGCGCCATCGGATCCCAGCTTGGCCCAACTGCCGCCGCCCAGCGCCAGCACGACCGCATCCGCTGCATGGCGCGCTTCACCGTCGGGCGTCGCAAAGCGCAGCAAGTCCACGCCGGGATTGTCACCACGCCAGCCAAGCCAGCGATGCCGCATATGAAACCGCACGCCCTGTCCGCGCAGCCGGGCAAGCCAGGCCCGCAACAGCGGCGCCGCCTTCATCTCCTGCGGAAACACCCGGCCCGACGAGCCCACGAATGTCTGGATACCCAACGCATGCGCCCAATCGCGCAGACCGGCGCCGTCTATCGTCTGCAGCCATGGCTGCACGAACGGGGCGCCGTCGCCAAAGCGGGCAAGGAAAGGCTCGGCGGGCTCGCTGTGCGTCAAGTTCAGACCGCCCCGTCCCGCCATCAGGAATTTGCGTCCCACCGAGGGCATGGCGTCGAAGACGTCCACCTGCGCCCCGGCTTCGCTCAGCCTTTCCGCCGTCATGAGACCGGCGGGGCCGCCCCCGATGACGGCAACGCGTTTGGCGGACAGGCTCATGGCGTCGTCGCCTTCATGACGGGACGCGAGCGGGAAAAGGCGGAGAGCATGCGGGAGAAGTCGGAAGGAAAAGGGACGAAAGCACGGCGCAGCCATGGGGCGCAGATTGTCTCACGGCGTCAGTGGGCTTCCCACGAGCGCGCGTCGCATCTGCGCGTTCCCTTGTCCGAATGGCTCGCAGCGGCCATTTCTTGACCGCAGACGCCAAGCCTATGTTTTTGCGGGAAAAATTCGATATACGCAGCAGCTATCCCAAGGGTTTTCCACAATCCCTGTGGGTAACTACCGCGTTCTGGGGATGACGTCAGGCGCGTTCGGCCGCATGCATGGGGCCGGACCAGGGCTCGGCATCGAGCTGGAAACGCAGTTCCTGATATTCGCCGTCGACCGCGACGCTGCGCAGCAGGCCGGCATCTAGCGCCTGACCCAGCGCGCGGCGGCACAGGGTTTCGGGATCGTCCGGCAGCGACTGGAACACGCCGTCGGGGATGCGCAGCCTCAGCAAGGCAGAGGGATCGCCGCGGTCGGCCGGACGGCCGATATGGATGTGGGCGGGATACCCGTGCGGGCACCAGATGCCCACGTGGTACTTGCCCTCAGCGCCCGTATCAGCAACGTAGCCGGGATGATCGTATTTTGCGGTTCCCATGGACACTCCTTCTGTGCGGCAATGTAGCGCGCGTGGCCCATGGTAGCGCAGGGTTGCGGCCGTGTGCGGCCGCGGACACCCGGGAAACTCCGGACGCGAACCGGGCATGACCCAGCGCAATCGCCAGGCGAAAAAAAAGCCGCGACAATGTCGCGGCCTTTTTTACTGCGGTCTTGCCAGGTGCACTTGAAATGCGCCGCCGGGAGACCGGGTACTGCTTGAAACTGGTTGCGGGGGCAGGATTTGAACCTACGACCTTCGGGTTATGAGCCCGACGAGCTGCCAGACTGCTCCACCCCGCGTCTGATGTGTGAATCATACATCATTTTGAAATCTTGTGCAGCGCACCCACGCGAATGTTTCCGTTTTTCGACAGAAAACCGCGAAAAACATTGGCGACGTGGCGCAGGATCGTGCCAAGGCGCCCGGTGCAATTCAGGCAGATCACCTGCGCATCATCCAGCGCGGTGAGGCGCACCGCGCCGCCGTACGACACCCCGTGAACCTCGCCCGCGTTGAGCCGGGCCGGTACGACGCGATGCAGGCCGCCTGCGGCTTCCAGGCCGCTTGCCGCTTCCTCGACGCGCACGCTGCCTTCGACGCAGACAACGGCAGCGCCTGCGCGCAGGATGAAACTCCGGCTGGCGCCGGCAGGTAGTTCCAGGCGAAGGCCTGGCGAGGCGGGGTCGGAATGCGGGGTCATGATGATCTCCAAAAGGACCATCACAGGCTACGCGCGCCCTGCTTTGCGCAACAGCCACAAAAATCGGCTTTCTGTACCGATGCAGAGGGTCGATTTTGTGGCTGTTATGGTGTACTTTGCCTGCATCTGTGCCTACCCACCGTCCAACCCCGGGGAGCAAGATCGGCGCATGGAACCTCAACCGCTGTACCTACGCCTGGCCAATCACTACCGGCGCGCCATCCAGACGGGCGTGCTGGCCCCCGCCCAGCGCATGCCCTCGGTTCGCACGCTGGTGCGCACCCATCACGTCAGCCTGTCCACGGCGCTGCAGGCCTGCCGCCAGCTCGAGGACGATGGCCTGATCGAGGCCCGTCCCCGCTCCGGCTACTTCGTGCTGAAATCTCGCCGCAACAGCATTCCGCCCGTGGCCGAGCCGGACATCCGCCAGACCCTGGGCGCGGCGCAGTATGTCGGCATCCACGACCGGGTTTCGGACTTCATCGCCAAATGTGAAGCGCACCGGGTCAGCGCCAACTTTGCGCTGGCCGCGGCGGTGCCCCAGGCCTATCCCATGGAGGCGCTCAAGCAGGCGATGACGCGCGCGCTGCGGCAGTCGCCCGAGGTGCTGGTCAGCCCGGTGCCGCCGCAAGGGCATCCTGACCTGCGCGGCGTGCTGGCCCGTCGCGCGCTGGCCAACGGCATCAATGCCACGCCGGACGACGTCATCGTCACGCATGGCTGTATCGAGGCCCTGAATCTGGCGCTGCGTGCCGTAGCCCGGCCGGGCGACACCATCGCCGTGGAATCGCCCGCCTACTTCGGTCTGCTGCAGATCCTGGAAAGCCTCGGCATGCGCGCGCTCGAGATTCCCACCAGCCCCCAGCACGGGCTGTCGATCGAAGCGCTGGACCTGGCCTTCCAGACGCACGGCAATATCCGCGCGGTCGTCGTTGTGCCGAATTTCCAGAATCCGCTCGGTTGCGTCATGCCCGACGCGCACAAGGCGCGGCTGGTGGCGCTGTGCGAGCGCCAGCAGGTGCCGCTCATTGAAGACGACACATACGGCGCACTGACCGACGACGACACCCCGCTGGCCGCGGCGAAATCCTGGGACGCCACGGGCAACGTCATCTATTGTTCGTCGATGCACAAGACGCTGGCCCCCGGCATGCGGCTGGGCTGGCTGCTGGGCGGCCGGTGGAAAGCCCGGATCGCCATGCTGAAGTTCGCGCAAAGCCGGCCAAACGAACCGCTGGCGCAGATCGCCGTGGCGGAGTACATGGGCTCGCGCGCCTATGATCGCCATCTGGCCCGGCTGCGTCGAGAACTGAAGACGCAGCGCGACCTGACCGCCGAGGCCATCGCCGCGCATTTTCCGCGGGGCACGCGGCTGAGCGTGCCGCAAGGCGGGATGCTGCTCTGGGTGGAAATGCCCGAGGGCGTGTCGGGCATGGACGTCTTCGAGGCCGGGCTGCGGCAAGGGATACGCGTGGCGCCCGGCGCGATGTTCTCCAATGGCGCCCGCTACAACCACTTCCTGCGCATCAGTTGCGGACAACGCATCACGCCGGAGATCTCGCACGCACTGGTGACGCTCGCGCGCATCGTGGAAGAAAGGACAGCATGAACGCGGAACTGCATCAATTCATCGCGGACTATGGCCTGTGGGCCGTGCTGGGGGGGACCTTCCTGGAAGGCGAAAGCGTGGTGGTGTTTGCGGGATTCCTGGCGCACCAGGGATTGTTCCATCTGCCCTACGTCATGCTCTGCGCGTTCGCCGGCTCGTTCATGGCGGATCAACTGCTGTTCCTGCTGGGCCGCCGCTACCGCGACCATCGCTACGTGCAGCGCATCCGCGCCAAGCCGGCGTTCGGCAAGGCGCTGGCGGCCATCGACCGATACCCCAACGGATTCATACTGGCGCTGCGCTTTCTGTATGGGTTGCGTACGGTGGGGCCGGTTGCCGTGGGCGTGTCCAAGGTGCCGGCCTTGCGCTACCTGGTGCTGAACGCCATCGCCGCCATGATCTGGGCGCTCTGCTTCAGCCTGCTGGGATTCGTGTTCGGCCGGACCATCGAAGCGCTGCTGGGACGCCTGCACGGCGTGGAAACCAAGTTGGCCGTGGCAGTGGCGCTCGGCGTGCTGGTGTGGCTGGCCTATCAGGTCTACGCACGCCGCCGCAAATAGCGGCGGGCGCGTTCAGAACACCAGTTTGCCGTTTGCGCGCTGCACATGGCGGCGGCGCGCGTTGCGGTACAGCATTCCGATGATGGGCAGCTTTGCAAGGCGGCGCAGGATCGGGTGACGCTGGTCGAAGTCGTGCCAGGCCTTGAAGCCATGGCCCATGCGCTCCCAGCTCTCCCTCGCCTCGGGGGAAAGCTTGCCGGGGTCAAATGCCGCCAGCTTTGCCGCTTCCGAAACGCGCGCCACGAGGGCGCGGTTCCGGCCTTCCAATGAATACTGATTCCGCATGGGGCCGCATATTACCCGGGCTTGGCCTGCCGTGGCGGCGGGCCGGTTGCGCGTTGCTTCGGCGCAATGGCGCCGCTTTTGACCGCCTCGCGCAAGCCGTTGTAATTGAAGGAGTTTGTGAATCTATGCCCGCGCTATCCCAAGGCTTGTCCACAGAACCTGTGGGTAACTGCCGCCGGGCTCATCACTTCAGGGCGGTCAGGACCATGTCACGCACGCTTTCGAAACCCGCGACGTATTGCGGATTCTCGGAACGCGCCAGCAGGCCGGAGTAATTCTGCTCTAGTTGCGCCTCGATGGCCTCGCGCAGGCCCGGCGAATTCTTCGCCAGATGCAGCATCGAGAGCAGCGTGGTATTGAGCGCGTCGATGCGCCCACCCTGATGCGAGATGGTGTGCACGACAACGGCGATCTGTTCCTGGATGTCCATGATGTAAGCCTCCTGGCGATGAAATCTGGCGCGAATCCTAGCATGATGGCCGGGCGCGCCAGGGCTGACAGCAAGCGGCGCGCCTCCCCTGCCGCGGCTAGGCAAGCACCGGACGCGGCGCTAGCATGAAGCGTAGCCGCAAGAGGCACCGCGGCGCACGCCGCCGGCGCTGTCTCCGGGCGCCCGGCTCAACCGGAGCGCGCACATGAAAACGATCCAGAACTATGTCCCGCCAAGCGCCCAGTCGCTGCAACGGCTGCAGGACAGGCTGGGCTATCCCGACAGCAGAATGGCCGAGCTGGCCGGACTGGACGCTTCGACGCCATGGCCCAGTTATGTGGGCGGGCCCGAACCTCGCACGCTGGGCCGGCAGCGGCTGTTCTACATGATGGCCCGTCTGACGCTGGAAGAACCGGAATGGCAACGCGTGCTGGCCGCCATGCGTGAGGCCGGCGCGCATTTCGATTGCCAGGATCCGCACGGCGATGGCGCGGCGCCGCCGCCCGAACCGATGGCGGACGAAGAGCGCAAGTTCGGCATGCTGCTGGTCAGCCGCAACGGCTCGTTCCACGAAATGGAGCAACTGCGCGAGTTCGCCCATTTTGCGCACGAATCGGACGTCAGCCGCTTCGTGCACAGCGCGTTCTATGACAGCGACATCGACCTGTGCCGTTTCAGCTTTGCGGACCACGACGGCCTGGACGCCGCCAGCCGGGACCGCATCTTCGATGCCGCGCACAAGACCATCACGCGCTTCGAGTTCGACGGCCGCATCTATCACGGCGGCATTCCGCCCGAGTCCGACGGCTAGCGGCAACGCATTGACGCGGGCAGGCAGGCGCCTGTACCGTCGCCACTTCGCCTTCCCGCTCAACGCCATCGCTCATCGCATGAACGAACGACTTGACGCCATCGACCGGCAACTGCTGAGCCTTCTGCAGGCCAATGCGCGCGAACCCGCCGCCATCCTCGCGCGCAAGCTCGGGCTGGCGCGCACCACCGTAGTGGCGCGCATCGCGCGGCTGGAACGTGAAAGCATCGTTTCCGGCTACGGCGTGCGCCTGGGCCGGCTGCTCGAAGAGGCGGCGGTGCGCGCCTATTGCTTCATCAGCGTGCTGCCCAAGACGCCGGCCGCCGTGATCCGTGAACTGGAGCGGATGCCGGAGGTCGAGGAAGTGTCCTCGGTCAGCGGCCCCTACGACTACCTGATCTTCCTGCGCTGCGAGACTCACGAACAACTGGACGCGCTGCTGGACCGTATCGGGCTCATCGACGGCGTGAAGCAGACGCAGACCTCGATCGTGCTCAGTCGCAAGGTTGATCGGCGCAGCGCGGTTGCCGCTCCCTGAGCCGCCTCGCGCCCCTCGCGCGTCTTTCCGGCGGGCGCCACATGGTGGTGTAATGGGGCCTGTCGCGAATCCTGGATTTTTCATGCTTGCTCGCCTTGCCCCTGCCGCCGCCCTCCTCGTCCTGTTGACCGCGTGTTCCAGCATGAGCGAGGTCACGTCCGTCAACAAGGACCAATACAGCGTCACCTATAGTTCCGGCACGCAATTGCTGAGCTGGGTCGAGATCAAGAACCAGGCATTGCAGCGTGCCGACCAGCACTGCCAGTCGCTTGGCCGCAAGCTGGTCAAGCCCAGCGTGACGTCCAACCACGCCACCGGGCTGGGTTCCAAGCGCGCCACGGTCACGTTCGAATGCGCGCCTATCGATCCTCCCAAGAGCACCGCTCAGTAAGCGCCCACGGCCACCATTGTGAACACTCTCCTGCCTGTGGGCATCACCATGGGCGATGCCGCCGGCATCGGTCCTGAAATCGTCGTCAAAGCCTGTGCGCAGGGATTGGGCGCGCCCTGTGTGGTGTATGGCGATGCTGGCGCGCTGCGCCGCGCGGCGACGCAATTGGGCGCCCGCCTGGATATCACCGAGATCGCGGACATCAGCCAGGCCCGGCCGGACGCGGCTGGCATCCAGGTGGTGGCTTGCAGCCCCACCCTGCCCGCGGACCTGCCGCTGGGTAAGGTCAGCGCCCTGGCGGGCCGCGGCGCCTACGATTATGTGTGCGCGGCCATCGACGATGCGCTTGCCGGACACATCCGCGCCATCGTGACCGCCCCGCTGAACAAGAAGTCCATGCACGAGGCCGGCATCGACTATCCGGGCCACACCGAAATCCTGGCGGACCGCTCCGGCACGCAGGACTTTGCGATGATGCTGGCCAACAATGAGCTGCGCGTGCTGCTCGTGACCATCCACGTCGCACTGGCCGACGTCATGGCGCGCATCACGCCGCAGGCCGAATTGACCGCGATGCGGCTTGCGGATCGCGCCTGCCGCCAGATGGGCATCGCGCAGCCGCGCGTCGCCGTCGCGGGTCTGAATCCGCATGCGGGCGAAGGCGGCAAGTTCGGCCGCGAAGACATGGACATCATCGAACCGGCCATCGCTGCCGCCCGCGCGGAAGGCATCGATGCCAGCGGCCCCTGGCCGGGCGATACCGTCTTCATGCGCGCCCGCCGCGGAGAGTTCGACATCGTGGTGGCGCAGTACCACGACCAGGGCCTCATCCCGGTGAAGTATCTGGGCCTGGACCACGGCGTGAACGTCACCGTCGGCCTGCCGTTCGTGCGCACCAGCGTGGACCACGGAACCGCATTCGACATCGCCGGCCAGGGCGTGGCCGACCACGCGTCGCTGGTGGAAGCGTTCGATCTGGCGCTGGCGATGACGCCTTGAGCGCGTAAAGATCCGCAGACTGCCTCAGCGCGCGGACGCTTGCGGCCTTCTCGCGACGGGTCCGCGACGGTGCGGGTCTACAATACGCCCCGTTTCCGGCGCCCCGCGCCGCCGCTTTTCCGTTCTTCCTCCCTTCCCATGTCCCGCCTCGTTCGACTTCTGCCCGACCGCTTCACCCTCTACCTGATCTGCACCGTCATCATCGCCAGCTTCCTGCCCGCTCATGGGCAAGGCGTGGTGGTGTTCGGCTGGATCACCAACGTGGCCGTCGGCCTGCTGTTCTTCCTGCACGGGGCGCGCCTTTCGCGCGAGGCCATCATCGCCGGCCTCACGCACTGGAAGCTGCACCTGACCATCTTCTCGGCCACGTTCCTGATGTTCCCGCTGCTGGGGCTGGCGCTGCAACCCGTGCTGGAGCCGCTGGTCACCCCGGAGCTTTACCTGGGCATCCTGTTCCTGTGCTGCCTGCCTGCCACCGTGCAATCGGCCATCGCGTTCACCTCCATGGCGCGCGGCAACGTGCCCGCCGCGGTGTGCAGCGCGTCGGCCTCCAGCCTGCTGGGCATCTTCCTCACGCCCCTGCTGGTCGGTACGGTCGTCGCCAACGCAGGCAGTGCGCCGATCTCGTTCGACGCCGTCGGCAAGATCATGCTGCAACTGCTCCTGCCGTTCGTGCTGGGCCAGTTCGCGCGGCGATGGATCGGCGCGTGGGTGCACAAGCGCAAGGCCATGCTGAAGTTCGTGGACCAGGGCTCGATCCTGCTGGTGGTCTACACGGCGTTCTCCGAGGCCATCAATGAAGGCCTGTGGAGCAGCACCCCGATTCCCGCGCTGGTCGGCCTGGTCGTGAGCTGCGGCGTGATCCTGGCGCTGGCGCTGGGCCTGTCCGCACTGGCCGGCCGGATGTTCGGCTTCAGCATCGAAGACCGCATCACGCTGCTCTTCTGCGGCTCGAAGAAAAGCCTGGCCAGCGGCATTCCGATGGCCCAGGTGCTGTTCGCCGGTCACGCCGTGGGTGCTGTGGTGCTGCCGCTGATGCTGTTCCACCAGATCCAGCTCATGGTCTGCGGCGTATTGGCGGCGCGCTACGGCAAGCGCCCCGACGCCACGCACTGATCGCCGTCTCGTAAAAAAACCGCGCTGCTGCGCGGTTTTTTTTTGATGTGGCGATGTGCGGAATCAGTACATGTCCCGCGGCTGCGCGCCGGAGAAGTTCAAAAAGCGCGTGCTGGAACCCTGGAACGTCAGGCGCACCGTGCCGATCGGGCCGTTACGCTGCTTGCCGATGATGATCTCGGCCGTGCCCTTGTCTGGCGAATCGGGGTTGTAGACCTCGTCGCGGTAAATGAACAGGATCACGTCCGCGTCCTGTTCGATTGCGCCGGATTCGCGCAGGTCGCTCATGACGGGGCGCTTGTTGGGACGCTGTTCCAGGCTTCGGTTGAGCTGCGACAGTGCGATCAGCGGGCAATTCAGTTCTTTGGCCAGACCCTTGAGCGAGCGGCTGATTTCCGACACTTCGGTGGCCCGGTTTTCGCCGGAACCGTTGCCGGACATGAGCTGAAGGTAGTCGATGATGATGAGGCCAAGCTGGCCGCACTGGCGCGCCAGACGACGCGCGCGGGCGCGCACTTCCATGGGACTGAGCGCCGGCGATTCGTCAATGTAGACCTGCGCATCCTGCATGAGCTGGACGGCGTGCGTGACGCGCGGCCAGTCTTCGGCGATCAGCTTGCCGGTACGCATGCGGTGCTGGTCCAGGAGTCCCACGGAACCCAGCATACGCATGGCGAGCTGCACCGCGCCCATTTCCATGGAGAACACCGCCACGGGCAGGCCCTCTTCGATGGCGACGTGCTCTCCGATGTTCATGGAGAACGACGTCTTGCCCATGGACGGGCGGCCGGCCACGATGATCAGGTCGCCACCCTGCATGCCCGACGTCATCTTGTCCAGATCGGTGAAGCCCGTGGGCACGCCCGTCACGTCGGACGTGCTCTCGCGGTGGTAGAGCTCGTCAATGCGCTCGACCACCTGCGTCAGAAGCGGTTGGATCTCCTGGAAGCCGGCCGCGCCGCGCGCGCCTTCCTGGGCGATCTTGAACACCTTGGATTCGGCCTCGTCCAGCAGCTGGCGCGCTTCCTTGCCCTGCGGGTTCATGGCAGCCGACGAGATTTCGTCCGCGATCGACACCAGCTTGCGCAGCATCGCGCGCTCGCGCACGATCTCGCCGTACCGGCGGATGTTGGCGGCCGACGGCGTGTTGTGCGCCAGGGCATTCAGGTAAGCCAGGCCGCCGGACTCTTCGGCCTTGCCCGCGCTGACGAGGGACTCGTGCACGGTGATGACGTCGGCCGGGCGCGCCAGACCAATCAGGCGCGCAATGTGGTGCCAGATCAGCCGGTGGTCGTGACGGTAGAAGTCTTCTTCGAGAAGCACATCCGCGATACGGTCCCAGGCAGCGTTGTCCAGCAGCAGTCCGCCCAGGACCGACTGCTCCGCCTCGATGGAATGCGGGGGGACGCGCAGGTACTCGAGCTGGGAATCGGCGGGTGTGTTCATGGCTTCAATAGTAACGGCTGCAGGATATCCGCGACGCGGAAAAACCCTTGGATGTCGCGCGAGGGGAATCGGGCAAGGATGGGGCGCAGCGGCATGGCGATGCCGCACAGCACGCGCGCCAGGCGCTTCAAGCGGGCCCTGACCTCGGGGTCGGGATTGCAGTCCAGGTAGACATCGAACGCCAGCTTGCCCAGCGTGCGCGCATCTGCATCGCCCAACTTGCGCAGCGAGACCAGCGAGGCCAGCATCTGGAACAGGTCATAGGCCTGCGCCAGCGGCCGCGACAGCGTCGCGCCGATGTTTTCCTCGAAGTCGATGCGCCAGATCTCGCCATCGCGCAGCGTAACGTTGCGGATCTGCGCCCCACCATGCCACATGCCGCGGGCATGGAAAGCGGCCAGATCGGCCGCCGCGGCGCGCGCGAGCCACATGCGCGAGGTGGAGTCTTCGTTGCGGATGAGGTCCGCCAGGTCTTCGCCCACGAACTCCAGCACCAGCAGGTTCTGCTCCCGCCACCACACCTCGGGGACGCGCGACCCCGCTTCCAGCAACTGCGCCAGGCGCTGCCCTTCGTGGGCCAGACCATTGCGCAACAGCACGCTGGGACGCGGAAACTCGCCCAGGAAGACCTTGCAGCCCACGGCGAGGAACAAGGCGCGCACGTAGCGCAGCACATAGCTCACGCTCTGCAGGATGCCGGGCCGGCGCCGCTTGATGATGCAGCGCACGCCATCTATCGTCACATCCCGCACCGAAGGTTCACGCGACGCATCCACGCTGTCGAGCCAGGCTCGCAGGCCGGGCGGCGCGTTGTGATGGACAGGCGGATGAGTCAAGAGGTCCTCTGGAATGACAGCGTAAAACGAGGGTGCGTCGCCGCGCACCATTCAGCACGACATCGGCACAGGGCTGAAAAAAGAAAAAAAGCCGGCGCGCGGGCCGGCTTCTTTTTACCGCGACTGCCGGATCAGGACAGTTCGCCTTCGACCAGAACCGTGATGTCGACCACGACGTCGGCGTGCAGGGCGACCTGGACCGGGTACTCGCCGATGGCCTTCAGTTGGCCATTGGGCAGACGCACTTGGGCCTTTTCGACGGCTTCGAACGAAGCCTTCTTCAGACCTTCGGCGATGTCGGCGTTGGTGACCGAACCGAACAGACGACCGTCAACGCCGGCCTTCTGAACGATCTTGAGCTGGTAGCCGTTCAGGCGCTCGCCCAGGGCTTGGGAAGCGGCCAGCTTTTCAGCCTGGACCTTTTCCAGCTCGGCGCGGCGGGCTTCGAATTCCTTCAGGGCGGCGTCGGTTGCGCGACGGGCCTTCTTCTGGGGAATCAGGAAGTTGCGGGCGTAGCCATCACGCACACGCACGACTTCACCCAGGTTGCCCAGGTTGACGACTTTTTCGAGCAGAATAACTTGCATTTCAGTGCCCCGGATTAGTTGTGGTTGTCGGTGTAAGGCAACAGAGCCAGGAAGCGCGCGCGCTTGATGGCGGTGTCCAGCTGGCGCTGGTAGATTGCCTTGGTGCCGGTCAGGCGAGCCGGGATGATCTTGCCGTTTTCTTGCACGAAGTCGCGCAGGGTGTCCAGATCCTTGTAGTCGATCTCTTCGACGCCGGCTGCGGTGAAGCGGCAGAACTTACGACGCTTGAAGAGCGGGTTCTGCTGCGTGAATTTGCGTTTTTCTTTGCGTTTTCCGAAGAAAGCCATGATATGTGCCTTTATGTTTGAGGGGACGGGGTCAATGCCCACTTCCCCATAACCTATCCGAATTCAGAAGGCGCTCTCGCACCCTGTGTCTCATTGCCATCAGGCCACCTGCGGATCGCGTCCAGCGCTTCCGCTGATCTTGCGCGCCTGCTGCAGATGCAGCTTGATCTTCACCGAGTCCTTGCGGGCGGGAGCCAAAAACCCCTGCACCAGCAATTCAGACCCTAACGCGGTGTTTCTCAAGAGCAGCGCCAGATCTCCCAGTGCCACGGCGGAAATCGTCAGTTCGACACGGCGCGGGTGGCCGGCTTCGATGACTTCCGACTCGTGCGCCAGCAGCATTTCCAGCGCTGGCAAACCGGCGGGTGTGTGGCGCAAAGGCTCGCATTCGAGAACGCGGGCGCTGAGTTCCAGCTTGTTCATCCTGCCTGGTACCGAGGGGACTTGATGCAATGAGCTCTGCGTGAGCCTGCTTACTCGGCCTGAGCCGGAGCAGCTTCCGCCGAAGCCTTGCGGGCTTCTTCGCGCTCGACCGACTTCATCATGATCGACGGGGTGGTCTGGGCCTTCTTGGTCTTGATGACCAGGTGGCGCAGCACGGCGTCGTTGTAGCGGAACGAGTGTTCCAGCTCATCCAGCGTGGCTTGGCCGCACTCGATGTTCAGGCAGACGTAGTGAGCCTTGACGAGCTTCTGGATCGGGTAGGCCAGTTGACGGCGGCCCCAGTCTTCCAGGCGATGGATCGAGCCGCCTTGGCCCGTGACCAGCGCTTGGTAACGCTCGACCATGGCGGGCACTTGCTCGCTTTGGTCGGGGTGAACAATAAACACTACTTCGTAGTGACGCATGAGTAAAACTCCTTGAGGATGTCTTGCTGGCCAAACGTCTTGCACCCGCGCTTTCCATCATGGGTGGATCAACATCATTGACGTTTCGCCGCAAGGGGCAGCCCGCTACCCAAAAACCATGGGTGGTCGAGCAAGAAAGCTCTCGATTATCACCGATTGGGCGGTCGCTTGCAAGCCGGCGTAGGCTTAAGAAATAAGGGACGCGTTTCGGGCAGGTTCCTGCCCGCCAGTTGCAGGCAGGTCGGCGGCGGTGATCGCCCGCGGCCGGTTGACGGCACTGACCATGACGTAGCTGATGATCATGAGCAGGAACCAGGAACCCAGCTTGGCGATGGACACGGCCTGCCAGACCTGCGCCTGGTTGGGATAGCGCCACGCATTGGCGAAGGTGCCGATGTTTTCGGCAAACCAGATGAACAGCGCCACCAGCACGAAGCCCAGCAGCAGCGGCATGCGCCGGTAGACCTGCCAGATCCGGAAATACACCCACGTGCGCGCGAACAGGACGGCGGTCATGGCGAACAGCGCCCATCGGAAGTCCATCACGTAATGGTGCGCGAAAAAGTTCACGTAGATCAGCACCGACAACACGGCGGTCGCGGCCAGCGGCGGATGCGCGCGAAAGCGGAAATCGAACAGCCGCCACACCCGGGCCAGGTAGCTGCCCACCGCCGCGTACATGAAGCCCGTGAAAAGCGGCACACCGCCGATGCGCAGCACGCTGGCCTCGGGATAGATCCACGAGCCGGCGGCGGTCTTGAAGATTTCCATGCAGGTGCCGACCACATGGAACATCAGGATCACGCGCGCTTCGCTCCAGGTTTCCATGCGCAGCGCGAGCAGCGCGGCCTGGATGCCGAGCGCGGCGAGCGTCAGGAAGTCGTAGCGCGCCAGCGCGGCATCCTTGGGATACCACCAGTGCGTGCCCAGCAGCAGCGCGCACATCAGGCCGCCGAACAGACACGCCCAGGCCTGCTTCACGCCGAAGCGGAAGAACTCGTAAAGCGCCACGCCAAAGCGGCCGCGGCTCGCCAGATTGCTGGCCAGCCGCGCTTCCCATTGCTGCAGATCGGCGATGAGCGGCCAGTCGCTGGCCGCCGGGTGGCGCACGGGCGTTCAGCCTTCGACGACGGCGTAGGCCGAGTGGTTGTGAATGGACTCGAAGTTTTCGGCCTCGACGCGATAGCGCGCGATGCCGGGGTGCGCGTTCAGGCGGGCCGCCACGTCACGCACCAGGTCCTCGACGAACTTGGGATTGTCGTAGGCGCGTTCAGTGACGAACTTTTCGTCAGGGCGCTTGAGCAGCCCCCACAGTTCGCACGAGCCTTCGTCTTCGATCAGGCGGATCACGCCGTCCATCGAGATGTCTTCATTCAGGATGGCCGACACCGTGACGTGCGAACGCTGGTTGTGCGCGCCGTATTCGGAGATGGCCTTCGAACACGGGCACAGGCTGGTGACCGGCACCTGGACCACGAGCTCGAATTCGACGCGATCGGCCTGCGCGCGCGCGATCCACTGGACCTCGTAGTCCAGCAGGCTCTGCACGCCGGAGATCGGCGCGGACTTGTTGATGAAGTACGGGAACGATGCCGTGATGTCGCCGCGTTCGGCATGCAGCAGCGGCAGCATGTCGGCCGCCATGGTGCGGAACAGCGCCGGCGTCATGGCCGTGGTGCGGTATTTTTCCAGCAGGGCCACAAAGCGGGACATGTGCGTGCCCTTTTCTTCGGGGGGCAGGGCCACGGTCAGCGTCCAGCTGGCCACCGTGCCTTGCGCCGAGCCGTCGCCGCTCTGGACCAGCATGGGATGACGCACGCCGCGGATGCCAACGCGCTGGATCGGGATATGCCGCGTGTCGGTGGCGCTCTGGACGTCGGGCATCACGATGGCGGGGTCGATCGGAGAATTCATTTCGGCTTACCTGTCCGGGCCGGTCCGCCATGGCGCAACGTGCTGGCCCAGTTGTCTTGAGAAGGGGCTAATTATCGCCCAGCCACGCGCAATGAGAAGGGGTAACCCTACGGCGCCCATGCGGGCGGGGCCGGAACAGTGTGTTTCATTCATGCGTCCGAAGACGCATGTCCTCGGCCGCAAGGATCAGCCGGGATCAGGCCGGCCGGATCACTTCAACAGGTCGGCGTAGCGCGTGCGGATCGACTGCTCGATGCCCACGGCATCCAGGCCGAGCCCCACCAGCAGGGCCGATTGCTCGCCGTGGTCGATGAATTCATCCGGCAGGCCAAGCTGCAGCACCGGAATCAGCACGCCGGCGGCGCTCAGCACCTCGAGTACCGCGCTGCCTGCGCCGCCCATGATGCAGGCGTCTTCCAGGGTGACGAGCGCGTCGTGGCGGCTGGCCAGATCCAGGATCAGGTCGCGGTCGATCGGCTTGGCGAAGCGCATGTCGGCGACGGTGGCATCCAGCTTGCCGGCGGCGCCCAGCGCAGCCTGCACCAGCGTGCCAAAGCCCAGGATGGCGATCTTCTTGCCTTCGCGGCGGACGACGCCTTTGCCCAGTTCAACGGTATCGAGGCTCTGACTTTCAGCCGCGCCGCAGCCCGCGCCGCGCGGGTAACGCACCGATGCCGGACCGGGGTGCTGATAACAGGTCGACAGAAGCAGGCGGGTTTCGTTTTCGTCGGAAGGCGTGGCCACCACCATATTCGGCACACAGCGCAGGAAGGCGATGTCGTAATTGCCGGCGTGCGTGGCGCCGTCGGCGCCCACGATGCCGGCGCGGTCCAGCGCAAACGTGACGTCCAGGTTCTGCAGGGCGACGTCATGGATGAACTGATCGTAGCCGCGTTGCATGAAGGTGGAATAGATGGCGACGACAGGCTTCTGGCCTTCGCACGCCACGCCCGCGGCAAACGTGACGGCATGCTGTTCGGCAATGCCCACGTCGAAATACCGCTGCGGAAACCGCTGTTCGAATTCGACCAGGCCGCTGCCTTCGCGCATGGCGGGCGTGACGGCCACAAGGCGCGCATCCTGCTGCGCCGTGTCGCACAGCCACGTGCCGAACACCTGCGTGAAGGTGCGCTTGCCCGGCGCCTTCGATTGCTGGATGCCGACCGCCGGATCGAACTTGCCGGGACCGTGATAAAGCACGGGATCGGCTTCGGCCAGCTTGTAGCCCTGGCCCTTGCGCGTGACGACGTGCAGGAACTGCAGGCCTTCGAGGGCTTTCAGGTTCTGCAGCGTGGGAACCAGCGCGTCCAGGTCATGGCCATCGATGGGGCCAACGTAGTTGAAGCCGAACTCTTCGAACAGCGTGGCGGGCGTGACCATGCCCTTGGCGTGTTCCTCGAAGCGGCGCGCCAGCTCAAGCACCGGCGGCACGTGCTGCAGCACCGCCCGCCCCACGTTCTTGGCCGTGGCGTAGAAGCGTCCGGACATCAGGCGCGCCAGATAGCGGTTCAGCGCCCCCACCGGCGGCGAGATCGACATGTCGTTGTCGTTCAGGATCACCAGCAGGTTGATGTCGGGCGTGACGCCCGCGTTGTTCATGGCCTCGAACGCCATGCCCGCGGACATGGCGCCGTCGCCGATCACGGCAATGTGCTGGCGCTGTTCGCCCGCATTGCGCGAGGCCACCGCCATGCCCAGGGCCGCGGAGATCGACGTGGACGAATGCGCGGTGCCGAAGGCGTCGTACTCGGATTCGCTGCGCTTCGGGAAGCCCGAAATGCCACCCTGCTGGCGCAGCTTGGCCATGCCGGCGCGGCGTCCCGTCAGGATCTTGTGCGGATAGGACTGATGACCCACGTCCCACACGATGCGGTCGTGCGGCGTGTCGAACACCTGGTGCAGCGCCAGCGTGAGTTCGACGGTGCCCAGGTTGGACGACAGGTGTCCGCCCGTTTTGGACACCGACTCCAGCACAAAGCCGCGCAGTTCATCGGCAAGCTTTTTCAGTTCGCGGCGATCCAGGCGCTTCAGGTCAGCCGGCGATTGAATACGGTCCAGTAAATCTGTCGTCATGCTTTTATGGGGTTCGTTGGCCCGGCCTACCAAGAAGGCCGGGCTGATCTCGGATCAGCGGTCTCGAAGAACGATGAAGTCGGCAAGCTGGGCCAGACGCGCGCCGGCGTCGCCCAGCGGCGCCAGGGCGGCCAGCGCCGCCACGCGCAGTTCCTCGGCAAAGGCCCGGGCTTCGTCCAGGCCCAGCAGGGACACGTACGTAGGCTTGTTTTCGGCGGCGTCCTTGCCCGGCGTCTTGCCCAGGCTGGCGCTGTCCGCGGTGACGTCAAGAATATCGTCGACCACCTGGAACGCCAGGCCCATGGCCTGCGCGTAGGCGTCCAGCGCCTGGCGCGATGCCGAGCTGGCGCCCGCCACGATGCCGCCCAACGCCACGCTGCACGCCAGCATGGCGCCGGTCTTCATGCCGTGCATCATCTGCAGTTCATCGCGCGACAGCGAGCGGCCGACGCTGAACAGGTCGATCGCCTGCCCGCCCGCCATACCCTGGCTGCCGGCCGAGCGGGCCAGCGACTGGGTGGCCTGGACGATCAACGCCGGGGCGATCGGCATGGACGCGATCAGTTCGAAGGCCAGCGGCTGCAGCGCGTCGCCCGCCAGCATGGCGGTGGCTTCGTCGAACTGCACGTGCGTGGTGGGACGGCCACGGCGCAGCGTGTCGTCGTCCATGCAGGGCAGATCGTCGTGGATCAGCGAGTAGGCGTGGATCAGTTCGACGGCGGCGGCCGCGCGGTCCAGCGAGGCCTCGATGGCAAGCACGCTGCCGCTGACGGGGCAGGCCTGTCCGGCGGCATAGACCAGGGCGGCGCGCACGCGCTTGCCGCCGCCGAGCACGGCGTAGCGCATGGCTTCATGCAAGCGGGCAGGCGCCTGATCCGCCGGGGGCAGCAGGTCGTCGAGCACGTCTTCGACGTGGCGCGCACGGCCTTGCAACCACTCGGAAAATGCGAGTTGAGTTTGCTTCATTGGTGTCTTATTCGTCGTCCAGCGCCGCGGGATCCAGCGGCCGCAGCAGGCCGCCTTCGAGGACCTTGACCTGCTGCTCGGCCTGCGCCAGGCGATCCTGGCACACCCGCGTGAGCGCCACGCCGCGCCGGTAGGCAGCCAGCGATTGCTCGAGCGGCAGCGATCCGTCTTCCATGGCCGCGACCAGTGATTCCAGTTCGGCCAGCGCCGTTTCGAAATCCTGGGGCAAGGGACGATCGTCGTTCTGCGGATCAGCTTGAGTGGGTTTGGCCAAACGGGCCTCCGGGGCACTTGGGGGTGGATTAATCCGTGAATTGTACGAGATAGCCAGGCGCGGCCCGGATGCGTCCCATGCCCTAGGCCTGCGTGCCCGCCAGGCCCGCCACCGCCGCCAGGAGCGCCGGGGCGACGTGATCCCGAAGATGCGAAGCCTCCAGCAAGCTGGCCGGCCCGCCGCAGCTCATGACGAAGACGCCTTCGCCTGTGATGGACGTGAACGGCACGGCCACGGCATTGATGCCGGATTGCCATTCGCCGATGGCGCAGCAGCAGCCGGCCTGCGCCAGTTCGGCGCGCGCCCGCGCGATGGCCTCGGGCGCCGGCGCCGCCTGGTCCAGGCGCGCGAGGACGGCGTCGCACTCGTCTTCGGGCAGGCTGGCCAGGTACGCACGCCCCATGGCGCTGTCCAGCGTGGCGCGGTAGCCGACGGGCAGGCGCAGGTACAGCGCGGACGAGCCGTGGATCGCTTCGACGTAGGTCATGGCGTCGCCGTCGAAAGCGCCCAGCGCCACCGCGCCGCCGGTCTCGCGCGCCAGATCGGTCATGGACGCCTTGGCCAGTTCGCGCACTTCCAGACCGGCGAGCAGGCCGAATCCCAGCGCCAGCACGCCGTAGCCGGGCGAATACTTGCCGGTGTCGGGGTGATAGCGCAGGTAACCCAGTTCCGTCAGCGTGTAGGTGATGCGGCTGATGGTGGGTTTGGGCAGGCCGGTCAGGCGCGCCAGATCCAGGTTGCCCAGCGCGGCCACGCCGTGGCGAAAGCAACGCAGCACATCCAGGCCGCGCGCCAGCGCCGTAATGAAGTCAGGGGAATTGGCGCCCTCGCCCGCGCCGGCGGCCCGCTTGCGCCGGGCGGGCAGGCTCAGTTCAAGCTTCTGGTCCGGCTTGGACGGCGGGAGGGTGATGCGCTTGGCGCCAGAAAACGGTTGCATTTATATACGCTTCGTTTTTATAGTTTATTTCGAAAGACAGAATTAAATTCCATATTCCGGAATTTAAAACATCCAAGGAGACCTGGCAAGCGACGTCCCTGCGCGTCAGCCAAGCCAGGCCCGGCGATCCACTCTGACCATGCGACTTCAAGGGGAAAACATGATTCGCAACAGCTTCAAACTGCTCGCCACCCTGGTGCTCAGCGCCGCCGCGCTGGGCGCCCAGGCAGATACGTATCCGTCCCGCCCGATCAAGGTGATCTCGCCCTTCCCGGCGGGCGGCGCCACCGACGTGCTGACGCGCGTCCTGGCCGAGCGGATGGCCAAGAACCTGGGCCAGTCCATGATCGTGGAAAACAAGGCCGGCGCAGGCACGTCGATTGGGGCGGCCTATGTCTCGCGCGAAGCGCCGGACGGCTACACCATCCTCATGGCCACCAACTCGACGCTGGTGACCAACCGCTATCTCTACAAGGAACTGCCCTACGACCCGGACAGCTTCGCCAAGATCGGCATGGTCGGCGTCGGCCCGCTGGTTCTGCTGTCCTCGCCCAAGCGGCCGTTCAACAGCACGCAGGACGTGGTGGCGTACGCCAAGCAGAATCCGGGCAAGCTGACGTTCGCGACCTTCGGCCCGGGCACGTCGTCGCACCTGGCCGGCGAACTCTTCAAGGAACGCGCCGGCATCGACATCCTGCACGTGCCCTTCAAGGGCGCCACGCAGGCCCTGCCCGCCCTGATCAGCGGCGACGTGGACCTGTTCTTCGACATGGTGGCGACCGGCATGCCGCAGGCTGACGCCGGCAAGGTCAAGGTCTTTGCGATCACGAGCCCCACGCGCCTGGCGACCGAGCCCAACGTGAGCACGCTGGCCGAGCAAGGCTATCCCGCGTTCGACATGACCGCGTGGTTCAGCTTCGTGGCCCCCAAGGGCACGCCGGCACCCGTTGTCGAGCGCCTGCAGGCCGCGCTGACCGAAACGCTGAAGGACGAAGCGGTGAAAAAGCGCCTGCTGGACATGGGCATCGACCCGCGTTCGGGCACGGCGGCCGAGCTGGACAAGCAGATCAAGACCGAGCAGCCCATCGTGTCGCAGCTCATCAAGCAGGCCAACATCGTCCTGCAGTAAGCCTGCCTTCATGCCGGTTTCGTGACAAAACGTTCGCGGAGTGCCGGCCCGCGACCGGTGTGCCCGCGGCCCTGCCGCGAGCATGCCTTTCCCCCCGACAGCGCCGTCACGGCCCTGTCGGTTTTTTACGCGCGGTCTAACCCCTGGATACAGAAATCGGCGTCACGTCGCTGCTAAGGTAAGGCGCAGTCACCGAACCATTCCGGGAGCCCGATGCCTCAGACCGAAGACCGATACGCCCGCCTGGACTCAGCCCGCTGGCTGGCTGCGCTGGCCGTCGTTCTGCTGCACAGCGCCGCACTCATCGTCAGCGATCCCGCCGCCCACGGCCGCGGCGCATGGCTGGCCGCCAATCTGTACGACTCCGCCGCACGCTGGTGCGTGCCCGTCTTCGTGATGGTGAGCGGCGCCCTGCTGCTCGACCCCGACAAGCCCCAGGACGCGCGGCGCTTCTACAGCCGCCGTCTTGCGCGCATCCTGGCCCCGCTGCTGTTCTGGACGCTCTTCTACCTGGCATGGCGCACGGGGCTGGACTGGTGGGACGACGGCCGCATCGATTTTTCGTTCTGGCCGCGCAAGGTCGCGCAGGGCGAGCCTTACTACCACCTCTGGTACCTGTACATGATCGTGGGCCTGTACCTGTTCGCGCCGCTGGTCCGCGTGCTGTATGTGCGCAGCACGCCGAAGGCGCGCGCGCTGTGGGTCGTCGGCATCCTGGGCGTGGCGATTCTTGACGCCCTGTACCGCCGCGCGCTCGGCGCGCCGCATGGCTTTTTCCTGACGTGGTTCCTGCCTTACCTGGGCTACTTCGTCGCGGGCCGTCTGATCTTCGATGGCGAGATGCGCGTTCCGCGCCCGGGCCTGATGCTGGCCGCCACCGTGGCCGCGACCGCGTTGGGCGTGACCGTCATGTCCAACGGCCACGTGCTGGACACCTACTTCTACGACTACTTCAGCCTGACGGTGCCGTTCATGTCGCTGGCTGCGTTCCAATGGATCGTGTCCTCGCCGCGATTGCCAAGGCTTGCAGCGCTGGCCCCGTTGACGTTTGGCGTCTATCTCATCCATCCCGTCTTCCTGGATGTCGCGCGCCGCGTCGGGGCTTTTTCGGGCCAGGACCGCGATGCGTGGGTGGTGCCGCTCCTGACGATGATGGTGTTCGCCTTGTCGGCCGCCAGCAGCTGGTTGCTCAGGCGTCATCCGGCCACCCGCCGGCTCGTCTGAAAGACCTACGGGATAAAGGGTTAATCGCGGTTTGCGCGCGGTCAAACCCACCCCGGGATTCACGCGAATGGCCTGCCCTTTTGCCACGGGCGTCGTACAAGCCCTTGGGGTACAATTCACGGCTTATTTGATCGGCCAGACACCGATTTTTCTTCGCGCCAGTACGGATTCAACCAGGCTCGAATTCACGAACAAGGCCCCCGGCACACACCGCGAGGGACCTGGACTTGAACAAAAGCGCCTGGCAAGGCTCAAACCGTCCTGGCTTTTTTATCCGAGCGGAGGGAATCATGACCGACATCGGTCGGATGGCACATGTCGTGCCAGCTCGCACCCAGCTACCCGTCAGCGCTTATTTTGACGAAGCCCTCTTTGCCCGCGAGCAAGAACTCATTTTCAAGCAATCCTCGCTGTACGTCGGCCACCAGAAATTGGTGCCCGAAATCGGGGATTGGCGTACGTTGGTCCAGGAAAACGGAGGGCGCTCGCTGGTTCGCAACCAGCATGGCGTCGAACTCATCTCAAATGTCTGCCGTCACCGTCAGGCATTGATGCTTGGTGGCGAAGCCGGCAACGTGGCCGGCAACTGCAACACGCACGGCAACCTGAAGGCAACTGGCGGCAACATCGTCTGCCCGCTGCACCGCTGGACGTACAACAACCAAGGCGAGTTGTTGGGCGCGCCGCAGTTCGAAACCACGCCCTGCATGAACCTGCAGAAGTTCCGCCTGCGCGATTGCCACGGGCTGCTCTTCGAAGGCCCGCGCGACCCGGCTGCCGACATGGCGCCGCTGTTCGGGCGCCCCGAGTTCGACTTCGGCGACTACGTGCTGGACCACGTTGAAGTGCATCAGTGCAACTACAACTGGAAGACCTTCATCGAGGTCTACCTCGAGGACTACCACGTCGGCCCGTTCCATCCCGGACTGGGGCGTTTCGTCACCTGCGACGACCTGACCTGGGAGTTCAACGACTGGTACAGCCTGCAGAAGGTGGGCGTGCACAACGCGCTGGCGCAGCCGGGTTCGGACGTGTACAAGCAGTGGCACGACCGCCTGCTGTCGTTCCGCGAAGGCGACGCCCCCGACTTCGGCGCCGTGTGGGTCACGTACTTCCCGACCCACATGATCGAGCTCTATCCGCACGTGCTGGTGCTGTCCACGCTGTACCCGAAGGGCCCGCAGGAAACGGTCAACGTGGTCGAGTTCTACTACCCCGAAGAAATCGCTGCGTTTGAGCGCGAGTTCGTCGAGGCGCAGCGCGCGGCCTACATGGAAACGGCCATCGAGGACGACGAGATCGCCGAACGCATGGATGCCGGCCGCAAGGCATTGATGCTGCGCGGCGTGAACGAGACCGGTCCCTACCAGTCGCCCATGGAAGACGGCATGCAGCACTTTCACGAGTGGTACCGCCGCATCATGCAGTCGGTGTAGTCCCCACCGCTTCAGCCCGCATGACAAAGGGCCTTGCGACATCCTTTACGGATCGCAAGGCCCTTTTTTCGTCCAGCGGCGTTGTGCGGTTCAGCGTCCGAGTTTAACGTCCAATAACGCCCGCCACCGTCCTTTCGCCGATCGCCAACCCCACCGTCATGCCGACGCCAGAGTGCATGACCGCCACCGTGGTGGCCGCGTCCACCGGAATCACGGAAAACGGCGCCGGTCCGTGCGCGCCGTAGACGCCTTGCCACCGCTCGACCACGCGCAGCCGCGCACCCAGCGCCTGCGAGGCCAGATCCAGCATGGCGTTGTCGACGGCTTCGTCGTTGAATGGCAACGCGTCCTGCCCATACTGGTGCGAGTCGCCGATGATCAGTTCGCCGTACGGCGTGGGACTGATCAGCAGGTGGATGCCGTTTTCCAGCAGCATCGGCGTACGCGCCTGGATCACGCCGCGCAGCGTCTGCGCCGTCGGCAGGTCCGAGAACGCGCCGTAATGCACGCAGGACAGGCCGGTGAGCAGCGGCCGGTCCAGCGCAATGGGCGCGCCGTCGATCACCGCACGCAGCATCTGCAGGCGCGTGACCTCCAGGTTCAGCGGCGCGAACTGTTCGGGCAACAGGGTCAGGTAATCGTGGCCGGGACACACGAACACATGCGACGCCTTGAAGTCGCCCGCCGAGGTGCTGACTTCGCCGTTTTCCACGGCGCGCGCCAGGGTTCCCGTGATGAAGTCGATGCCCAGCGAGGACTGCAGATAGTGCGTGATGGCCGGCAGCGCCTCGCGCGAATAGATCTGCAGGTCATCGTGGCCGCGCAGCGCCAGGCAGTGGTGGGCCAGCTGGCCGTTGTACAGCGCCCCCACCTCGCGAGCCGACAGCAGGTCGGCACGGTACCCTTCCTGCCGCAGCCGCATGTCCGCGAATTCCCGCAACACGTCGGCCTCATCGGCATTGCGCGCCAGCACCAGCGCGCCATTGGCACGCACATGAAAACCCGCCTTGTCCGCCAGATCGAGCCACAGCTCGCGGGACTGCTGCGCGTGCGACAGCATCGTGCCGGGCGCCTGGCCCGTCACGATGACCTGACCGAAGTTGCGGATCGTCGCGCCGTGCGCCTGGCGGCTGCGCTCGATGACGGCCACGGACAGGCCGCGCTTGGCGGCCGCCCAGGCATGCGCGATGCCGAGCATGCCCGCGCCCACCACGATTACGTCGTAAGTCTTCATTTTTGAACTACTGCGAGAGGAATGTCGGGGAGACCCCCGCGGGTCTCCCGATGCGCGGCGGCGCGCTGCCGCCGCCATGGGTCAGGAATTACTTCTTCTTCGGCTCGGACTTGCCGTCGTAGCGCTTCGTCCACTCGGCAATGATGCGGTCGCGGTTCGTTGCGGCCCACGTGAAGTCGTTCTTGATCATGCGCGAGGTCAGATCGGCCGGCAGGTTCGGATTGGCGGTCGCGATCGACGGGATCGCCAGCACCGCGAAGTTGGCCTTGTACAGCTCGTTGGCTTCGCGGCTTGCCGAGAAGTCAGCCAGCTTGCGGGCGGCGTCGAGGTTCTTGGTGCCCTTCATGATGGCGGTGGCTTCGACTTCCCAGCCCAGGCCTTCCGACGGGAACACGGCTTCGACCGGCGCGCCGTCGGCCTTCAGCTTGGCGGCGCGGTAGTCGAACGAGATGCCGATCGGGAATTCCCCGGCGGCAGCCATGTTGCACGGCTTGGAACCCGAGTGCGTGTATGAGCCGATGTTCTTGTGCAGCGCGTCCATGTAGGCCCAGCCCTTTTCTTCACCGAAGATCTGCAGCCAGGCGCTGACGTCCAGGAAGCCCGTGCCGGACGAGGCCGGGTTCGGCATGACGATCTTGCCGGCGTACACCGGCTTGGTCAGGTCCTGCCACGACGTGGGCTTGGGCAGCTTCTGCTTTTCGGCTTCGATCGTGTTGAAGCAGATGGCGGCTGCGTAGCCGTCCATGCCGACCCAGGCCGGTTCGGCCTTGGCGTCGCGCATGTTGGCGGCGATCTGGTCCAGGCCCTTCGGGGCGTAGGGCTGGAGCATGCCTTCCTTGTCCATCAGGCCCAGCGCCGTGCCGGCCAGACCCCAGATCACGTCGGCCTTGGGGTTGTTCTTTTCGGCCAGCAGCTTGGCGGCGATGATGCCGGTGGAGTCGCGCACCCACTGGATCTTGATGTCGGGATTGGCCTTTTCGAAGGCGGCCTGATAGGCCTTGATCTGGTCGGCTTCCAGCGCCGTGTAGACGGTCAGCGTGGTCTCGGCCGAGGCGGCGCCCATCACGCCCGTCAGGGCGGCGGCCAGTGCAAGCAGCTTGTAGCGATTCATGAACAACTCCGTGAGTGAGCGGAAAAGCAGGGTGAACGAGGTCCCCACGGCCGGCGGCTGCCGGCTGCGGATCGTGGTGATTCAAAGGTCTATGGATGGCCCGGGACGCCGGGCGGCAGCGTCTAGTTCAGGGGCGGTCGCCTCGCGAGAGTCGGGCTTCGATGTCGTCGACCACGGCCGGCAGGTCGGCCACCGTGTCGATCAGGTAGTGCGGACCGGCCGGATTCAGTTCCGCGCGGGCAGCATCGCGTGCCGCGTCGCGGGCGGGTTCGGAAAGGCCCTTGTACTCATCCAGCGTCAGGCCCGCAGCGTTGCCGGACAGCAGCAGCCCCACGGTCCACATGCCCGCGCGGCGGCCCTCTTCGATGCCCGGCGCGGTGTCGTCGACCTTGATGCAGCCGGCCACGTCGGACAGCCCCAGTTCCACTACATTCTTCAAGGCCATGGCGGGCGCGGGACGCGCACGCGTCACTTCATCGCTGGCGACGATGCAGTCGGGCGTCAGGTCCTCGGTGGCGGCACGTTCGACCACGCGGCCCATCACGCTGGCGGGATAGCCGGAGCAGGATCCGATCTTCAGTCCGCGCGCGCGCAAGGCGCGCATCACGTCCGCGGCGCCCGGAATGGCGGCCGAGTACTGCGCCACTTTTTCCAGCTGCATCGGCAGAAAACGCTCGTAGATGGCGGTGACGTCGTCGTCGCTCGGCAGGCGGCCGAAGCGGGCCTGGTACTGGCTGGCAATGGCGGGCTGGTCGCACAGCGTGCGGATGTGATCCCACTTGCCCATGCCCATCGGGCCGCGCGCTTCTTTCAGCGACACGTCCATGCCGAACTGCGCAAACGCATCCACGAACACCTTGGTGGGGGCAAAGGAACCGAAGTCGACCAGCGTGCCGGCCCAGTCGAAGATCACCGCTTCTAGGCGGACGGGCAAAGGTTGAGCAGTCATGAAAGTCATCCTGGAAAAATGATCGGTCAGCGGAACGCCGGGCGCCGCCAGGCCTGGGTGCGCGCCACCAGGGCGCGGCTCGCCAGGTGCAGGACCAGCGCGGCGACGGCGGAACTGGCCATGATGACCGTGCACATGGCGGCGGCCGGGCCGATGAAGCCGGCGTCGTCCATGTTCAGCACGGCAACGGCGGCCAGCACCGTGGACGGGCTGTACAGAAACACCACCGCCGACACGGTCGTCATGGCGGACACGAACAGGTAGCGGGCCACGTCCAGCGCCGCGGGCAGGCACATCGGCAGCGTCACGCGCAAAAAGGTCGTCAGGCGCGGCACCTTCAGCGATGCGGAGGCGGCCTCGAACTCCGGGTCCAGCGCATTGAGCGCGGTGGCGGCCGTCAGGTGGGCGCTGGTATAGAAGTGCACCACCGTGCACAGCACGAGCAGCGGCATCGTGCCGTACAGCACGTTCAGCGGGTTCGACACGCTGTTGAAGAAGAAGATGTAGCCCAGGCCCAGCACCAGCCCCGGCACGGCCATCGGCATCAGCGCCAGCATGCCGGCCATGCCGCGCAGGCCGCGCGCCATCGTGCTGCGGGCCGGCACCTTCTCCATCATCCACGCGCCGACAAAGACCACCAGGGTTCCGACGAGCGCGGTGCAGAACGCGAGTTGCAGGCTGTTGCGCCAGGCGAGCCAGCCGCCGCCGTCCATATTGTCGAAGTCGTACGAACGCAGCGACATCGACAGGTTGTACGGCCACATCTTCACGAACGAGGCCCAGACCGCCACGCCGATGATCAGCAGCAGGAAGGCCGCCATCACGCCCGCCAGCGCCAGGAACGCCGCGTCGCGCCGGCCGTTCACGCCGGCCGCGTAAGGCTGCGCGCGGCCGCTCATCTGGGCGCCCTGACGGGCACGCAAGCGGCGGTCCAGCACGAAGGTCAGCAGCGCCGGCAGCAGGAGCAGGATGCCAATCGCCGCCCCCTTCGGAAAATTCTGCTGCCCCACCACCGCCTTGTAGGCTTCCATCGCCAGCACGTTGTAATCGCCGCCCACCACCTTGGGCACGCCGAAGTCCGTGACGGTCAGCGTGAACACCACGCAGCAGGCCGAGAACACCGCATAGCGCGTGCCGGGCAGCGTGACCGTCATGAAGGTGCGCCACGGCCCCGCGCCCATGGCGCGTGCGGCGTCGTACAGGCGCCCATCTGCCAGCGCCAGGCCGGTCAGCAAAATCATGAGCGCATGCGGAAACGTGTAGAAGGCCTCGCCGACGACGATGCCCCAGAAGCCGTAGATGGTGGCGCCGCCGGTCAGGCCCTTGAGCAGGCCCTGATTGCCAAGCAGGTAGACCAGCGCAATGCCGGGCAGCAGCGACGGCGCCAGCAGCGGCAGCAGCGCGATCGTGCGCAGCAGACCCTTGCCCGGCAGGCGGGTGCGGGTGAGGCCATAGGCAAAACCGTACGCGCACGGCACCACCAGCAGGGTCGTCACGACGCCCACGGCCAGGCTGCGCCCGACCATGTCCATGAAGCCGTCGGCGCCGATGATGCTGGCGATGACCGACAGGCCCGCCCAGCCGCCGTCAGCGTCCGTGACCGATTTGAGCAGGATCGCCGCCAAGGGCAACGCCAGGAAAAGCAGAAGGCCAAGCGCCAGGCCGCCCTGCCCCAGCGCCAGGCCCAGCGCGCCGACCCACGCGGGCAACGGGCGGCGTCCCAAGGCGGGCAGCGGCGCGGATGCGGGAACCGCGGGCGCAGCGGAAACCGCGGCGGGCTGGCCGATGGCGCGGGAATTGTTCACGGCCGGATCAAGCGTAGGCGCGTATCGCATGGCGCGGCAGCTCCACCCAGCAGCGGCCGGCAGCGTGAGCGCCCAACAGGGCGTCTCCGGTTTCAGGGGACACGATGGAATGGACCGTGGCGCCGGGCACGCCTTCCAGGCGTAGCGCAAGACGATAACTGCGACCCAGGAACACGCCGTCCAGCACGTCCGCGAGCATGGAATTAGGCTCTTCCGGCTTGGTCATGCTGACGCGCACGGCCTCGGGACGCACGAAAAGCTTGCCGGACCCGGCGTCCAGGGCCGCATCCACCGCCAGCTCCTGGCGCCCCACGCGGGCGCGGTGGGTGTCGATGCGTTCAAACGGCAGCCAGTTGGCCTCGCCCACGAAATCGGCGATGAAAGCCGATCCCGGCTGACGATACAGTTCGCGCGGCGTGCCGTACTGTTCGATGACGCCGCCGTTCATCACGGCGATGCGGTCGGCCATCACCATGGCCTCTTCCTGGTCATGCGTCACCATGAGCGTGGTGATGGACAGGCGCTTTTGCAACGCGCGCAGTTCGATGCGCAGGTGTTCACGCACCCGCGCATCCAGCGCGGACATGGGTTCGTCCAGCAACAGCAGGGACGGCGACGGCGCCAACGCGCGCGCCAGCGCCACGCGCTGCTGCTGGCCGCCCGATATCTGGCCGGGGTATTTGTTCGACGCGCCCGCCAGACCCACCAGCGTCAGCATTTCCTCGACGCGGCTGGCGACGTGGCTGCGGTGGGCGCGCTTGCCGCTCAAGCCGTAAGCCACGTTCTGGGCCACGGTCAGGTTCGGAAACAGCGCATACGACTGGAACAGGATCCCGTAGTCGCGCGCCTGCGGCTCGGCATGGGAGATGTCGCGGCCCGACAGCACGATGGTGCCGCTGTCCTGGCGCTCCAGCCCGGCAATCGCGCGCAGCAGCGTCGTCTTGCCGCAACCCGACGGCCCCAGCAGACACACCAGCTCTCCGGCGCGGATATCCAGCGACACATCGGCCAGCGCCGTGTGGGTGCCGAATCGCTTGACGAGATTCTGCACGGCGAGAAAGGCGGTATCGCGTTGGGGCATGAGGCCTCCGGTCTGGGAACGAAGGCAGTATGGAATCGGCGTATTGAGCGTTTATGACACTTCGCGCAAATGCAGTAATAAAAACATCAAATTATTTTGGTGTACTGGCGGTCTTGCGCATTGCGTCCAATCCTCGCCCCCGATTGTGCTCGTCGCCGAACTCAAATCCTTCTATGCCGTGGCCCGCTGCGGAACCGTCACCAAGGCCGCCGCCCAACTGGGCGTGAGCCAGCCCACGGTGACCGGGCAGTTGCGTCAGCTCGAATCGCGCTACGGCATCGAACTGTTCCACCGGCAGGGGCGCGGCATGCGGCTGTCGGACGCCGGGCAGAACCTGATGCCGATGGTCGAGAAGCTGGTGCAGCAGGAGACCGAGATCGACTTCCGGCTGCGCGACGCGAGCGATCTGCGCGAGGGCAACCTGCGCATCGGCGCGACCGGCCCGTACTACATCATGGACACCGTGCGGCGCTACAACCAGCGCTATCCCGGCATCGACCTGACCGTCACGATCGGCAATTCGCAGTCGATGCTCCGGGCGCTGCAGGATTACCGCATCGAGATTGCCACGTCTTCCTTTCTGATGGATGACAAGCATCTGTACCGGCGCAAGATCGCCGCGGACCCGATCCGCGTGGTGGTGCACCGGACGCATCCGCTCGCCCGGCGCGGCCAGGTGCGGCTGGCCGATCTGGCGGAGTATGCATTGCTCCTGCGCGAGCCGGGCTCCATGACGCGCCAGCTGACCGAAGAGGCGCTGCAGGCCGCCGGCGTCACCGTGCGCCGCACGCTGGAAATCGGCAGCCGCGAATCGATCCGCCAAGCCATCCTGTGCGAGCTGGGCATCAGCCTGATCCCGTCGCGCGAAATCCCGTCCCACCCCGATCTGGCGGCCCTCGACATCGAAGACGCCGGCATCGTGATGAATGAGTACCTGTACTGCCTGCGCGAGCGCCAACCGGTGCAGCTTATCGCGCGCTTTCTGGAGATGGCGCCGGCAGCCGGCTGACCGTTGCGGTCACTGCCCGCCTCTTCCCCTTGCGGCCACTCAGGAGACAACCATGGCCTTGACCCTGCAGGATATCGAACAGCTTTTCCTGGAACGCGGGCACCGTTCCTATCATGGCGAATCCGTCAGCCATCTGCGGCACGCGCTGCAGACGGCGACGCTGGCCGAACAGAACGGCGCCAACGCCCATCTCATCACGGCGTGCCTGCTGCATGACCTGGGCCACCTGATCGCCGACCGGCCCGGCACGCCGACGCTGCGCGGCATCGACGACAAGCATCAGTATTTTGTGCTGCCCTTCCTGCGCGGCTTGTTCAGCGCCGCCGTGCTGGATCCCATCCGCCTGCACGTCGAGGCCAAGCGCTACCTCTGCTATGTCGAGCCGCAGTACGAAGCGAGGCTGTCCGAGGATTCCCGCCGCAGCCTGGCACTGCAGGGCGGCAGTTTCGACGCCGGCCAGGCGGTGGACTTCGCCAGCATGCCCGGCGCGCCCGACGCGATCCGCCTGCGGCGGTGGGACGACATGGCCAAGGTGCCGGGGCTGGCGACGCCGCCGCTCGATCACTTCCTGGAAATCGCCGAAAGCGTGTCCGGACGCGTCAAGCTGGCCGCGGTCTGGTAACTGCCCTCCCGCGACCATGAAAAAAGCCAGGGTATAGGCCCTGGCTTTTTGTCGTTCATTCGCCCTTGGCCACCGGCCGGGCGGGATCGCTGCACCATTCGCTCCAGGAACCCGGATACAGGCGGGAACCGGACAGGCCGGCGATTTCCATCGACAGCAGGTTGTGGCAGGCGGTGATGCCCGAGCCGCACTGGTGGACGATGGACGCCGGATCGCGCCCCGCCAGAAGCGCCCCGAATTCCGCGCGCAGCGCGTCGGCTGACTTGAAGCGGCCGTCCGGCTGCAGATTTTCGCCGTTCGGGCGGTTCAGCGCGCCGGGGATATGGCCGGCCACCGGGTCCATCGGTTCCACTTCGCCGCGATAGCGATTGGCGGCGCGCGCGTCGATCACGGTGAAGGCCGGCTGGGCGATGTTGGCCAGCACCGTCTGGGCGTCCACCGTGCCGGCCAGCGGCGCGCCTGGCTCGACCGGCTTGCCCGGCTGCACGGCGGGCGCCGCGTCGTGGCTGACGGGCAGGCCAGCGGCCGTCCAGGCTTGCCATCCGCCGTCCAGCACGGCGACCTGGTCATGGCCCAGCCACCGCAGCATCCACCACAGGTGCGCCGCATACATGCCGCCGCTGGCGTCGTACGCCACGACCAGCGTGCTGGGGGTCACGCCGTGGGCGGCCATCAGCGCGCCGAACTGGGCGCGGTCCGGCAGCGGATGGCGGCCGTTCTTGCCCGTCTTCGCGGCGGCCAACTCGGTTTCATGATCCAGGTAGCGGGCGCCGGGAATGTGGCCCGCGTCGTAGGCCTGGCGGCCCGCCGCGTGGTTGGTCAAATCGTGGCGCACGTCGAACACGCGCACGTCGGGCGTATCCAAACGCGCGGCCAGGTCAGCGGCGGAGATCAGGGTCGTCGTCATGCGAGGGGGCTCCTGTGGAATTCGGCGGATGCTGGGTTCAGACCGGCTTGGGATCGCGCATGGTGCGCCACACCGACAGCAGGCCCGCGAAGATGATGAGGCCCATGCCGGCCCAGGCCACGACGTCCAGATGGTCGCCCCAGAAGCCCATGCCGATCAGCGCCGCAAAAATGATGGTGCTGTACTGCAGGGCGGCGGTCAGCAGCGCCGACCCCATGCCGAACGCCCGGGTCATGGCCAACTGGCCAAACAGCCCCGCGACGCCCACGCCCAGCAGCGAAAGATAACCGGTCCAGTCCGCATAGCCCCAGCCTTCAAACGCCAGTCCGGCGCCGCTGGACGCACACACCGCGACCGAGAAGAACAGCACCGTGCGCCATTCGGGTTCGCCGATGCGGCCCAGCTGGCGGATCTGCATCATCGCGATGGCGGACATGGCGCCCGCCCCCATGCCGAGCAGGGCGGCAAGCCACTGGTCTTCGTTGATGCTGGGCCGCAGCACGGCAATCACGCCCATGAACCCCAGCGCCACGGCCAGGATCCGCACCGGATCACGCTGCGCCCCGCCCCACCCCAGCATCCAACAGGCGATGAACAGCGGCGCCGTGTAGTTCAGGCTGGTGGCCGTGGCCAGCGGCAGATGGGAGATGGCAAAAAAGCCCAGCCACATCGACGTGACGCCGGACAGATTGCGCCAGATGTGCAGCTTCCAGCTCGTGGGAATGATCGACTGGCGGCCGGCGCGCGCCCAGATCAGCAACAGGATCACCGACGGCAGGCCGCGAAAGAGCACGACCTGCGGCAGCGACGCGCCGTGTTCGGTGCCGAGCTTCACGAACGACCCCATGATGGCGAACATGGCGGACGCCACCAACATCCAAAGTGCCTGCATGCGGGTCTACGCTAAGGGAAAAGGGGGGATGGAATAAGGGAAAGCGATACTATACTCTCCGTCACCCGGAGCGGAGCCGGCGAGTCGGGGAACTGGCGAGGCCCCGCGATGTCGAAATCCGGGTATTTGCCGCTCGCAGAGGAATAAAAAAACATGAAACGCATTGTTCTGTTCGTCATCACCAACCTGGCCGTCATGCTCGTGCTGTCGGCCACGCTGCGCATCCTGGGCGTGGACCGTGTCATCACGGCCAACGGGATCAACTTCAACGCGCTCCTGATCTTCTCGGTCGTGGTCGGCTTCACCGGCGCCATCATCTCGCTCCTCATGAGCAAGCCGATGGCCAAGTGGAGCACCGGCGCGCAGGTGCTGGACCCCAACGCGCCCCGCAACCAGCGCGAAGCCTGGCTGGTCGACACGGTCCACCAACTGGCCGACCGCGCCGGCATCGGCCGCCCCGAAGTCGCCATCTACGAAGGCGCCCCCAACGCGTTTGCCACCGGCGCGTTCAAGAACGACTCGCTGGTCGCCGTGTCGACGGGCCTCCTGGAAAGCATGTCCGAAGAGGAAGTCGCAGCCGTGCTGGCGCACGAAGTCGCGCACATCGCCAACGGCGACATGGTCACCCTGACCCTGATCCAGGGCGTGGTGAACACCTTCGTCATCTTCCTGGCGCGCGTGGTCGGCTACTTCATCGACCGCGTCGTGTTCAAGAACGAACGCGGCATCGGCCCGGGCTACTTCGTCACGGTGCTGGTCTGTGAAATCATCTTCGGCGTCCTGGCCTCGATCATCGTGGCTTGGTTCTCGCGCCAGCGCGAGTACCGCGCCGACGCCGGCTCGGCCCACCTGATGGGCGCCCGCGAACCGATGATCCGAGCCCTTGCCCGCCTGGGCGGCCTGGAACCGGGCGAACTGCCCAAGTCGTTCGAAGCGTCCGGCATCACCGGCAAGGGCGGCCTGGCAGCCATGTTCGCCTCGCACCCGCCGATCCCGGCCCGCATCGCCGCGCTGCAGAATGCGCGCGTGATCTGACCGGCCCCGGCCCTTGGCCGCAAAAAAGCCCGCTTCGGCGGGCTTTTTTGCGTACGTATCAAGCACAAGCGCGTGGATGGGAGGCCGCCACCCAGGCCGCGCTCAGCACTCGACGATATTCACCGCCAACCCGCCCCGCGCCGTTTCCTTGTACTTGGTCTTCATGTCGGCGCCGGTTTCGCGCATGGTCTTGATGACCGAGTCCAGCGATACATAATGCTGGCCGTCGCCGCGCAGCGCCATGCGGGCGGCGTTGACGGCCTTGACCGAGGCCATGGCGTTGCGCTCGATACAGGGAATCTGCACCAGTCCGCCGACCGGGTCGCAGGTCAGGCCGAGGTTGTGCTCCATGCCGATCTCGGCCGCATTCTCCACCTGCTCCACCGACCCGCCCAGCGCCGCCGCCAATCCGCCGGCCGCCATGGAACAGGCCACGCCAACTTCGCCCTGACAGCCCACTTCCGCGCCCGACAGCGACGCGTTGTACTTGTACAGCAGCCCGATCGCGGCCGCGGTCAGCAGGAAGTCGCGCACGCCATCGCGGTTGGCGCCCGGCACGAAGCGATCGTAATAGTGCAGCACCGCCGGGATGATGCCCGCCGCGCCGTTGGTCGGCGCGGTGACCACGCGCCCGCCCGCGGCGTTCTCTTCGTTGACGGCCATCGCGTACAGGTTCACCCAGTCCATGACGGACAGCGGGTCGGACAGCGTGCGCTCGGCGCGCTGCGTGAGATTGCGGTACAGCTCCGGGGCACGGCGGCGCACGCGCAGCGGACCGGGCAGTTCGCCGTCCGCCTCGGGATAGTTGATGCCGCAGCCGCGCGCCACGCAGTCCTGCATCACCTGCCAGATCCGGTCCAGCCCGGCGTTGACCTCCGAGGCTTCGCGCCAGGTCAGCTCGTTCTGCATCATGATCTGCGCGACGGTCATGCCGTTTTCCTGGCACATGGCCAGCAACTCGCGTCCCATGCGGAACGGGTACGGCAACTGGTCGTGCGCGGCGATGACCTGGCTGTTGGACGCGCCCGCCGTGACGACGAAGCCCCCGCCCACCGACAGGTAGCGCGCCTCGCGCAGGCTCTGGCCGTCGGCGTCGAAGGCGTGGAATTTCATGCCATTGGGGTGCTCGGCCATGGCTTCGCGGCGGTAGAACATCAGGTGTTCCTTTTCCACGAAGGGCAGCGGGTACTTGCCCAGCAACGGCAGTTGGCGGCTGGCGCGTACGGACGCGACCATGCCGGCGATGGCAGCCGGATCGACGGTGTCAGGCGCCTCGCCCATCAGGCCCAGCAGCACGCCCTTGTCGGTGCCGTGGCCCTTGCCGGTGGCGCCCAACGATCCGTACAGTTCGGCCCGCACGCTGGCGACCCGCGGAATCAGGCCGTCCCGCTCCAGGCCCTGGGCGAACAGCAGCGCCGCCCGCATCGGACCCACGGTATGGGAACTTGACGGGCCGATACCCACCTTGAACAGATCGAAAACGGAAACGGCCACGCCAAACTCCAAGACATCCACAAATGATCAGGCAATGATACGCGTAGCCCCGGGCGCACGCAGCAAAGCCCCGCCGGGCGTATCCTGTATCTTCGCGCCGGGTGTCAAAGCCCGGCGTGGCATGCGATCATTACAGAATTATTACTTGTCATAAAAAGAACGGAAAAACGCCTGGATGTCTGGACTCATTACCCTGCTTGACTTCGCCGGCTACGTGGCGCTGCTGCTTTGGGGCGTGCACATGGTGCAAACGGGCGTCCAACGCGCGTTTGGTGCGGCACTGGGCGCGGCGCTGGGGCGCGCCCTTGGCACGCGGCTGCGGGCATTCTTTGCCGGCCTGGGCATCACGGCCGCATTGCAGAGCAGCACCGCCACCGGCTTGATGATCACCGGCTTTGCCGCGGGCGGCGTCGTGGGCCTGGTGCCCGCGTTGGCGGCCATGTTGGGCGCCAACGTCGGCACCACGCTGATCGTCCAGCTGCTGTCCTTCGACCTGACCGAGCTTGCGCCGATCCTGATCCTTGCCGGCGTCTGGATGTTCCGGCGCTACCCGCCGGGCCGCACCCGCGACCTGGGCCGGGTCTTCATCGGCCTGGGCCTGTTGCTGCTGTCGCTGCACCAGCTCGTCGAACTCTTTGCCCCCTTCCAGACCGCGCCCATGCTGGGCATGGTCCTGGACGCGCTGGCGACCCAGCCCGTCGCTGCGGTGCTGCTGTCCGCGGCATTCACCTGGGCGGCGCACTCCAGCGTGGCCGTGGTGGTGCTGGTGATGTCGCTGGCCAGCCACAACATGGTGGCGCCGCATGTGGCATTTGCGCTGGTGCTGGGCGCCAACCTGGGCACGGCAATCAACCCGATGATCGAAGGCGTGACCGGCGACGACCCCGCCGCCCGCCGCCTGCCGCTGGGCAATCTGCTGACACGGGTGCTGGGCGTGCTGGCCGGCCTGCTCCTGCTACCGCTCCTGCAGCCTTGGATGAGCGACCTGGCGCGCGACCCCGCCCGCGCGGTCGCCAACTTCCACACCTTGTTCAATGTGGTCATTGCCCTGGCCTTCCTGCCGCTCCTGACGCCGTACGCCGCCCTCCTCACCCGCTGGCTGCCCAAGCGCGCCGACCCGAACGACCCGTCGCGGCCCCAATACCTGGACGAATGGGCGCACGACGTGCCGGCCGTGGCGCTGGGCAACGCCGCGCGCGAAGCCCTGCGGATGGCCGACATGCTGCAGACGCTGCTGCTCTACGCGCGGGCGGGCTTCAAGCGCGACAACCGCCACCGCATGGTTCAGGCGCGCCAGCTCGACGGCGCGCTGGACAAGCTGGAGAACGCCATCACGACGTATCTGGCGACGCTGGACCAGGAAAACATGACCCGCGACGACATCCAGCGGCTCGACGACATCCTGGCCTTCACCAGCAACATCGGACACGCTGGCGATATCGCTCATCACGGGCTGCTCAGCCACGTCGCCAAGTTGCGTAAGCAGGGATGGACGTTCTCGCCCGAGCAACGTGCCAGCCTGGACGACACGCTGGGCCAGCTCATCGCCAACCAGCGCACGGCCGCCGCCCTCTTCGTGAACGACGACCTGCGCCAGGCGCGTTCGCTGGCCGGCGAAAAGGCGCGTTTCCGCACGATCGAAACCCAGGCGGCCGACACGCACCTGCAGAAGATCAAGTCGGGCCAGGTCGACGCGGCGGAAGTCGGCGCGTTGTATCTGGACATCCTGCGGGATATGAAGGGCATCAACTCGCATCTGGTAGGCGCGGCGGCGTACCCCTTGCTGGCACGCCACGGCGAGCTCTTGCCCAGCCGTTTGCGCGAAGCGGGGAATTAATAGCCTCCACGCCGCGCACGCTTCGCACGCTTGCTGCCCCCCGAGGGGGCGGCCCCGCATGAAAAAGCCGACCCGCGGGTCGGCTTTCTTCTGCGAAGCTCACATCCGGTGGGCCACTTTCGTGGCTCGCCCGTCCCGCTTCACAAATACCGCTTGAACCACTCCAGCATCCGCGCCCAGCCATCCTTCGCGGCCTCCGGGTGATAACTGGCGCGGTAATCCGCCAGGAACGCATGATCGGCCTCGGGATACACCACGATGTCGGACTGCTTCGCCGCAGCGTTGCCGGCGGCCAGCTTCGTCTTCATGGCTTCCACATCAGACAGCGGAATGCTGGCGTCGCGCCCGCCGTACAGGCCCAGGACGGGACCGTGCAGCTCGTTCGTCACATCCAGCGCCACGCGCTTGATGAGCGGCCCGTGGCCCACGCTGAGCTTGCCGTACCAGGCGACGCCCGCCTTCACGTCGGGATTGTGCGCGGCGTACATCCACGTCAGGCGCCCGCCCCAGCAGAAACCCGTCACCGCCACCCGGCGTGGGTCCCCGCCGTTGGCGGCGGCCCAGGCGACGCTGGCGTCCAAGTCGCCAAACACCTGTTCGTCCGGGACCTTGCTGACAAGTTCGGAGATGAGCTTCGGGATGTCGGTGTAGGAGGATGCGTCGCCCTGGCGCTGATACAGATCGCAGGCGACGGCCAGATAGCCGGCCTTGGCGACGCGGCGGCAGATGTCCTTGATGTGTTCATGCACGCCAAAGATTTCCTGGATCACCAGCACGATCGGCAGATCGCGCTTGCCCTCGGGCGCCGCGTAGTAGGCATCGATGGGGCCACCCGTGACGGGTAGCTGGAAATCCCCATGGACGAGGCCCTGCGTGTCCGTGTGGATCACGGTGGGGGCGACATTGCCTGCGGCGGTGGAAAAACTCATGGAGAACTCCTTGGTTGGGGTCGACGAAAGCCGGCCATCCCTACCGCCGTGCCAGCGCTAGTGCTGGTGGCCGTGCTCCGCATGCGGCGCGCCATGGTCATGGCCGCCATGGTCGTGCCCGTGGTGCATCAGGGTCGTCACGCTGTAGATCAGCGCCACACCCACACCGACCAGCAGCAATTGCGGGACGGCATCGGACAGGGATACCCGCTCGTGCATCTGCGGCATCAGGTCGGCCACCGAGATATACAGGAAGCTGCTGGCGGCAACCACCAGAATGTACGGCGTCCAGTCCTGCGCCTGCTGCAGCACGAAGTAGCCTATTATGCCGCCGACCGCTGAACACAAGCTGGTAAAGAGAATCAGCGCGAAGGCCCGGCGGCGGCGCAGGCCGGCATTGATCAGAACGACGAAGTCGCCCAGCTTGTGCGGTATCTCGTGGATGATGATCGACGCCGCGGTCAGCACCCCCAACAGCGGATCGGTGAGAAACGCCGCGGCGATCAGCACGCCATCGCACAGGTTGTGCAGCGAGCTGCCGATCAGGATGAGCATCCCGCCGCGCCCCGCCTCGTGCCGGTCGTGTCCCTTGTGGTGGTGATGGCCGTCGCCTTCGTGGTGATGGCTGTGGCGCAGCAGCGCAATCTTCTCCAGCACGAAGAACCCGATTAGCGACGCCAGCATCAGCCCGAAGAGCACATGCGCGTTGCCAACGCCGGTCTCGAACGCTTCGGGCAGCAGGTGCAGCAGCGCGACCGACAGCAGCACGCCCACCGACAGGCTCACCATGTGATGCAGGTATTTGGCAAAGACCTTGTACGCGAGCCAGCTCGCGATGAGGACAGCAATAAGGCCGCCGGTAATGGTGGCGAGCAAAACCCAGAGCAGCAACATGGAGGGGGAAAAGATCAGGCGGGGGGAAGCGCAACATTATATTGTTGCAATCCAAAAACCGGAAATGGGCCGTCCGAAGACGGCCCGGGGCGCTCTGTCCCTTTAGTGCGCCTGTTCCCAGTTCTTGCCCATGCCCACTTCCGCGACCAGCGGCACACGCAGCGTCGCCACGTTGCACATCAGGCGCGGCAGCGCCTCCTTGACCAGCTCCAGCTCCTCGTCCGGCGCTTCCATCACCAGTTCGTCGTGCACCTGCATGATCATGCGCGTCTGCAGCTTCTCGCTGTCGAGCCAGTCCTGCACCGCCACCATGGCCATCTTGATGAGGTCGGCCGCGGTGCCCTGCATGGGCGCATTGATGGCCGCCCGCTCGGCGCCCTGCCTGCGCGGCCCCGAGGCGCCGCGGATTTCCGGCAACTGCAGCCGCCGTCCAAAGACGGTTTCCACGTAGCCCTGCTCGCGCGCCAGGCGCCGCGTGTCGTCCATGTACATGGCCACGCCGGGATAGCGCGCAAAGTAGCGGTCGATGTAAGCCTGCGCGGCGTCGCGCGTGATGCCCAGGTTGGACGCCAGGCCGAACACGCCCATGCCGTAGATCAGGCCAAAGTTGATGGCCTTGGCGGCACGGCGCTGATCGGTGGTCACGGCGTCCAGCGGCACGCCGAACACTTCGGATGCGGTGGCGCGGTGGATGTCTTCGCCCGCCGCGAAGGCGCTTTGCAGATTCGCGTCGTCCGAAACGTGCGCCATGATGCGCAACTCGATCTGCGAATAGTCTGCGGACAACAGCAGGCCGCGCTCGGCAATGAACGCCTCGCGCACCCGACGCCCGGCCTCGGTGCGGACCGGAATGTTCTGCAGGTTGGGATCCGACGACGCCAGACGCCCGGTGATGACGGCGGCCTGCGAATAGTGCGTGTGCACCCGCCCGGTCGCCGGATTGATCATGCGCGGCAGCTTGTCCGTGTAGGTGGACTTCAGCTTGGACAGCCCGCGGTAGTCCAGCAACACCTGCGGCAGCGGATAGTCCAGCGCCAGCTTGCTCAGCACTTCCTCGTCCGTGGAGGGCGCGCCGCTCGCGGTCTTGCGCACCACCGGCAGCTGCATGCGGCCGAACAGGATTTCGCCAAGCTGCTTGGGGGAATTCAGGTTGAACGGCTGGCCGGCGAGTTCATAGGCCTTTTGCTCGAGCTGCAGCATCTCCTGGCCCAGCTTGTTGCTCTGGCGGCCCAGTTCCGCGGCATCGACCTTCACGCCGTTGCGTTCGATGGTGGTCAGCACGCCGGACACCTGCATTTCCAGGCGATAGATGCGTTCCAGCCCTTCGTCGGCAGCGACCATCGGACGCAGCACCTGATGCAGTTGCAGCGTGAAATCGGCGTCTTCGGCCGCGTAATGCCCGGCCTTGTCCACCGCCACTTCGTCAAACCCGATCTGCTTGGCGCCCTTGCCGCAGAGGTCCTCGTAGGACACGCCGCTGCGTCCCAGATAACGCTGCGCCAGATCGTTCAGGCCCACGCCGCGATGCGATTCCAGCACGTAGGCCTGCAGCATCGTGTCTTCAGCGGCGCCGGCCAGGCGGATGCCTTCGTTGGCGAACACGTGCGTGTCGTACTTGGCGTGGTGCAGCAGCTTGGCGCGCGCCGCGTCTTCCAGCCAGGGCTTCAAACGGGCCAGCACTTCATCCTTGGGCAACTGGACCGCACCGTCGGGACCCCGGTGCGCGACCGGGATGTAGCAGGCCACGCCGGGCGCCACCGACATCGACAAGCCCACCAGCCGGGCCTGCATCTCGTCCAGCGACGTCGTCTCGGTGTCCAGCGCAACCAGCGATGCCTGCTGCATCAGTTCCATCCAGGCGTCGAACGCGGCCCAGTCGGAAATGATGCGGTAATCCAGCGTGGCGGGCGCGGCGGGCGCCTCGTGCGCGACGCGCGCATCGCCCGTGGGCACGCGCTCGACATCACCGGTCAGGTCGCGCAGCCACGTGCGGAAGCCGTAGCGTTCGTACAGTTCGGTCAGCGTGGCGTCGTCGCGCGGGCGCGGCATCAGGTCATCCACGCTGTCGATGTGGCCGGTCAGATCGCAATCGCACTTGACCGTGAGCAGTTGGCGCGTCAACGGGAAATTGGGGATGGCTTCGCGCAGGTTGTTGCCGGCCACGCCCTTGATGCCATCGGCGCCTTCGATCAGCTTGTCAATCGAGCCGAATTCCGTAATCCATTTGGCGGCCGTCTTGGGCCCGACCTTGGTGACGCCCGGGACGTTGTCGACCGTGTCGCCCACCAGCATCAGGTAGTCGACGATACGCTCGGGAGGCACGCCAAACTTGTTCACGACGCCGGCTTCGTCCAGGACCTCGCCGCTCATGGTGTTGACGAGCGTGACGTGGCTGTTGACCAGTTGCGCCAGGTCCTTGTCGCCCGTAGAGACGATGGTGTGAACGTCATGCTGCGCGGCACGATGTGCCAACGTGCCAATGACGTCATCCGCCTCGACGCCTTCGATCGCCAGCACAGGCCAGCCCAGGGCGCGCACCGCGCGGTGGATGGGATCGATTTGTGCTGCCAGGTCCTCAGGCATAGGGGGACGGTGCGACTTGTATTCCGGATACAGATCGTCCCGAAACGTCTTGCCGCGAGCATCGAAGATACATGCGGCATACTCTGCCTTATGGTCAGATACAAGCTTGCGCAGCATATTGACCACGCCGTAAAGCGCACCTGTCGGTTCGCCTTGCGCGTTGCGCAAATCGGGCATAGCGTGGAAAGCGCGGTACAAGTAACTTGAACCGTCGACCAGTAATAGCGTTTTTTTCATGGTTACAAAGGCAGATATGGATACACCCGCCGGCAAACAAATTCCGCTGATTATGTCAGAGATAAGGACGGCGGCAGACAAGCTCGCTCACATCGGGCCCGCAGTCAGCGTTTTCGGTAGCGCACGAGTCAGCCGTAATTCCCCGTACTATGAAACCACCATCGCGATCTCCGCGGCGCTGGCAGAAGCTGGCTTCGCAGTCATCGCGGGCGGCGGCCCCGGCATCATGGAAGCCGCCAACAAAGGTGCATTTGAAGCAGGAGGCACGAGCATCGGGTTGAACATCAGCCTGCCGCACGAAGCCCACAACAACGAATTCCAGACCATCAGCCTGTCCTTCGAGTACTTCTTTCCTCGCAAGGCAGCGTTCTTCATGCACAGCTTCGCCTACGTGGCGATGCCCGGCGGCTTTGGCACGCTGGACGAGCTCTTCGAAGCGTTGACGCTCATCCAGACGGGCAAGGTGCCGCCGGCGCCGATCGTGCTGGTCGGCAGCGAGTACTGGTCGGGACTGGCCGAATGGCTGGGCGACCAGGTGCTCGGCAACGGCATGATCGGCGCCCACGACCTGGATCTTTTCATCATCGAAGACGACCCCGTCAAGGTGGTGCGAAAGGTCGTGGAATTCCACGAACGGGTGATGTCCGCCGAACAGTACGCCCCTTCCCTGCCCGCCTGACACGGCGGCTGTGCTACGGACAGGGCGTCGCCCGCGCTTGTCCGCACGCACCGCAACCTTCAGTCAAGGCGCTGCCTACGTCATCGCCTTGACGATCGCCTCGCGCGCCAGCCCCACGAACTCGCTTTCGCCGGGGCGGGCAGCGAGCAACCTGAATTCCACCGATGGCAACGCCGGCAAGCCGGGCGCCTGCAGCCGCGCCATGCCCGCACCCAGCGCCGATTCGTTCAGGCACGCAACGCCCAATCCCGCGGCGACGGCCAACTGCAGTCCCGCGACGCCGGACGCCACGTGCGATACCGCATACGGCACGCCGCGGCGCGACAACATCCGCTCTACGTATTGGCGCAGCGCGCAGGTTTCCGGCAGCGCCAGCAACGGCAAGGGTTCGGCCAGCGGCGGCGTCACGCCCTCGGCCGCCATCCACAGCAGCGGTTCACGCCGCAGCAGCGCGCCGTCCGCCCGGCCGCGCGTCGCGCCCCGCTCCTGGATGACCATGGATATGCCGACGTCGATCTCGCCGCGCTCGTAAGCCGCTTCGATCGCGCCGCTTTTCATGATGGTGACGTGCAGCCGCACCTGCGGATACTGCTCGTTCAGGCGGCGCAGCAGACGGGCGACGTCCCCCGGCCGGAAGTAATCGGTGATGCACAGGCGCAGTTCGCCCCGAAGCGCCACGCCGCGCAGGTCGCGGTAGGCCTCGTCGCTCAGGGCCAGGATCGTGCGCGCATGCGCCAGGAGGCGCTGACCGGCCGGCGTGGCGCGCACGCCCGCTTTGCCGCGCACCAGCAACGGCTGGCCCGCCCTGTCCTCCAGCTTGCGCATCTGTTCACTGACGGACGATTGCGACAGGAACACCTTGGGCGCCGCGGCCGTCAGGCTGCCCGCGTCCAGCACCGCAACCAGCGTGCGAAGCTGGTCCAGGTCGAATCCGCTCATGATTTATCCAACGGCTAAATCGATGGATGAAATCGTAATTTCCCGCTTTTCCGATGTCAACGCGCTTTCTACACTGGCCCTGTACCTACCCAACCGGAGAGCCGTCATGCCCCACATCGTCATCCATCGTTCCGGCACAACCGATGCCGCCATTGACCAACGCATCGTCGAATCCGTCGCCGGGCTGACCCAGTCCGTGCTCGGTAAAAAGCTGCCCGTCATCGCCATCACGCTGCAGCACATTCCGCACGAACTCTGGTTCATCGGCGGGCGTCCTTTGGCCGAGCAGGGCAAAAACGCATTCCACCTGGACATCAGCGTCACGGACGAGACCAACACCAAGTCCGAGAAGGCGCGCTTCATCAAGGACGTCTATGCCGCGTTCCAGGAGATCCTGGGCGAACTGCACGAGTGCTCGTACGTCCATGTGATCGACGCGCGCGCGGCGGCCTATGGCTATGGCGGGCGAACGCAAGAGCACCGGCACCAGCACGGCGCGGTGTAGCCGGCGGCCGCAGTGGTTGCAAAAAAAAGCCGCGCACCCGAAGGTGCGCGGCTTTTCATTGATCCGGCGACAAGGCGGCGACTGCCGCCTTCAAGCTCAGACCGCGGCTTCGCGCGCGGCGCGCTTGCGCTCGTTTTCGAGCAGGTAGCGCTTGCGCAGACGGATCGACTTCGGGGTGATTTCCACCAGTTCGTCGTCGTCGATGAATTCCACGGCGTATTCCAGCGACATCTGGATCGGCGGAACCAGGCGCACGGCTTCGTCGGTGCCCGACGCGCGCACGTTGGTCAGCTGCTTGCCCTTGATCGGGTTCACGACCAGGTCGTTGTCGCGGCTGTGGATGCCGATGATCATGCCTTCGTACAGCGCATCGCCCGGGTTGACGAACATGCGGCCGCGATCCTGCAGCTTCCACAGCGCGTAGGCCACGGCGTCGCCGTTGTCCTGGCTGATCAGCACGCCGTTGCGGCGCTCGCCGATGGAGCCTTCCTTGATCGGCGCGTACTCGTGGAAGATGTGGCTCATCAGGCCCGTGCCGCGCGTCAGCGTCAGGAATTCGTTCTGGAAACCGATCAGGCCGCGGGCCGGGATCAGGTATTCCAGACGCGTACGGCCACGGCCGTCCGGCTGCATGTCCTGCAGGTCGCCCTTACGGCGGCCCAGCTCTTCCATGACGCCACCCTGGTGCGCGTCTTCGACGTCAACGGTCAGCGACTCGAACGGCTCGCACTTCACGCCGTCGATTTCCTTGAACACCACGCGCGGACGCGACACGGCCAGCTCGTAGCCTTCGCGGCGCATGGTTTCCAGCAGAATGGTCAGATGCAGTTCGCCACGGCCCGACACTTCGAAAACCGTGTCGTCGCCCGTGTCGCGCACACGCAGCGCCACGTTGGACTTCAGTTCGCGATCCAGACGGTCGCGCACCTGGCGGCTGGTCACGAACTTGCCTTCGCGGCCGGCCAGCGGCGACGTGTTCACCATGAAGTTCATGGTCAGCGTCGGTTCGTCGATGCGCAGCATCGGCAGCGGTTCCTGGTTGACCGGATCCATCACCGTGCAACCGATGCCCAGGTCTTCAATGCCGTTGATCAGCACGATGTCGCCGGCTTCGGCTTCGTCCACCACGACGCGCTCCAGGCCATGGAACTTCAGCACCTGGTTGATGCGGCCGCGGCCGCCTTGACCATCGGGACCGAACTTGTAGGCCACTTCCATGCCCGGGCGCATACGGCCACGGTTGATGCGGCCCACGCCGATCTTGCCGACGTAGCTGTTGTAATCCAGCGAAATGATCTGCATCTGCAGCGGGCCGTTGGGATCGTCCTCGCGCTGCGGCACGTGTTGCAGGATGGCTTCGAACAAGGGACGCATGTCGCCTTCGCGCACATCCGGCGTCAGGCCGGCGTAACCGGACAGACCCGATGCGTACACGACCGGGAAGTCCAGCTGCTCGTCGGTGGCGCCCAGCTTGTCGAACAAGTCGAACGTGGCGTTGATGACGAAATCGGTGCGGGCGCCCGGACGGTCGACCTTGTTGACCACGACGATCGGCTTCAGGCCCAGGGCCAGTGCCTTGCGGGTCACGAAAATGGTCTGGGGCATCGGGCCTTCGACCGCGTCAACCAGCAGCAGCACGCCGTCGACCATCGACAGCACGCGCTCGACTTCACCGCCGAAGTCGGCGTGGCCCGGGGTGTCGACGATGTTGATGTGGGTGCCTTCGTACTCAACGGCACAGTTCTTGGCCAGAATCGTGATGCCACGTTCCTTTTCCAGGTCGTTCGAGTCCATGACCCGTTCGGTCAGCGCCTGGTTTTCGCGGAAGGTGCCGGATTGGCGCAGCAGCTGGTCGACCAGGGTGGTTTTTCCGTGGTCAACGTGGGCGATGATGGCGACGTTGCGCAAGGCGCGAGTCATAGCGAGTCCTTTAAGGTCAGGGTGGAGGGCAGCAAGCCCTCCGGCAATTCGTTCAGTGCAAGCAATGCCTGCTTGGGGTCTGGCATGGCCTGCAAGGCTTCCAGTTCAACGGCGCGTTCCAGAGAGAAGGGCCCGACGTGCGTGCGCCGCAGCGCCGTCAGGTGGGCGAAACAGCCCAGCACGCGCCCGATGTCCTGGGCCAGTGTTCGGATGTATGTGCCTTTACTGCAAGCCACATCGATCTCTGCCTGCGTCCCGGTCAGGGACAACAGCTCGATGCGGTATATAGTGATCTTGCGCGGCGCCCGCTCCAGCTCGATGCCCGCGCGGGCGTACTCGTACAGCGGCTTGCCGTCGCGCTTGAGCGCCGAGTACATCGGCGGAATCTGCTCGATGGTGCCCGAGAAACGTGACAGTGCATCGCGCAGCGCCTGTTCCTCGACAACAAAACCGGGTTCGGCGGTCGCGGTGACGTTGCCCGTCAGGTCGCCGGAATCAGTTTCCGATCCAAATTGCAGCGTAGCGCGATATGCCTTGTCGGCGTCAAGCATCGCGCCGGAAATTTTGGTGGCGCGGCCCATGCAGCACACCAGCAGGCCGGTGGCAAAAGGGTCCAGCGTGCCGGTATGGCCAGCCTTGGCCGCGTCCATGGCGCGTTTGGCGCGCTGCAAGGCGTGATTGCTCGACAAACCCACAGGTTTATCAAGCAACAGCACACCGTCGAGCGCAAGCCCGCGTCGTTTAGCCATCGTCGAAATCCGGAAAAAAATGAAGCAGTGACGACAGCCCGATCAGGACTTGTCTTCAGGCTCGTCGGGTACGCCCGAGTGCGGGCCGGGGCGGTTTGCGCGGTCGATGAGGATCGACATTTCGATGCCACGGGCGACTTGCTCGTCGTGGAAGAAACGCAAAGTGGGGACGGTGTGGATGTGCAGAAGCTTGTAGAGCTGCGAATGCAGCCAGCCGGCCTTCTCGTTCAGCAAGGTGGTGGCGGCTTCGGGCTCGGCGCCCAAAACCGTGAACCACACCTTGGCATGCGCGTAGTCGGTCGACAGTTCCACACCCGAAATCGTGATCAGTCCAGCGCGTTTCGTGTCGATTTCGCGCTGGATGATCCCGGCCAGATCCTTCTGGATCTGGTCGGCCAGCCGCAGATTGCGGCCGGGAATGGCTTTGGACTTGTGACGGCTCATTAACAATGCCTGGCGCCTGCTTTACAGCGTGCGCGCAATTTCCTTGATTTCAAAGACTTCCAGCTGGTCGCCCACCTGGATGTCATTGTTGCCGCGCAGCGTCAGACCGCAATCGAAGCCCGACTTGACTTCCTTGACGTCGTCCTTGAAGCGGCGCAGCGACTCGAGGTGCCCCGTCCAGTGAACCACGTTGTTGCGCAGCAGGCGGACCTGGGAATCGCGGCGCACGATGCCGTCGAGCACCATACAACCGGCGATGTTGCCGAGGCGGGAGATGCTGTACACCTCGCGGATCTCGACCAGGCCGATGATTTCTTCCTTCTTCTCGGGCGCCAGCATGCCCGACATGGCGGCCTTAACCTCATCCACGGCGTCGTAGATGATGTTGTAGTAGCGCACGTCGATGCCGTTGTTCTCGGCAAGCTTCTTGGCGCTGGCGTCGGCGCGCACGTTGAAGCCGATGACGACGGCGTGCGAGGCGATGGCCAGGTTGATGTCGGTTTCCGAGATGCCGCCGACTGCGGCGTGCACGACCTGCACACGCACTTCGTCGGTGGACAGCTTGACCAGCGACTGCACCAGGGCTTCCTGCGAACCCTGCACGTCGGTCTTGACGATGAGGGTGAGGGTCTGGGTGCCTTCGCCGAGGTTGTCGAACATCGATTCCAGCTTGGCAGCCTGTTGGCGGGCCAGCTTGACGTCGCGGAACTTGCCTTGGCGGAACAGCGCGATTTCGCGCGCCTTGCGCTCGTCGGACAGTGCCATCAGTTCGTCACCGGCGGCCGGCACTTCAGTCAGGCCCTGGATCTCAACGGGGATCGAGGGACCGGCCGTCTGAATCGGCTTGCCGTTTTCGTCGAGCATGGCGCGCACACGGCCAAAGCTTGCGCCGGCCAGCACGACGTCGCCGCGCTTGAGCGTGCCGCTTTGCACGAGAATCGTCGCGACCGGGCCGCGGCCCTTGTCCAGACGGGCTTCGATGACCAGACCCTTGGCGGGTGCGTCTTCGGGCGCCTTCAGTTCCAGCACTTCGGCTTGCAGCAGCACGTTTTCGAGGAGGTCGTCGATGCCCTGGCCGGTCTTGGCGGACACGCCCACGAACGGCACGTCGCCGCCGTATTCTTCCGGCACGACCTGCTCGGCAACCAGTTCCTGCTTGACGCGTTCCGGGTTGGCGGCGGGCTTGTCGATCTTGGTCACGGCCACCACGATGGGCACGCCTGCGGCCTTGGCATGGTGGATGGCTTCACGCGTCTGCGGCATCACGCCGTCGTCGGCGGCAACCACCAGAATCACGATGTCGGTCGCCTTGGCGCCGCGGGCACGCATGGCGGTAAACGCCTCGTGGCCCGGGGTGTCAAGGAAGGTCACCATGCCGCGCTCGGTGCGGACGTGGTAGGCGCCGATGTGCTGCGTAATGCCGCCGGCTTCGCCCGCGGCAACCTTGGCGCGGCGGATGTAGTCCAGCAGCGAGGTCTTGCCGTGGTCGACGTGGCCCATGACGGTCACGACCGGCGCGCGCGGCAGTTGCTCGGCTTCGGATTGGGTGGCGGATTCGTCCAGGAAGGCTTCCGGGTCGTCCAGCTTGGCGGCGATGGCCACGTGGCCCAGTTCCTCGACCACGATCATGGCCGTTTCCTGATCCAGCACCTGGTTGATGGTGACCATCTGGCCCAGCTTCATCAATTGCTTGATGACTTCGGCGGCCTTGACGGACATCTTGTGAGCCAGGTCGGCCACGCTGATGGTTTCCGGCACGTGGACTTCACGTGCGATGAATTCCTGCGGCGCCGGCTCGTTGCGGCGGTCGTTCTGCTGGTTACGGCCACCACGGCCGCCCGACTTGCCACCGCCCTTGCCACCCGCACGCCAGCCGTCACGGCTGGCCGGGGCTGCCGGCTTGTCGGCCGGCTTCTTGCGCGACGAATCATCGGACCAGGTCGAAGCGACTTCAGCGGTCTTGATGGTTTTCTTGGCGCCAGGGGCAGCCGGCTTGGCGTCCTTCTTGGCCGCGGGTGCGGCGCCGGGCTTGCCGGCCGGCTTGTGCAGCGTGCCGGAGATCGGCGCGGCTGCAGGCGCCTCGGGCTCGGGCGCGCGCAGCACCTTGCGGGGACGGTTCAGCATTTCGCGCAGCGCGGCGGCCTCGGCCTCGGCGGCGCGGCGGGCTTCGTCGCGGCCTGCGGTCGTGGCGGAAGCGGCCAGCGGCGGCGCGGCACGGCGGTTGTCGACGCGACCACCCACCTTGGGCGCAGCGGCGGGCGCGGCGGCGGCGGGCTTCACGGATTCGGGTTTCGCGGCAGGCTGCGCCTGGGCGACAGGCGCGGCGGCCTGGGAGGAAGATGTTTCGGACTTATTGGCTAGCACAGCAGGTTCCGGCTTGGCTTCTTCAGCCAGAGGCTCGGTGGTTTCAGTCTTGATTTCGGGCTTGGCCTCTTCGGCCACGGGCTCGGCAGGAGCAGGCGCCGGCGTCGGTTCGGGTTCAGGCTGAGCCTGGACTTCGGGCGCTTGGGCCTCGACGGGGGCGGGCGCTTCGGCCGCGACGGATTCGGTTGCCGCGGGCGCTTCTGCCGGGGCGGCGGCTTCGGCTGCGACGGGCTCCTGCTGCGGCGCTTCGGCCTGGTCGGGAGCTTCGGCCTCTACAGGCGCCGTTTCGCGAGCTTCTGCGGCGACAGGCGCCGCGGGAGCTGCGGGTGCAGCCGGTGCGGAAACCTGCGGTGCGGCGTCTGCCGCGACTTCTTCTTCGGGACGGGCCGAGGCGGCCTGTTCGGCGGCGAGTTCGGACGGGTCGCGCTTGACGAAGACGCGCTTCTTGCGCACTTCGACCTGGATCGTGCGCGAACGCCCGGTGGCGTCGGCTTGCCGGATCTCGGAAGTCTGGCGGCGCGTCAGCGTGATCTTCTTGCCTTCGGTTGCGCCGTGCGCGCGACGCAGCGATTCGAGCAATTTCGCCTTGTCGCTGTCGGTGACGGAGTCGTCGACCGATTTGAGGTCAACGCCAGCCGAACGCAGCTGATCCAGCAGCACGTTGGCAGGCATTTTCAGCTCGGTAGCGAACTGGGCGACGGTATTACTCGACATTAGGCTCTCTCTTCCCTATAGGCAGCTATTACAAACAACGTGAACTTGCGGTGGATGAAGCGGCTGCAGCGCCCACCGCAGACCCGTGTCCTTTTGGTTATTCTTCGTCGAACCAATGGGCGCGGGCACGCATGATGAGATCGCTGGCTTCCTGTTCGGTCAGACCGGCGATTTCCGCCAGTTCGTCCGTTGCCAATTCGGCCAGATCATCACGCGTATGCACTTGACGCTCGGCCAGCTTGGCGGCCAGTTCCGGCGTCATGCCTTCGAGTTCAAGCAAATCCTGTGCGGTCTCAAGGCGCTCTTCCTGGGCGATTGCCTCGGTCAGCAGCGCATTGCGGGCACGGGCGCGCAACTCGTTGATGGTGTCTTCGTCAAACGCCTCGATTTCCAGCAGTTCCTGCATGGGAACGTAGGCGATTTCCTCGATACCGGTAAATCCTTCGTCGATCAGGATGTCAGCGACTTCCTCGTCGACGTCCAGCTTGCTCATGAACGTGGTGCGCAGACCCGAACGCTCGACTTCCTGGCGGTTCAGGCTTTCTTCCGGCGTCATGATGTTGATCTGCCAGCCGGTCAGTTCGGACGCCAGGCGCACGTTCTGGCCCTTGGCGCCGATGGCCTTCGGCAGGTTTTCCTCGTCCACCACGACGTCCATCGCATGCTTGTCTTCGTCGACAACAATGGATTCGACGTTGGCCGGCGCCAGCGCGCCGATGACGAACTGCGCGGGGTCTTCGGACCACAACACGATGTCGACCTGCTCGCCGCCGAGTTCGTTGCGCACGGCGGTCACGCGCGAACCGCGCATGCCCACACACGTCCCGATGGGATCGATACGCTTATCGTATGCCACGACGGCGATCTTCGCACGCACGCCGGCATCGCGGGCGGCAGCCTTGATCTCGAGCAGACCCTGCTCGATTTCGGGCACTTCATTCTCGAACAGCTGGCGGATGAACTCGGGCGACGTGCGCGACAGGATCACTTGCTGGCCACGCGCGGCGTGGTCAACACGCAACACGAAGGCACGGACGCGGTCGGCAACCCGCAGGTTTTCCTTGGGAATCATTTCGGAGCGCGGCAGGCGCGCTTCGATCTTGCCGGTTTCGACGATGGCGTCGCCCTTGTCCATGCGCTTGATCGTTCCGGACACGATGGTTTCACCACGGTCCAGGAAGTCGTTCAGCACCTGTTCGCGTTCGGCGTCGCGGATCTTTTGCAGGATGGCCTGCTTGGCCGCCTGGGCGCCGATACGGCCGAACTCGATGGGTTCGAGGGGCTCTTCGATGTACTCGCCTTCCTTGATGCCGGGGACGATTTCCTCGGCATCCGACAGCATTTCCTGCTTGTCGGGTTCTTGCAGACCGGCCTCGTCGGGCACGACCAGCCAGCGGCGGAAGCCTTCGTGGTCTCCCGTTTCCCTATCGATGGAAACACGAATGTCCGCATCATCCTTGAAGCGCTTTTTCATGGCCGAGGCCAGCGCACTTTCGAGAGCGCCGAACACGACGTCACGCGTGACGTTTTTTTCACGCGCCAAGGCATCGACCAACAGAAGAATTTCGCGACTCATCGCTTTTTGCCCTTGAAATCCAGAACGGGATCCAGTTTTGCACGCTCGATATCTTCGACCGTGAAATTCAACACCTGGACTTCGTTCTTTTTTGCCTCAAATTCGAGACCGAACACGGTCTTGTGCATCCCAGCAGCTGCGTCGGCTGCGGCTTCGTCTTCCGGCACGGTCAACGTGCCCGAGAAGACCTTGCGGCCGTCCAATGCCTCACGCAGCTTGATTTCGATGCGCTCGCCTGCGAAACGGCGGAACTCGGCCTCGGTGCGCAGCGGGCGGTCAACACCCGGCGAACCCACTTCGAGGCGCTTGTAGTCGATGTTCTCGACCTCATAGACCCGCGACAATTGGCGGGACACCTGCTCGCAGTCTTCGATGCGCACACCGCCGACCCGATCGATCGTGACGCGCAAAAGGCCCAGGGCGGCACGTTCCACGTCGACAAGTTCGACGTCCATGCCGGCCAGAGCCTCTTCGGTCAATGCGAATAAATCAGCCATATACTCAAAAAAAATGGGCTGTACGCCCAGCCCACCGATATTGCACAGAGCCCAGCCGCTTCCCTACTACACGTAAGGAGCAATGCTGGGCAGTGCCCTATATTGCGACCTAATTTTTGGCTTGCGCCGCCCTGATTTCCCGACCCGGTGCCGAACCCGGCTTTCGACGGACTTGGCTGGGTACTCAGGCGCCTGTGCGCCTTCCGCGAAAAGCGGCACGCGCCAAGGAGATTGCTGCAAACAGCGCCCGGCAACACGCCAGCCAGCAACACGCCAGCACAAGGCCGTACGCCCGATCGGCCCAAATGCAGCCAACAAGCATGCAGCCGACGTGCTTTTTGCGGTAAAGCGCACTTAAAGAATCCAGTGCTTCCAGCAAAAAGCCATGACGCGAAGCCATGAAAACCATTGATTTTACCAGATAAACGGGAAAATCGCCTGATTCGTCACGGGCTTACGTTTATATGGGACGGATGCGGGGCGGCGGCGCAGTCTGCGGGCCGCCCTGCGGGGATCAGCGACCCTGACGTCCCCGGCCACCGCCCATGACGCCCAGCCGCGATTCGTGAGCCGAAGCGCTGCGGGGTTGCCAATCGTCGCCACGCTGGCCGCCGTCGGCGCGGGGACCGCCACTACGCGGCGCACGCGGCTTGCCACCGGCGCCCGGACCCTTGTTGTTGCCGCCGGTGCGCGCGCCTTCGGCCTTGTTGCCGCCGCGACCGCCCGCGGCGGGCTTGCCGCCACGACCCGGATTGCCGCTACGCGCGCCTGCCGGTTTGCCGCCAGCCGGCTTGCCGCCGCCAGGCTTGCCACCGGACTTGCCGCCAGGACGGCGGCCAGCGCCAGCCGGCGCATCGCCCATGCCGCCCGCTGCCGGATTGCCGGCCACCGGATTGCCGGCCACCGGGCTGCTTGCCATCGGATTGCCGGCCGCGGCGTTCGCTGCGGCGCGGGGACCGCGTGCGTTGCCGCCCGCGCGCCCACCCGGCTTGCCGCCGGCCTTGCCGCCCTGCTTGCCACCGGACTTGCCGGCGCCCGCGGAGCGCGGACCCGATTTGCCCTTGCGATTGCCCAGGCCGGGTTCGCCCGAGAGCGGGTGGCCGTTGGCGTAACCACCGGCGATCATGAGGCCGGTGCCGAAAGGATCAGAAGGACACGCCGCAGCCTGCCCTGCACTGCCCAGGCCGCCGCCCTGCAACTTGCCACGGCGGCCGATGCGGGCGCCGTTCATGCCGTTGCGGTCGAGCGTGCCGAATCCGGGAGGCAAGGCGCTGTCGTGCGATTGCGGCTGCTTGGAGCGGCGACGGTTGCCCGACGAATCGTCGTCATCGCGCAACAGTCCCAACTGGACCATCAGCGCGGTCACCAGCGAAGCGTCCAGTTCGTCCCAGCGGCCACGGCGCAGCGTGCGCGGCAGCACGACATCGCCGAAGCGCGTGCGGATCAGGCGGCTGACAGTGACGCCGACCGCTTCAAACATGCGGCGGACTTCGCGGTTACGGCCTTCCTGCAGCGTGACGCGGTACCAGCGGTTGCTGCCGTCTCCGCCCAGGTAGTCCAGCGCGCCGAAGGCGGCCAAGCCGTCTTCGAGCTCGATGCCGTCGACCAGCGATTGGCGCTGCGCCTCGTCCATTTCACCCAGGACACGAACGGCGTACTCGCGTTCCGTGCCGTAACGGGGGTGCATGATCCGGTTGGCCATGTCGCCCGACGTCGTGAAAATCAGCAGGCCTTCGGTGTTCAGGTCAAGGCGGCCCACCGAGAGCCACTTGCCGGTACGCAGCTTGGGCAGCCGGGCAAACACGCTGGCGCGGCCACCGGGGTCGTCGTGGCTGACGATCTCGCCGGCGGGCTTGTGATACAGGATCACGCGCGGCGGCTTTTTCGTGTTGGTGCGCATGATGGGCTTGCCATTGACACGCACCTGATCGTTAGGCCCCACGCGCTGACCGATATGCGCCGGTTCGCCGTTGACGGACACCCGGCCCGCGACGATCAGCTCTTCCATTTCGCGGCGCGACCCGATGCCTGCGTCGGCCAGCACCTTGTGCAGCTTGGGCATGACCGCTTCGCTGTTCAGGTACTTGCCCAGACGCTGCTCCATGCGGTCAGCCGTATCCAGGTAGGACAGCGCCTGCTCGGCTTCCTGCTCGCCACCCCGGGAGTCCACGGACTCGACCGGTGCGGCGGGCACAGTGGCCTGCCCTTCGGCGGCGGGCGCCTGTTCGGCGGCAGCGTCGCCGCGGCGGCGGCGGAACGGGGTCCTCAGCTTGCGGCCGCGGCTGCGGGCGCCGGCTTCGCCCTCGGCGGCCGGTTCGCGCGCGGCGGAGGATTCCGGCTGCGCGCCGGCAGCGGCGTCATCCGAACGGGGGGTGTCGTCCTGCATTGCTGTATTCGTTGTCACTGGGACAGCTCCGAATTTCAAACTTGGGTAGGCCTGCCGGGAGCAGGCTCGTCATCATCTGGGGACGCCGAATCCGGTTCAAACCCGGACCGGTCGGGGTCCGCCTGCTCCGAGGCCGCGGCGGCAGCATCGGGTTCGGGCTGAACGGCCTCGTCAAGACCATGAACGGGCTCGCGCCTGGCGTCGCCAGGGGCCTCGGGATCGGTCTTGTCAGTCGGGTCAGTCGGTTCCGCGTGTTTTGCGTTCTCGACTCTTTCCTTTGCAGCACCGGCCTCGGAGGCATCGGCGGCCATATCGGAAATGTCGTTGCCAGCTCTGTCGTCGGGAAGATCGGACGAGAGCGGCGTATTGGACAAGCCTTCGGCTTGCTCCCGGACGGTGGATTCGTCGGCGGGATCCGCGCCTTCTTCTGTGCGCGAAAGCTGGGATTCTACGCTATCGATGGCCGCTATGGGGACATCGTCTTCCGAAACAGACAATTCCGCAACGGGGAAAATCTCGGAAGATTCGGCATCAGGATCGGCGGCAGGCGGATTTTCGTCTTCTTGCGACGCCTGTTGCGGGGCGTCCGCCCCGTCCTGGACGATGTCGTCCGCCCCGGAAATGGACGCTTGCGCGCCATCTTCCGCCGGCGACGCGTCCGCACCGCCCTCGCCATCAGCCGATTCAGGCGTCTCGCCCAGCACCTGCTGCACTTCGCCCAGATCCAGCCCGGCGAGCGCGGCGGCAGCGTGCGCGGTTTCGAGCGGCGGCAGCTCGTCCAGGGCGCGCAGCCCCAGATCGTCGAGAAACTGGCGCGTAGTGCCGAACAGCGCGGGACGACCCGGCGCGTCGCGGTGGCCAATGACTTCGATCCAGCCGCGATCCTCGAGGGCCTTCACGATCTGCGACGAAACCGTCACGCCGCGGATATCTTCGATGTCGCCGCGCGTCACGGGCTGGCGCCAGGCCACGATGGCAAGTGTTTCCATCACGGCGCGCGAATACTTGGGCGGCTTTTCAGGGCTGAGGCGCTCAAGGTAGCGCTGCATGCTGGGGCGGCTCTGGAAACGCCAGCCGGAGGCGAGCTGTACAAGCTCCAGCCCGCCGTCGGCCCAGTTGCCTTGCAAGGTCTCCAGAAGCCGGCGCACCGTGCTGCTGTCGAATTGTTCATCATCCCCGAACAGCTTGCGCATATCGGAAATCTGCATCGGCTGAACCGCGCACAGCAGCGCGGTTTCCAGCACGAGTATTGCCTCGCTATCGTTCATCGACATCCAAATTCAAAAATGGGCTAACTTGCGCTTGGTTGGAAATAAGGTTAATATTCTTTTCTCAGACGCGGGGTGGAGCAGTCTGGCAGCTCGTCGGGCTCATAACCCGAAGGTCGTAGGTTCAAATCCTGCCCCCGCAACCAATTTGATGAAGGCCTGGCATTCGCCGGGCCTTTTTCATTTGCGGCGCCGGATTCAAAATAAATAATCGAGCGGTCGGCGTGGCAATTCAAACCCGCGTGGCAGTTCAAATTCGTGCCGCGATTCAAACGCACGCCGCGAGTCAATCCCGCACCGCAGCTCAAACCGGATACCCCCACGCGACGCTCGCCCGGAGACGACCGAGCCGCCGCAAAAGCGGCGACGCAACAGTCAATGTTGGCTTGCGAAATTGTCACTGGGTTCCTGTTTACCGCCACGCCCACACCTCATGGCGCTGCCCTGCGCTAAAACCACCACGCCGGCGCCCGTAAGGCGGAATGCCTGCCGCGGCTGCGCGGCTGCGGCAAAACGTCTGAGCACATTCTGGAAAAGCTGGCACCAGCAACGCTGACGCCTATCGCCAATATGGCCGCGGAACGCGCCGGAACCTCCGGCACCAACCCTTTCCGCGAAGATTGATAGCAAAGACTAGAACCGACGGGCATCGGCCATTGCCGTGCGGCCGAACGCCGCTGCCAGACCGGCTCGCCCCCTTGCGCAAACCGAGCCGGGCTCTGGATTGCGCCGGCCTGCCACCAGGCCGGAACGATTGTTAGGTATTTTTTGGGTCAAAAGCTGGCAAATTATACCGCCATCTATTCAGGCCTCAAGCTGCGGCGTACCCGTTATCGGCCCGCCAACCCGCCGCGCCAGCCTACCCCTCACCCGTCCGCCGCTCAGCCCGCCGGCTTGTCCCACGGCGCCGACCCCAGCCGCTCGGCTAGATAATCCATCATCGAACGCAAAATCAGGGGCATCTGCCGGCGCGAGGCGTACACACCATAAATGCCTAGCTCCTGGGGTTTGCATTGGGGCAGGATGACCTGCAGCTTGCCCGACGCGATGTATTCTGCCGCATAGTACGTGGGCAACATCGCGATGCCCGCCCCTTCCACGGCGGCACTGCACAACACCGAGACTTCGTTGGCACTGATGCTTCCCCCCACGGGCACGTCGACCGGCTCGCCATCGCGCTCGAAACGCCACAGGCTCTTGCCGAAATACGAATGGGTCAGGCAGTTGCGCAACGACAGATCCTCGACGCGCGCAGGCACGCCTTCGCGCGCGAGATATTCCGGGGAGGCGCAGACCACCGATCGGCACACCGCCAGCTTGCGCGCAATCAGATTGGGATCCAGATCATTGGTGATGCGCACCGCGAGGTCGACCCGCTCTTCCACCAGATTGACCGCGCGCTCGACCAGCATCAGGTCCACGGACGTTCCGGGGTGGCGTTTGACGTAGTCGGTGACGGCCGGCGCCAGATGGCGGGCGCCAAACGACATGCTCGTCGTGATGCGCAGCAGGCCGCGCGGCGTATCCTCGGGCGTGGCGACGGCGCTGTGCAGATCGCCGACCATATCCAGCATCTGGCGGCAGCGCGGCAGGGTTTCGGCGCCAGCTGGCGTGAGGCTCAGGCGCCGCGTCGTGCGATGCAGCAGGCGCACCCCAACCCATTGCTCCATCTCGGCCAGGTATCGCGACACCATGGCGCGAGACATGTCCAGATGCACGGCGGCCGCCGACAGGCTGCCCCGATCGGCAACCTCAACGAACACCTGCATGGCTTTCAGTCGATCCATCACTGTCTCGGCAAGTGCATCAGACCGTACCGGTTATACCGTATTTCCGTGCAGCATCCGCAACGGAATATCGATCAATGAAACGGGGTCCTTCGGCGCGATCACGCGGACGATTGGCCTAATGCGTGGCGCACAGCGGCAGCCACGTCCGGCACGACCAAGCCGCGAACGATGAACACCAGCCGCGAGACGCGCACATCATCCGGCCATTCGTTCAAGGACTGCAACGGATACAACTCGCCATGCACGCCATGCACTTCACACGGACTTGATTCACCGGCGAAACACACGATGCCTTTCATCCGGAGCACGCCCGGCCCGTAGCGCTCCTGGATACGCGCGACGCCTGCCAGAAACGCCGCTCGGCTCATCGGCGCTTCCAGCGTGAGCGAAAAACTGCTTACGTCCGCATGCCGTACAGCGGCCGATGACGAGAATGCGCCAAGCCACTTTGCCGTGACCTTCCCATCGCGACGAGCAAGCAGGTCCGGCCCCTGGAGCAAGCCATCGGCCAACGGGGCATCCGGGCGCTGCACGTAGCGCCGCGCGCCAGGATTGATGGCCTCGATCGCCAGTTCGACTTCGTGCAGTTGCGCCGCATCGACAAGATCGGATTTGCTGATTACGACGGCATCAGCAAGCGCAAGCTGCCGGGCCGCCTCGGGCTGCGCGCGCAGCTGTTCCGCGCCGTGCGCAGCCGACACCACGACGATTGCGCCGCGATACGCGTAGCGCTCGGCCAGAAAGCGTTCGTGCTTCAGTGTGAAGAGGATGGGCGCCGGATCGGCAAGACCGCTGGTCTCGATGATGACGTGCCGGAACGGCTTGATCTTGCGCGCGAGCGCCTGCATGAAGAGATCACGCAAGGTGTCGACCACCGAACCGCTGACCACGCAGCACAGGCATCCGCCCTCGACCAGCACAACCTTGTCCGGCGCCAGACGCACCAGATGATGGTCCACGCCGATATCGCCATATTCATTGACGATGACCACCGCGTCGGCATACTCAGGCGCTTGCAGCAGCCGGTTCAAGAGCGACGTCTTGCCGCTGCCCAGAAAGCCCGAGATGACGGTGACACCGATGCGCTTGTCTTGCACCGGCCGGTCGCCCTGCCCGCGTTGATCGCGGCCGCGCTTGTCGTCATTCATGCCGATCGCCTTAGTTGTCGATGCGCACTTGGTAAATACCCATGCTGTGGACCTACACGCACAGAGACGCGAACACCACCGCAAAAACCAAAAGGGCCACTCACTTGCGTGAGCGGCCCAAAATTCTTTTGGCTCCCCGAGCTGGGCTCGAACCAGCGACCTGCGGATTAACAGTCCGTCGCTCTACCGACTGAGCTATCGGGGATCTGCCAAGACCGAAATTATGAACTAAAAATTCGGCGCATGCAAATCTCGTTTTTTTCTGAATTTTTTGCGCTTCTTGTTGCCCATCGCGAAAAAACTCTGATATAGTTTCGGTCTTTCCAGATCGGGCCCTAAAAAAGCCGACGAACTGGAAGAAAAAAGATGTTTTGCTAGCGCTTTCCGGCTTGGTCCAGAAACAAAAGCAAATGGTCTTGCCGGCATAGCTCAGTTGGTAGAGCAGCGCATTCGTAATGCGAAGGTCGTAGGTTCGACTCCTATTGCCGGCACCAGATTTCCAAAAAGCAGCCCTCTCGGGCTGCTTTTTTCATTTCACCCCTGCCCGCCCTCCTCCCCGCCCCGCCACCCCGGCCGGGAACTCGCGCTGATCGCCACGCGTCCAACCCCCTTGGACCATCCCAGCGGAATAAACCATGCGCATTCTTCTCGTGGAAGACGACATGATGATCGGCGAAAGCGTACTGGACTGCCTGCGCGCGGAACACTACGCCGTCGATTGGGTTCGGGACGGCAGCGCGGCGGACTCTGCGCTGCGCACCGATCCTTACGACCTTGTACTGCTCGACCTGGGCCTGCCCAAGCGGGACGGACTGACGTTGCTGCGCGACATGCGCACCCGCAAGGACCGCACGCCGGTGCTCATCGCCACTGCGCGCGACGCGGTCAGCGACCGGATCGCCGGGCTGGACGCAGGTGCCGACGACTACATCGTCAAACCCTATGACGTGGACGAACTGCTGGCGCGCATGCGGGCACTGATCCGCCGCAGCGCGGGCCGGGCCGAGCCCATTTTTGAACACGACGGCGTCACCATCGACCCGCAATCGCACGCCGCCATGGTCGACGGCGCGCCGGTGGCGTTGACCGCGCGCGAATGGGCGGTGCTGGAACCGCTGATCGCGCGGCCCGGCATGATTTTTTCGCGCGCACAGCTCGAGGAAAAACTCTATAGCTGGAAAGACAGCATCAGCAGCAATGCCGTTGAGGTTTATATTCATGGCCTGCGCAAGAAACTGGGTCCCAACCTGATCCAGAACGTCAGAGGCGTCGGCTATGTCATCCCCAAAACATGAGCATTCCGCTTAGCTATTCGCTGAGAGCCCGGCTGCTTTTCTTTCTGCTGGCCGCCATTGCGGTCGGCGCGCTGGTGCAAGGCGCAATCGCCTATCGCAGCACCCTGGCGCAGGCCGACGACATCTTCGACTCGCTGCTGCAGCGCACCGCCCTGTCGTTGGGCACCGGCGACGGGCTGCTGAGCACCGGCCCCACACATGCGCGCGGCGCCGGATCGCCGGTTGCCGATGACCTCATCATCCAGATCTGGACGCCGGACGGCTTGCGCGTCTTCAACTCACGCTCGCGCCTGCGCCTGCCCAGCCAGATCGTGTTGGGGTTTTCCGACGCGAAGCTGGAAGGCGAAACCTATCGCGTGTATTCGCTGGCCACGCCCTTCCAGGTGATTCAGGTGGCGCAGGACATGCGCGTGCGCAAGAACATGGCCAGCGCCCTTGCGCTGCGCACCGTCGCGCCGATCGCCGCCGCCGCGCCGCTGCTGATGCTGATCATCTGGTGCGTCGTCAGTTGGTCGCTGCGTCCGGTCAAGCGCGCGCGCGCCCAGGTGGCCGCTCGCCAGCCCGAAGATCTGTCGCCTGTCAGCGTACGCGGGCTGCCTGATGAAATCCGCCCGCTGGTGCAGGAACTGAACCTGCTGCTCGAACGCATGCGCGGCGCTTTTGCGCAGCAGAAGCAATTCGTGGGCGACGCGGCGCACGAACTGCGCTCGCCGCTGGCGGCGTTGCGCCTGCAGATGCAGGCGCTGCAGCGCGCAGCAGACCCCGCCGCGCGCCAGCTTGCCGAACAGCGCCTGACTGCCGGCATCGACCGCGCGACGCGGCTGGTCGAGCAGTTGCTGTCGATGGCGCGCCAGGAAGGCGCCCAGGAGCAGACGCCGCTGGCGCCGGTGGATCTGGCGGACGTGCTGCGGCAGGCGCTGTCCGAGACACTGCCCGAAGCAAACGCCAAATCCATCGACGTCACGCTGGACGGCGATACGCAAGCGCAGATGCAGGGCAATCGCGATGCGCTGGTGCTGCTGGTGCGCAATCTGCTGGACAACGCAATCAAGCACTCGCCTGCCGGTGGCCGCATCGGGATGCGTCTGGAACACGGCCCGGGCCGCATTTCGCTGATGATCGACGACGAGGGACCCGGCATCCCGGTCCATGAGCGCGAACGCGTGTTCGACCGCTTCTACCGGGCCGAAGGCAACACGACGCATGGCAGCGGATTGGGACTGGCCATCGCACGCACCATTGCCGACCGCCACGGCGCAACCATCACTCTTGAAGACGCGCCGTCCGGCCAAGGCCTGCGGGCGCGCGTCAATTTTCCCGCTTAGCCTGGATTTTTCCCGCTTAAGTTTCCCCTAAGTGTGCGGCCCGAAGATAGCGCCATGTTCCCAACATGATCGCAGGAGCCGACATGAAGACCACGCAAATCAAACCCTCGCGCCTCGTCCTGGCGCTGCTGGCAGCCGGCGCCATTGGCGGTGCAGGCGCAACCGCCTTGACCGGCAGCGTTTCGATGGCTGCCGAAGCCCCCGCCGCCACCGCTGCGTCCCAGCCGATCAGCGCGTCCGTGCCGCCCAACTTCGCGCAGATCACGCGCGAGTCCGGTCCGGCCGTCGTCAACATCAGCGTCAGCGGCACGCGCAAGGTGTCGGCCGCCGAAAGCGACGACCCGTTCGCGCAGTTCTTTGGCCAGGTGCCCGGCGCTCGTGGCCGCGCGCCGGCTCGTGAAGTCCCGATGCGCGGCGAAGGCTCGGGCTTCATCGTCAGTTCCGACGGCATCATCCTGACCAATGCGCACGTGGTCCAGGACGCTAAGGAAGTGACCGTGAAGATGACCGACCGCCGCGAATACAAGGCCAAGGTCCTGGGCGCCGACCCGCAGACCGACGTCGCCGTCATCAAGATCGAGGCGAAGAACCTGCCCGTCATCAAGGTGGGCGACGTGAACAAGCTGCAGGTGGGCGAATGGGTGCTGGCCATCGGCTCGCCCTACGGCCTGGAGAACACCGCCACCGCCGGCATCGTCAGCGCCAAGGGCCGTTCGCTGCCGGACGACACCTCGGTGCCGTTCATCCAGACCGACGTGGCCGTGAACCCCGGCAACTCGGGCGGTCCGCTGTTCAACGACCGCGGCGAAGTCGTGGGCATCAACTCGCAGATCTACAGCCGCACCGGCGGCTTCCAGGGCCTGTCGTTCTCGATTCCCATCGACCTGGCCTACAAGATCAAGGACCAGATCCTTGAGCACGGCAAGGTGCAGCATGCGCGCCTGGGCGTGACGGTGCAGGAAGTGAATCAGGACCTGGCCGACTCGTTCAAGCTGGATTCGCCGTCGGGCGCACTGGTGTCGAGCGTCGAAAAGGGCAGCGCCGCCGAAAAGGCCGGCCTGCAGCCGGGCGACGTGGTGCGCAAGATCGACGGCAAGACCATCGTGTCTTCCGGCGACCTGGCTTCGACGATCACCATGGCCGCCCCCGGCGAGAAGATCAAGCTGGACGTATGGCGCAACGGCGGGCAGAAGGAGATGGTCGCAACGCTGGGTGGCGTGCCCAAGGACAAGACCCAGGCGTCGGCCGACGGCCAGGAAGTGCAGCGCGGCCAGCTTGGCCTGGCGCTGCGCCCCCTGAGCCCGCAGGAGCAGCAGGAGTCGGGGGCGGAAGGCCTGCTCATCGAGCGTTCTGCAGGCCCCGCCGCCAAGGCTGGCATTCAGCCCGGCGACGTGCTGCTGTCCCTCAATGGGGTGCCGGTGCACAACGTCGGCCAGGTGAAGGCCGAGTTGTCGAAGGCGGGCAAGACCGTAGCCTTGCTGGTGCAACGCGGCGAAGACAAGATCTTCGTGCCGGTGCAGATCGGCTGATCAGCCGGGCGTCACTCCGCGTCGGGCTGCTTGCCCGGCGCGGCCGCTTCAAATGCCGGCAGGGCCCGGCACGCCGCGTCGATGCGCAGCACATTGGGCATGGCCGACAGGTCACACTCGAAGCGCTGCGCATTCGCCACTTGCGGCACCAGGCACAGGTCAGCGATGGTCGGCGTGTCGCCGTGGCAGAACTTACCCGTGGCGCGGGAAGCAGCCAGTTGGGTTTCCAACGCTTCAAGACCCTGATGCACCCAGTGCTTGTACCAGGCCGTCTTGGCGGCTTCATCCACGCCCAGCGTGTGCTTCAGATACTTCAGCACGCGCAGGTTGTTGAGCGGATGCGTATCGCAGGCGATGCCCAGCGCCAGATCGCGCACACGGGCGCGGCCGATGGCGTCGGCAGGCAGCAGCGGCGTTTCCGGGTGCGTTTCTTCCAGGTATTCGATGATGGCCAGCGATTGGCCGATGACCGCATCGCCGTCGATCAGCGTGGGAACCAGCGCGGTCGGGTTCACCTTGCGGTAGCCGGCCGACAACTGCTGGCCGCCCTCCTTCAGAAGATGAACCGGCACGGTCTCGTACGGCAGGCCCTTCAGGTTCAGGGCAATGCGTACGCGATAAGCGGCCGAGCTGCGGAAGTAGCTGTAAAGCTGCATGGTGTCTCCTCGGTATTCTTGTGGCGCCGCCCGCGTGGGCGGCGCTTGTTCATTCCAGCGATTCGGTCTGGGCCGCCTTGCGCGACAAGCCCTTGGGCAGCGGAAACGCGACGTTTTCTTCCAGCCCCGGCATCTTGCGCACCGAGACGGCGCCCAGTTCCTTGACGCGCGCGATCACCTGCTGCACCAGCACTTCCGGCGCCGAGGCGCCCGCGGTCACGCCAATGCGCTTGCGGCCGACGAGCCACGCGGGGTCGATGGATTCCGCGCCGTCGATAAGATAGGACGCGACGCCCTTGCGCTCGGCCACTTCGCGCAGGCGATTGGAGTTCGAGCTGTTGGGGCTGCCCACGACCAGCACCAGATCGCATTCCGGCGCCAGGATCTTGACCGCATCCTGCCGGTTCTGCGTGGCGTAGCAGATGTCGCTTTTCTTGGGCTCGGCGATGCTGGGAAAGCGCGCCTTCAGCGCCTGCGACACCGCGGCCGCGTCATCGACCGACAGCGTGGTCTGCGTGACGTAGGCCAGGTTTTCCGGATCGGTGACTTCGAGGCTGGCGACGTCTTCGACGGTTTCGACGAGGTACATGCCGCCCTGCGCCTGGCCCAGGGTGCCTTCGACCTCGGGATGCCCCTTGTGGCCGATCATGATGATCTCGCGGCCGGCGGCGCGCATGCGCGCGACTTCGATGTGCACCTTGGTGACCAGCGGGCAGGTGGCGTCAAAGACCTGCAGCCCGCGCGCTTCCGCTTCAGCGCGCACGGCCTTGGAGACGCCATGCGCCGAAAACACCACGATGGCGCCCGCGGGCGCATCGTCGAGCTCGTCGATGAAGATGGCGCCCTTGGCGCGCAGGTCTTCCACGACGTAGCGGTTGTGAACGATCTCGTGACGCACATAGATGGGCGCGCCGTGCAGTTCGATGGCCCGTTCGACGATATCGATGGCGCGATCCACGCCTGCACAGAAGCCGCGCGGCTGCGCCAGCAGGACTTCGGCGTCGGAGGCGGTGACAGCCTGGCTCATCAAAGCACTCCCAGCAGCGCCACGTCCACTTTCAGGCTGATGCCTGCCAGCGGGTGGTTGAAATCGAATAGCGCGGATTCGTCGTTGATTTCCTTGAGGACGCCCGAATAGCGGCCGCCGTTGGGCGCGGTGAATTCAACGAGGTCGCCGGGTTCGAACGTGGCGTCCTCGCCGGCGTGCTGCGCCAGCATGGCGCGCGTCACGCGCTGGATCAGTTCGGGGTTGCGGTCGCCGTAGGCGTCTGCCGGCTCGATGGTGACGCTGAACTTGTCGCCCTCGGCGCGGCCGACCAACGCGGCCTCCAGGCCAGGCGCCCACTGCCCGCCGCCCATCTGCAACGTGCCGGGACGGCCGTCGAAGGTGTCGGTGAACACCGAACCCGCGCCCGGGCCCGAGGCCAGGGTGATGCGGTAATGCAGCGTCAGGTAGGAATCCGGACGGACCAAAACGTTCACTTCATTAGAGGCGATGCTCACGATCTGCCACCGTATGGGTATTTGAGTAAACCCTGATTTTAGAGCCTCTTATGAAATTGTCCGTCCGGCTGCCAAAACAAGACCGTCCCCGAGAGCGTCTGCTCCGTCACGGGGCCGCATCGATCCAGGATGCCGAGCTGCTGGCCGTCGCGCTGCGCACGGGGATTCCAGGGCTGAATGTAGTGGATCTGTGCCGTCAATTGCTGGACCGGTTCGGCGGGCTGCGCGGGTTGCTGAGCACCTCGCCCCAGGACCTGATGTCCATCGCCGGATTAGGGGCGTCCAAAGCCTGCACCCTGGCGGCGCTGCTGGAACTGGCCCGCCGCGCCATGGAAGAAGACCTGGTCCGGGACACCGCCATGAACCACCCCACCCGAGTGAAACAATATTGCAAGGCGGCGCTCGGCCATCTGCAAGTGGAGCACTGCATCGCCCTGTATCTGGACGCCCAACTGCGCCTGATCGCCACGGGCGAACTGGCGCGGGGCACGCTCTCGCAGGCGGCGGTCTACCCGCGGGAGGTCGTGCGCGAGGCCTTGCGCCACCACGCTGCGGCCCTCATCGTGGCGCACAACCACCCGTCTGGCGTGGCGTCGCCCAGCGCGGCAGACCACGGCTTCACGCGGCACCTGAAGGAAGCCCTGGCGCTCGTGGACATCAAACTGATCGACCACCTGATCGTCGCGGGAGGCTCGGCGGTGTCGCTGGCTGAACTGGGCTGCCTCTGACCGCAACAAGCGCCGGAATTCCGTTAGACTACCGCCCGATATTGTTTTAGGCTTAACCTAATTCCGGCCCTCGCGACCTTTCCTTGCCCGCCATGAAACGCCTGTGGGACATTTCCCCGCCCGTCTCGACGGCATCTCCCGTCTTTCCGGGCGACACGCCGTACCGCCAGCAATGGAAGTGGACGCTCACGCCCGGCTGTCCGGTCAACGTCAGCGAAATCACGATGTCGCCGCACATCGGCGCGCATGCCGACGCCCCGCTGCACTACCAGAACGGGGCCGCAGCCATCGGCGCAGTTTCGCTTGAACCCTTCCTGGGCCCTTGCCGCGTGATCCATGCGATCGACTGCGGCGATCTCATCACGATCGACCATCTAGCCCATGCGGCGCACAACCTGCCGCCCCGCGTGCTGGTGCGCACCGCCAAGCACGCCGCGCAGGACTGGTGGACGGATGACTTCTCCGCCTACGCGCCCCAGACCATCGAATGGCTGGCCGAACGCGGCGTCATGCTGATCGGTCTGGACACCGCCAGCATCGACCCCGCTTCCAGCAAGACCCTGGACAGCCACCATACGATCTTGCGGCACGACATGCGGGTACTGGAGAACCTGGTGCTCGACGACGTGCCGGAAGGCGATTACGAGTTGATCGCCTTGCCGTTGGCGCTGATCCAGGCCGATGCCAGCCCGGTCCGCGCGGTCCTGCGCGAACTGTAGGCTGATTTGCCGGCCCGGGCGCGGCTGCCCGACAGCAGCCGCCCCGCTTGGAGAATCGACCATGCAATTCCTATTCGCGCCCCACTGGCGCGCCCTGCCCGCATCCGCCCGCCGCGCCGCGCCGCCCTGCCACGGAGGCCGCGCATGAGCCAGAACGAACGCCCCGAAGACATCGTCCACCAGGAAAAGGCGCAACTCGATTTCGCGCGCGACATGACCTACGGCGATTACCTGCATCTTGATGAACTGCTCGGCGCCCAGCACCCGATGTCGCCCGAGCACAACGAGATGCTGTTCATCATCCAGCACCAGACCAGCGAGCTCTGGATGAAGCTGATGCTGCACGAGCTGCGGGCCGCGATCGCCAGCGTCGCAGAGGACCGCCTGCAGCCGGCCTTCAAGATGCTGGCGCGCGTCAGCAAGATCATGGAGCAGCTGGTCCACGCCTGGGACGTGCTGGCGACCATGACGCCGCCCGAATACTCTGCGCTGCGTCCCTATCTGGCGCGTTCCAGCGGATTCCAGAGCTACCAGTACCGCCAGGTCGAATTCCTGCTGGGCAACAAGAACGCGGCCATGCTCAAGCCGCATTCGCACCGCGCCGACCTGCTGGCCCAGGTGCAGAGCGCCTACGAGGCCCCGTCGCTGTACGACGAGGCACTGCGGCTACTGGCGCGCAACGGCCTGGATATCCCGGCCGATCACCTGGAACGCGACTGGACCCAGCCGTATCAGGCGTCGGCGGCGGTCGAAGCCGCCTGGCTGACGGTCTACCGCGACACGGACCGCTACTGGGCGCTCTACCAGCTTGGCGAAAAACTGACCGACCTGGAAGACGCCTTCCGGTTGTGGCGATTCCGCCACGTTACGACCGTCGAGCGCGTCATCGGCTTCAAGCGGGGCACGGGCGGCACGTCGGGGGTGGATTACCTGCGGCGCATGCTGGAGGTGGTGCTGTTCCCGGAAATCTGGAAGCTGCGCACGGATCTCTGACATTTGCGTCGCGCTGAAACCCGGGCTGCATGACAGCCCGGGCGCCCATTTGCGGCTGGCCGCAGGCAGGATCGCGTGCTAGAATGCGGGGTTACTTTTTGGATACGTGGCTAGCGCTTGTCGCGCCAAGATCTGGTAGCGAACCGCGGCAGCGGAACCAGGCAGCTGTAGCTGGCGACCCTAACTCTTGAAAAAGACTCGACCGAGTCTAGGAAAGCACCATGAAAGAAGGCATTCACCCCGAATACCGCGAAGTCGTCTTCGCCGACCTGCAAACGGGCAACAAGTTCATCACCCGTTCGACCGTCCAAACGCGCGAAACCGTTGAACTCGACGGCAAGACGTACCCGCTCTTCAAGTGCGACGTGACCTCCGAATCGCACCCGTTCTACACTGGCGCCCAGACCCGCATCGTCGAAACCGGCCGCGTGGAAAAGTTCCGCGCCCGCTTCGCCCGTACGGCTGGCACGGTCAAGTCCGCTTCCTGATCCTGTTGCTCCTACGGGAGTCACAGCAAAAAGGCAGCCTTCGGGCTGCTTTTTTTTCCCCCCTCGACGCCAGAAGGCCGGTCAGGGGGTGGCGCATCCCGACCACTCGGTTACATTAACGCCCGTGTCCCCACTTTCCATTTCCACGCCGGCCCGGCTTACGTCGGTAGCCACCGCAAAACTGCCCCGCCTTATCCTGCTGGGCCTGTCCCTGGCCTACATCGTGGCCGGGCTGTTCATGCGCGACCCGTGGAAAACCGACGACGCCGTCGGACTGGCGACGATGATCACCGCGATCCGCGAAGGCGGCCTGACCTGGCTGCTGCCGCAGGTGGGGCACCTGGCCCACGCCGAGGAAGGTCCGCTGATCACCTGGGTGGGCGCCATCAGCATCTGGCTGTTCGGGCCGTTCATCGGGGACATCACTGCCGGCCGCCTGCCCAATCTGCTGTGGTTCGGCATCACGGCCTCGAGCGTCTGGTACGGCACATATCTGCTCGGCCGCCGGGCCGAAGCCCAGCCGCTGGCGCTGCCTTTTGGCGGGGAACCCGAACCGCGCGACTACGGCCGCATGCTGGCCGACGCCGCCCTCCTTTTGCTGCTTGCCACGGTCGGCATCCTGCAGCGCACCCACGAAACCACCGTCATCCCCGCCATCATGGCCTGCCAGGCGCTTGCGTTCTATTCGCTGGCGCGCACGGTGGATCGTCCCGTCACCGGCTCGACCACGCTGGGCATTGCGCTGGCTGCCAGCTTCCTGACGCGCGGTTGGGTGGGCGCCCTGCCCATCATGGTCGGCGTGGCGCTGGCCTTCTATCCGCGCAGCCAGCTCTGGAAGTGCAAGCGCTGGATGCTGTGGGCCGCGGTGCTGGCCACCGGTCTGATCCTTGCCTGGTGGATTCCCGCCAGCCAGGGCAGCGAGTACTGGATCCGCAACTGGAAGACCTGGAATCTGTCGTCCTTCGCCATCCCTGGCCTGCACGACGCCGCCCGCACGCTACGCGACCTGCCGTGGTACCTGTGGCCGACCTGGCCGCTGGCGCTGCTGGCGATCTGGCGGTGGCGCGCCTGGATCTACGCGCCGCATATCTGGGTGCCGCTGATGCTGCTGGTGTGTTCGGCAGTGATCCTGTTCTTCGTGGATGAGGCCAGCGATTCCGAATTCGTGCTGCTGGCCGTGCCGTGCGCGGTGCTGGGCGCGTTCTCGCTGCCCACGCTGCGCCGCGGCGTGGTGAACACGCTGGACTGGTTTGCCGTCATGTGTTTTTCGCTGACGGTGGCCACCGCCTGGCTCGGCTGGGTGGCGCTGCACTTCCATTGGCCAGCGCAGATTTCCCGCAACATCGCCCGCCAGACCACCGGTTATGAACCCGTGATCTCGTGGGTGGCCTTTGCGCTGGCGGTGCTCTTCACCCTGGGCTGGATCGTCCTGGTCGTCTGGCGGCTGCGCGTGCGCCCCCAGGCGCTGTGGCGCGGCACCGTGCTGTCGGCTGGCGGCCTGACCGTGACGTGGATCCTGCTCGTGCTGTTGTGGCAACCCGCGGTGGACTACGCACGCAGCTATCGCACGGTGTCCGGCCAACTGGCCCAGGCCATCGCGCAGCACAAGCGCCCAGGCGAGTGCATCCGGGGGCTCAGCCTGGGCAGCGGGCAGCGTGCCTCGTTCCTGATCTTCAACAACCTGTCGTTCCCGTTCGACACGCGCTGCACGCTGGTCCTGCAACAGACCACCAACCAGAGCCTGCGCGACGGCACGGCCGCGTACAGCGAAGGCGCCGAAGTCCTCTGGCAAGGCGGCCGCCGCGCCGACCGTTCCGAAGTCTTCCGCCTGCTGCGAACCGGCGTCAAGCCATGACCGCCGCGATTGGGGCGCCGATGACCTTCGGCGCCACCCTGCGCGGCATCGCCAAGCAGGCCTGGCCCGTCCTCATCAGCCAGTGGGCCAGCATCTCTTTCGGGGTGCTGGACACCGCCATGACGGGACACTCCAGCCCCGACGATCTGGCGGCGATGGCGCTTTCCGCTTCCATCTACATCACCGTCTTCGTCGGCCTGATGGGTGTCGTGCACGCCCTGATCCCGATCCTGGCGCAGCAGTTCGGCGCCGGCAACAACGCGGAAGTCGGAAAGAGCTGGGGCCAGGGCGTGTGGCTGGCGCTCGGCCTGTCGGTCGTGGGCGCCGCGCTGATGCTGTTTCCGGACATGTGGCTCTTCATGTCGGGGGACGTCGCCCCGGGCGTACGCGACCGCATCGCGTCGTACCTGCAGGCACTGGTGCTGGCCCTGCCCGCCGCGCTGGTGTTCCGCACGATCTACGCGCTGGGCACCGCGGTGTCGCGGCCCAAGCTCGTCATGGCCATCAACCTGTCCATCATCGGCTTCAAGGCGCTGTTCAACTGGCTCTTCATCTACGGCAAGCTGGGCCTGCCGGCGATGGGCGCGGCCGGTGCGGGGCTGGCGACAGCCGTGGTGTCGTGGATGAGCCTTGGCCTGGGTCTGTGGGTGATCACGCACGATCGCTATTACCGCCGCTTCCAGCTTCGCATCGGCAAGCCGGACTGGAAGGCGCTCAAGGAACTGCTGCGCCTGGGCATCCCGATGGGCGGCTCGTACCTGGTCGAGGTCTCAGCGTTCACGTTCATGGCGCTGCTGGTGGCGCGCGAGGGCACCTTCGTGACCGGCGGGCATCAGATCATGTCGAACCTGGCCGCCCTCTGCTACATGATGCCGATGGCGCTGGGCGTGGCGACCGCCGCGCTGACGGCGCAGGCCATCGGCGCGGGCAATTACGCGCATGCCCATCGCACCGGCATGGCCGGTCTGGCGCTGGGTCTGATCGGCGCGCTGCTGACGGCTGCGGTGCTGCTGATCGGCCGTCCGCTGATCCTGGCGGCCTACACGGACGACGGCGCGGTTGCCGCCGTCGCAACGACGCTACTTGCCGTGCTGCCGCTCTTTCACCTCTTCGATTCGATGCAGTGCATCAACTCGTACCTGCTGCGCGCGTACAAGATCGCGGTCGTGCCGCTGATCCTGCAGACGGTCGCGCTGGCGGGCGTGGGGCTGGTAGGGGGCTGGTGGTTTGGGTTTGGTCCCGGCCGGGGCGGGATCGACGATCTGCGCGAAGTGCTGGTGCCGGGCTCGCCGCAGGGGGCCGGCAGCATGTGGCTGATGGCCATGTTCGGGCTGGCTTTGTCGGCGGTCCTGCTGCACCTCTGGTATCGGCGCATACTGCGGACGGTGGGGCGATAAAGGTCGCGAAATGAAGAAAGGCAGCCGGTTGGCTGCCTTTTTTGCGTAGGGACGCGCCCTCTACTTCGGACGCTTGTCGATCACCCGGCGTGCCTTGCCGGTCAAGGTGCGTTCGACATGCCCGGCATCCGACACCTGGATCCGCGCGCTCACGCCGATGTGCGTCTTCACGGCATGCTGCAGCTGCTTGCCCAGATTGGCGCGTTCGGCGTCGGACAGGCCCGAGAACTCGGCGCGCACTTCAGTCAGGATTTCCAGTTCGTCCATGTTGCCCGACCGGGACAGCACCAGCTGATAGTGCGGCGCAAGCTGCGCGATCTTCAGGACCAGTTCTTCCACCTGCGTGGGGAACATGTTCACCCCACGAACGATCAGCATGTCGTCGCTGCGGCCGGTGATCTTGCCGATGCGACGCATGCTGCGCGCGGTGGGCGGCAACAGGCGGGTCAGGTCGCGCGTGCGGTAGCGCACGATGGGCATCGCTTCCTTGGTCAGCGACGTGAACACCAGTTCGCCAGGTTCGCCGTCGGCCACCGGTTCGCCGGTATCCGGGTTGATGATCTCGGCGTAGAAGTGATCTTCCCAGACCACCGGACCGTCCTTGGTCTCGACGCATTCGCTCGCCACGCCCGGGCCCATCACTTCAGACAGCCCATAGATATCGACCGCGTCGATGCCCGCTTCGGCTTCGATGTCGGCACGCATCTGGCCGGTCCACGGCTCGGCGCCGAAGATGCCGATGCGCAGCGAGCTTTGACGCGGGTCGATGCCCTGCCGGCGCTGCTCTTCCAGGATGTTGCAGAAATAGGACGGCGTGACCATGATGATGTCCGGACGGAAATCATTGATCAGTTGCACCTGCTTTTCGGTTTGCCCGCCGGACATCGGAATGACCGTGCAACCCAGGCGCTCGGCGCCGTAGTGCGCGCCCAGGCCGCCGGTGAACAGCCCGTACCCATAGGCCACGTGCACGGTATCGCCGGGCTTGCCGCCTGCGGCACGGATGGAGCGCGCCACCAGGTTGGCCCAGTTGTCCAGGTCGCCCTGGGTGTAGCCGACCACGGTCGGCTTGCCAGTCGTGCCGCTGGACGCATGAATGCGCGAGATGCGCTCGCGCGGCACGGCGAACATGCCGAACGGATAGTTCTCGCGCAGTTCCTTCTTGGTCGTGAACGGGAACTTCGAAATATCCGACAACTGCTTCAGGTCGTCGGGATGCACGCCGGCTTCGTCGAACGCCTTCTTGTAGTGCGGGACGTTTTCGTACGCATGCTTGAGGGTCCACTTCAAGCGATCGAGCTGCAGGGCCCGCAGCTCGTCCTGGCTGGCATGCTCGATAGGATCCAGTCCCGGCTTGCTCATGGTGTTGGGCATGATGATGTCTCTCTTCTCTTTGGTACGGTGCAGCAGTCAGGCGTCCGTGGGCGTCCCGACGATCTGGCCCTTGATGCGGTAGGAACGCCCCCTGAACAAGGCCACGTTGCGTCCATCCTGATTGGTGACGGTGACGTCATAGACGCCGGTGCGGCCGGCCAGCGAACGCTCCTGGGCGACGGCAGTCAGCAGGTCGCCTTCGAATCCCGGCGCCAGATAGTCGATCGTGCAGCCCGACGCCACCGTGCTGACGTTGCGCGAATTGCATGAAAACGCGAACGCGCTGTCGGCCAGGGCGAAGATAAAACCGCCATGGCAGGTCTTGTGGCCGTTCAGCATGTCGGGCCGAACGCGCATGGTCAGCCGCGCATAGCCCGGCGCCATTTCCTCGATCTTCATGTCCAGGCCTTGCGTGGCCGCGTCGCCGGCATACATCACCGAGCCCACGGCCTGCGCCAGCGCCTGCGGGTCGGTCGGCACTTCAACGGGGGGAACGTGCACGCTCATCATTGCCCCTTGAACTGCGGTTCACGCTTGCCAAGGAACGCGGCGACGCCTTCGGCGTAGTCCGCGCTCTGGCCCAGTTCGCGCATCATGTCGCGTTCCAGGTCGAGCTGCGTGGACAGGTCATTGGACAAGCTGGCCTGCAGGGCGCGCTTGGTGAACGCCAGGCCTTTGGTGGGCGCGGCCGCGAAATGCGTGGCCAGGCGATCGAGCGTGGCGTCGAATTCCTCGTCAGCCACGCACTGCCAGATCAGGCCCCACTCTTCTGCCTGCTTGGCGCTGAGCTTGTCGCCCAGCATCGCCAGGCCCATGGCCCGCGCGCGGCCCACCAGACGCGGCAGCACGAACGTGCCGCCCGTGTCGGGGATGAGGCCCAGGCGGCAGAACGACTGGATGAAGCTGGCCGAGGCCTTGGCGATGACGATGTCGCCCGCGAAGGCCAGATTGGCGCCCGCGCCTGCCGCGACGCCATTGACGCCCACCACGACCGGCATGGGCAAGGCATTGAGGCGGCGCACCAGCGGGCCGTAGAACTTGTCGACGGTCTCGCCCAGGTCGGGCGGCGTGCCGTCCGGCGCGGGCTTGCGCTCGCTCAGGTCCTGGCCGGCGCAGAAGCCGCGGCCCGCGCCGGTCAGCACCAGCACGCGCGCGCCTTCGGTTTCGACGCGGGTCAGCGCGTCGGCCACTTCGGCGTGCATGTTGGCCGTGAAGCTGTTCAGCTTGTCCGGGCGGTTCAGCGTCAGGCGCGCAACGCCGCCGGACAGGTCGAATTGAATATCCTGATAGCTCATCTGCGATCGCCCGGCTTAGATGTGACGGCGGGTTTGCACCACGCGGAAGCGGTTCGAGACAAACGCCGTGTCCGACAGCGCGGCATTGGCCGCCGGATTGGCGCCGGTGCCGTGGAAGTCGCTGAAGGCGGCGGTCTGGTTGACGAACACCGCGCCCGTCAGGTTCAGCGAGAGCGACACGCCCGAGACTTCGGCGGCATCCTGCACCTGCTCGGCCACGCGATCATCCGTCGTGTAGGCCGACAGCGACAGCGCGCCGTGCTTGATGACGCTGTCGCGCGCCAGCTGGATGCTGTGCGCGGTGGAATCCGTGGCGACGACAAACGCGATGGGGCCGAACCACTCTTGGCCCAGCGCCGCATTGCCGGCCTCGGTGCGCAGCAGCAGCGGCGTGCGCACGCGGGCATTCTCGAACTGGGGATGCGCCAGCGTCTTGCTGTCCGCCACGACGGGCAGACCCAGCGCACGGGCCTTCTCGATGCGTTCGACGATGCCTTCGTTCTGGATGGCGCCCGTCAGCTCGACGGCCTTGGCGGCGTCGGCGCCCACCTTTTCCAGCGCCACGCCCAGCGCGGCGGCTACGTCGTCGAAGCTGACACGGCCTTCCGGCGTGTTGATGCCGTCGCGCGGCACGTAGATGTTCTGCGGCGCGGTGCACATCTGACCGGAATACAGGGCCAGCGAGAACGCCAGGTTGCGGGCCACGCCCTTCAGATCGTTCGTCGAATCGATGATGACCTGGTTCACGCCGGCCTTCTCGGTGTAGACCTGAGCCTGGCGCGCATTGTTTTCGAGCCAGTCGCCGTTGGCGGTGCTGCCGGTGAAGTCAACGATCTTGACGGCCGGGTCCAGCGCCAGCTTCTGCGCGGTGTCGTCGCCTGCCTCGTGGGCGGCCAGTTGCACGACGTCGGGATCGAAGCCCGCTTCCTGCAGCACTTCGCGCGCCACCTTCACGGTGATGGCCAGCGGCAGGATCGCGCCCGGGTGCGGCTTGACGATGACGGTGTTGCCCGTCGCCAGGCTGGCGAAGAGGCCCGGGTAGCCGTTCCACGTCGGGAAGGTCGAGCAGCCGATCACCAGCGCGACGCCGCGCGGCACGACGGTGAACTGCTTTTCCATGCGAATGGGATCGTTCTTGCCCTGCGGCTTTTCCCAGACTGCGATGCCCGGGATGCGCGACATTTCCTGCCAGGCGTAGGTCACGGCTTCAAAGCCGCGGTCCTGCGCGTGCGGGCCGCCGGCCTGGAAGGCCATCATGAAGCCCTGGCCCGTGGTGTGCTGGACCGCGTAGGCGATCTGGAAGCTGAGCTTGTTCAGGCGCGCCAGGATTTCCAGCGACACGCCCACCCAGGCGTGGGGACCGGCGCGGCGCCAGTCTTCGAGCGCGCGTTTGGAGGCGGCGATCAGCTTGTCCGCCGGCACGCGCGGATACGTGATGCCCAGGTCGAAACCATAGGGAGATTTTTCGCCGCCCACGACGCCGTCGGCATCATGCAGGTTCAGCGGAAAGGGCTTGCCCTGAAGCGCTTCGAAGGCAGCGCGGCCTTCGTCGTTGGCGGTCTCGCCGTAGTTACGCGGACTGGGCGACTCGGCAAACGGGCTCCAGTAACCGCGCAGCGCGGCGGCAGCCAGGGATTGTTCCAGCAGGGGCTGGTGACGTTCGAAGAATTTCTGGGACACGCTCGTCTCTCCAATAAGTTTTGAATGCTTGCCTGGCGTGCGCCGGGTCAGGTTTCCTGGTCGAAGTCGATGACCAGCCGGTCGCTGACCGGGAAGCTCTGGCAGCTCAGGATGAACCCGCGCGCGACTTCATAATCTTCAAGGGCGAAGTTGGCGTCCATGTCCACCTCGCCTTCGATCACCTTGCAACGGCAGGTGGAACATACCCCGCCCTTGCACGAATACGGCAGTTCAATGCCCTGCGCCAGCGCCGAATCCAGCACGCTGTCCTTGTTCTTGTCGATGACGAACATGCGGCTGTGTCCGTCCTGCACCACGGTGACTTCGCACTGCCCCTTGCCAGGCGCCTGCGGGGCGTCCTGGCCGGTGCGCAGCGCACGCGGCCCCTTGGGTGCGCCGAAGAGTTCGAACTTGATGTTCGACTTGGGGATGCCGCGCGCCTGCAACCGTTCGACCACGCTCTCGGTCATGGTCTGCGGACCGCACACAAAAGCGTAATCGATATCCTCGGGGCTCATCCAGGCCGACATCAGCTGGTCGACCTTGTCGCCATCCAGGCGGCCGTTGAAGAGCTCGATGTCCTGCGTTTCGCGGCTCATCACGTAGACCAGCGAAAAGCGATCCATGTACAGGTTCTTCAGGTCCTCGATTTCCTCGCGGAACAGCACCGCGGACGACGCGCGGTTGCCGAAGAACAGCGTGAACTTGCTGCGCGGCTCGGTCGACAGCGCCGTCTTGACCAGCGAAAACACGGGGGTGATGCCGCTGCCCACGGCAAACGCCACGTAGTGGCGCTGGTTCTCGGGCGAGAAGTCCACCGTGAAGTTGCCCGCCGGCGCCATGACCTCCAGGGTCTGGCCGGGCTGCAATTCGTGATTGGCCCAGCTCGAGAACACGCCCTCGTCGACCTTCTTGATCGCCACGCGCAAGAGCTTGTCGTGCGGCGCCGAACAGATCGAATACGAACGGCGCAGTTCTTCGCCATTGAGCTGGGTGCGCAGCGTCAGGTATTGGCCGGGCAGGAAGGCGAACTCGTTCGTCAGCGTGTCGGGCAGATCAAAGGTCACGACCACGGCATCGCGCGTATTGCGCGCCACGGACGCCACCTTCAAAGCATGGAATTGGTTCTGGCTCATCTCGAAACCACTCTTTAGTGAGTCTTGAAATAATCGAAGGGTTCGCGGCACGAAACGCAGCGATACAGCGCCTTGCACGACGTCGACCCGAAATTGCTGACCAGCCGCGTGTCGCGCGAGCCGCAGCGCGGGCAGGCGATGGCCGGGGCCGCCGTGCGGCGGCTGATGCCCGAAATGTCGATGGCGCGTTCAGCGGGCGCGGCGATGCCGTAGCCCTCGAGCGCCTCGCGCCCTTTTTCGCTCATCCAGTCGGTCGTCCAGGCGGGCGCGAGACGCGTCTCCACCCGGACCTCGGACACGCCGTGGCGTTCGAGCGTCTGGCGGATGTCCTGCGTGATCTCGCGCATGGCCGGGCAGCCCGAATAGGTGGGCGTGATGACGACGACACAGGCGTCACCCTCCCACGACACTTCACGCACCACGCCCAGGTCCACCACGGACAGCACGGGGATCTCGGGGTCCGGGACCTCCTGCAGCCAGGCAAAGACCTGGTCGGCGGAAATGGGCGCCAGCGCGTTCACCACGTGGCTCCCGGGTAGGCGCGGTGCAGATGCTGCATCTCGGCCAGCACGTAGCCCAGCGCCTCGGTGTGCTTGCCCTGCCGGCCGCCGCGATGCGCGGCGTGGTTGCCGGCGGCTTCGTCGGGAACGGTCAGCGTGGCTTCTTCCAGCACTTCCCGCACGTGTGCAAGCCACGGCTGGCGCAGCGCGGACAGGGCACAGCCGATACCGCGCGCCGCGACGTCCTGGTCGATGTCGTCGTCGGTGAAGAGCTCGCCTGTGAAACGCCACGCGTCATCGATAGCGGCCTGCATCTTGGCGTGGCTTTCCGCCGTGCCATCGCCCAGGCGCACCACCATGTCCGAGGAGCGGCGCACGTGATAGGTCACTTCCTTGAGCGACTTGGCCGCGATGGCCGCGACACGCTCATCCGTGGACGCCTCCAGGCGCTGCAGCAGGAAGTAGTGCCAGACGTCGAACAGGAACTGCCGCGCCATGGTGTCGGCGTAGTTGCCGTTGTCGCGCTCGACCAGCAGCGCGTTGCGGAACTCGTGCGTGTCGCGCAGATAGGCCAGCGCGTCCTCGTCGCGGCCCGCGCCTTCGACCTCGCCGGCCAGCGTCAGCCACATGCGGGCCTGGCCCAGCAGGTCGAGCGCGGTATTGGTCAGCGCCAGGTCCTCTTCCAGGATGGGACCGTGGCCCGTCCAGGCGCCCAGCCGCTGCGACAGGATGAGCGACGTGTCGCCCAGGCGCAGCAGGTATTCAAACAATGCTTTGTCCATGTCTCCCCCACCCGCCTTACATGTGCTTGATTTCTTCGGGCATCGGGAAGAAGGTCGGATGCCGGTAGACCTTGCTGTTGGCCGGCTCGAACAGCGGATCCTTGTCGCCCGGGCTGCTGGCCGAAATATCCGACGCACGCACCACCCAGATGCTCAGACCCTCGTTGCGGCGCGTGTACACGTCGCGGGCGTGATTGATCGCCATTTCCGCATCCGGCGCGTGCAGGCTGCCCACGTGCTTGTGCGCCAGGCCGTGCTGGCTGCGGATGAAGACTTCCCACAGAGGCCAGTCTTTGCTCATGATGGATTTCCTCTAGTGCCGGGTGCGCAGTGCACGGCCGGTCTGCAATAAATAAAAAGAAGGTGTCCAGAAAGTCACGCATCCCGAAGCGCAGCGAGGGCCAGCGGGGCCGCGCGGATCCGGGCTCCGCCGGTCCGCTGCGGCGCCCCCCTGGGGGGGAAGCGCGCAGCGCTCCGGGGGGGGACCTCAAGCGGCTTTACGGGCGGACTGCTTGTCGGCGTAGGCGACTAGCGCGTCGCGCACCCAGGCGCCGTCCTCGTGCGCCTTCACGCGCGCCGCAAGCCGTTCGCGGTTGCACGGACCGTTGCCCTTGAGCACAGCGTAGAACTCCGTCCAGTCGATTTCGCCGAAGTCGTAGTGACCGCGCTCGGCGTTCCACTTCAGATCGGGATCCGGCACGGTCAGGCCCAGGTACTCGGCCTGCGGCACGGTCTGGTCCACCATCTTCTGGCGCAGCTCGTCGTTGGAGAAGAGCTTGATCTTCCAGGCCATCGATTGGGCGCTGTTGGGCGAATCCGCATCCGACGGACCGAACATCATCAGCGCGGGCCACCACCAGCGGTTGAGCGAATCCTGGACCATCGCCTTCTGTTCGGGCGTGCCGTGCAGGCACATCTGCATGAGCAGGTCGTAACCCTGGCGCTGATGGAAGGACTCTTCCTTACAGACGCGCACCATGGCGCGCGCATACGGGCCGTAGGAACAGCGGCACAGCGGGATCTGGTTGATGATCGCCGAGCCGTCGACCAGCCAGCCGATCATGCCGATGTCGGCCCAACTCAGCGTGGGGTAATTGAAGATGCTGGAGTACTTGGCGCGGCCGGCGTGCAGGTCGTCGATCAGGTCGTCGCGCGACACGCCCAGCGTTTCGGCGGCGCTGTACAGGTAGAGCCCGTGGCCCGCCTCGTCCTGCACCTTGGCCAGAAGGATGGCCTTGCGCTTGAGGGACGGCGCGCGGGTGATCCAGTTGCCTTCCGGCAGCATGCCCACGATTTCCGAGTGCGCGTGCTGCGAAATCTGCCGCACCAGCGTCTTGCGGTAGGCCTCGGGCATCCAGTCCTTGGCCTCGATGCGGACGCCGTCGTCGATGCGCCGCTGGAACGTCTGTTCCAGGCCTTCAAGCTGGTCCGCGGTCTTGACCTGCTTGACGCCGGTTTCGACGAGTTGAGCGTACATAGTTGTCTCCTTGAGACGGTTTGCGAAAACGCAAAGCAAACGCTGCGCAGTGCCGTCATGTCATGGGACGATTATTTAATACAAAAAAATCATTGTCAAACTCAAATCTGTATCACATTGGATTTATGTATCATATCCGGCATCCCGATATCGGCCGTCCGCGGCCCTCCTCATGGCAAACCCTCAGTCGTCCCTGGAACGCGCTCTGTCCCGCTTATTGAAAAGCGATCCGCCCCGCGCGAAATCGCTCTGCGTCAGCGTGCTGGGCGATGCATTGGCCCCGCACGGCGGCGCCATCTGGCTGGGCAGCCTGATCGAGCTTCTGGCCCCGCTCGGGATCAACGAACGCCTGCTGCGCACCAGCGTCTTTCGTCTGGTGGCGCAAAACTGGCTGCAATCCGAACGCCATGGCCGGCGCAGCCTCTACCTGATTTCCGAGCAGGGCTTGCGCCACACGTCGCACGCGTCGCAGCGCATTTACGTGGGCGGCGCCAAGGAATGGAACGGGGAATGGACGCTGGTCGCGCTGCCGCGCACGGGCAACGGACTGGCTGAACGCGGCGAGCTGCGCCGCGAATTGACGTGGGAAGGTTTCGGCATGATCGCGCCGGGGCTGTTTGCGCATCCGCACACCGAGGCGCGCGCCGCGCACGACATTCTTGAAAAGCTGGGCATCCCGGACCGGGCGCTGGTGCTGTCGGCCCGCGACCTGGCCGGCGCCGGCGGGCTGCCGATCGCCAGCCTGGCCACGCAATGCTGGAACCTGGACGACGTGGCCGAGCAATACCGCCAGTTCTCGCGCAACTTCGGCCCGCTTGAAAAGCTGCTGGACGAGGCGCCCTCGCCCGCCGAGGCGTTCACCGTCCGCGTCATGGTGCTGCACAACTGGCGCCGGATCGTGCTGCACGATCCGCAACTGCCTGCCCCCATGCTGCCCGATAACTGGCCGGGCCACGCCGCGCGGGAACTGTGCGGACGGCTCTACTGGAAGGTGTTCGATCCCTCCGAAACCCACCTGAATGCCCTGGCCGGGCAGGACAACGAACGCTACCGCCCCCTGTCGCCGGAAGTCGAATCGCGCTTTGGCGGCCGGCCAGCCTGACGGCCGGCGCGTTGCGGGCTTAGCGGCCCGGGCTGTCCTCGCCGGCCATGACGACGCCCAGCGTGTCGACGTGGCATTCTCCCGCCGCCTCGCGTCCTGCGCCGGCCAGCGTGAGTCCACGGCATGCCGCAATGAACGACAACGTCCATCGCGCCCGGATCGGGCGGCCCAGCGCCACCCCGGTGTCGGCATCAATGCCGCTGGGCACATCCAGCGCCAGCACCGGGACCTGCCACGCATTGACCGTGTCGATCAGGGATTGCCACGCGGCATCGAGCGGACGGTTCAAACCGATGCCGAACAGCCCGTCAATGATTAGCCCCTGAAACGGCCCGGCCGGCAACACGGCGTGCGTCCGGGGTGCTCCGCCCGCGGCCAGCCAGCGGCCCCAGGCGCGCGCTGCATCGGCAGGCAGCCTGCCTGGCCCCGAAGGCAGCACCACGTGAACATCCAGGCCGCGCGCCAGCAATAGCGCAGTCGCTTCCAATGCGTCCCCGCCGTTGTTGCCGGGCCCGGCCAGCGCCAGAATCGACGTGCCGGCCGGCGCCCGCGCCGCGACGAAGCCGGCCGCCGCCGCGCCGGCCAGCGGCATCAGCGCACGCCCCGTGGCCAGGGCGCGCTGTTCGGCTTGGCGGATCTGCGCGACGGAGTAGGACGGCATGACAGTCGGGCGCGGCCAAAGTCCGTGGGAACCGGGCGGTCCCCCGACGGTCTCAGACCTTCAGGAAATGCTCGCGGTAATACTTGAGCTCGTCGATGGACTCGTAGATGTCGGCCAGCGCTTCGTGGCGGCTCTTTTTCTCGAATCCCTTGTAGACGGCGGGGGCCCAGCGGCGCGCCAGCTCCTTGAGCGTGCTGACGTCCAGGTTGCGGTAATGGAAGAACTGTTCCAGGCGCGGCATGTAGGCAAACATGAAGCGGCGGTCCTGGCTGATGGTGTTGCCGCACATGGGCGATTTGCCCGCCGGCACATGCTGCGCAAGAAACGCCAACAGCGTATCCTCTGCCTCTGCCTCGGTCACCGTGGACGCCTTGACCTTGTCGATCAGCCCGCTCTTGCCGTGGGTCGACTTGTTCCAGTTGTCCATCGCGTCGAGCAGGCTGTCGGACTGGTGCACGACGATCACCGGACCTTCGGCCACGACCGTCAGGTCGGGTTCGGTCACCACGACGGCGACTTCGATGATGCGTTCTTTCTCGGGGTCCAACCCCGTCATTTCCATGTCGAGCCAGATCAGGCGGTTTTCGTTCGCAGCCATATAATTTGCCTTTAAAACGCGCGATTTTCGCACATCCCTTCTTGAGCAAAACGCTTTGCCCATGTTCACACTGCTGTTCGTTGCCTTCCTGCTGACCGATATTGCCGTGCGCATGTGGCTGGCGTCACGCCAGATCCGCCACGTCGCCCGCAATCGCGACCAGGTGCCCGCGGAATTCTCCCATCGCATCGGGTTGACCAGCCATCAGCGGGCGGCGGATTACACCGTGGCGCGGGTTCGGCTGGGCATGCTCGAGCGCACCTATGACGCCCTGATGCTGGTCGCCCTGACGCTGCTGGGCGGCCTGCAGTTCATCGACCTGATGGTCAGCCAGCTTACCAGCAACGACTTCGTGCGGCAGATGCTGCTGCTGGTGGTGGTTGCGCTGGTGCTGGGCCTGCTCGGTCTGCCCTTCACGCTTTGGCGGCAGTTCAAGCTGGAGGCGCGTTTTGGTTTCAACCGCATGACGCCGGGGCTGTTCGTCGCCGACGCCGCCAAGGGCCTCCTTGTTGCGGCGGTATTAGGCCTGCCGCTGGCCGCCGCGGTGCTGTGGCTGATGGGCAGCGCCGGCGCCTACTGGTGGATCTGGGCTTGGGCGCTATGGACCGTGTTCAACCTGGCCCTGCTGATCATCTACCCGATGTTCATCGCCCCGCTCTTCAACAAGTTCACGCCGCTGTCCGATCCTGAACTGGCCGGCCGCATCCAGCGTCTGGCGCAGCGCTGCGGCTTTGCCCTGAATGGCCTGTTCGTCATGGACGGCTCGCGCCGCTCGGCCCACGGCAACGCGTATTTCACGGGCTTCGGAAAATCCCGCCGTATCGTGTTCTTCGATACCTTGCTGGCCCGCCTGAACGCCGACGAAATCGAGGCCGTGCTGGCGCACGAGCTGGGGCATTTTGCCAAGCGCCACATCATCAAGCGCGTGATCTTCAGCTTTGCCGCCGCGCTGGCGTTCTTTGCCATCCTCGGCTGGATCGCGCAGCAACCATGGTTCTATGTGGGCCTGGGCGTAATGCCGCAATTGGGCGGCCGCAACGACGCGATGGCGCTGCTGCTGTTCTTCCTGGTCATTCCTGTATTCACCTTCATGCTGACGCCGCTGGCCAGCTGGTACTCGCGCCGCGACGAATTCGAAGCGGACCGCTATGCCGCCGAGCAAAGCTCGCCGGACCGTCTGGTCTCGGCGCTGGTCAAGCTGTACGACGACAACGCAGCAACCCTGACGCCCGACCCTGTGCATTCCGCCTTTTACGACAGTCACCCTCCTGCCGCCGTGCGCATCCGCCACCTGATGGCGGCCGCCGCATGAGCGCGCCGATGGAAGGCCGCATCATCGCCGCGCATGGCCGCCACTACACCGTGGAATTGGCCGATGGGGCCCTACGCAAGTGCTTCCCGCGCGGCAAGAAAACCGGCGCCGCAGTGGGCGATCGGGTCAAGATCACGCCGCAAGGCAAGGACGAAGGCGCCATCGACGCCATTCTGCCCCGCAGCAACCTGCTCTATCGTTCCGACGAAATGCGGTCCAAGCAGTTTGCATCCAACGTCGACCAGTTGCTGATCGTCGTGGCTGTCCGGCCCACCTTTTCGGACGACCTGACCGGCCGCGCGCTGGCGGGCGCATGGAGCGCCGGCATCGCGCCCCTCATCATCCTGAACAAGACGGACCTGACCGACGAGCTGCCGGCCGCGCGCGCGCGGCTCGCGCCCATCGCGGCGCTGGGCGTGGACATCATCGAACTGAGCGCGCTCGAGCCCGAGAAAGTCCACACGTTGCTGGCGCCGCGCCTGGCCGGCCGCACGAACTTGCTGCTGGGACAGAGCGGCATGGGCAAATCCACGCTGCTCAACGCGCTGGTGCCGGATGCCGCCGCAGCGACGCGCGAGCACTCCACCGCGCTGGACATGGGCAAGCACACGACCACCAGCACCCGGCTCTACCATTTGCCGGCGCCGGGGGGCGACCTGATCGATTCACCGGGGTTCCAGGCTTTCGGTCTGCATCACCTGACGCGGGATGACATCATTCGCGGGTTTCCGGAGTTCACGCAGCCCATCGAGGAATGCCGCTTCTACAACTGCACGCACCGCCACGAACCCGGGTGCGGGGTGGTGGCGGCGCTGCAGAGCGGCAGGATCGATCCGGCGCGCTACGCGCTGTACGAACGCATCCTTGAAGAAAACCTGGCGGGCCAGCAGCGCTACTGACGCTTGCCGCGCCCCCCATTGAAAACGGCCCCATCGGGGCCGTTTGCTTGTGCGGGCCTGCACGCCCGATCGTTCCGAAGCGGATTCAAAGGCCAATCAGCGCGGCGTGAATCCGTGGCGCAGCAAGTGATAGAGGTTGCGCAGCATGCCCGCAGTGGCGCCCCAGATGAAGTGCTTGCCGTATGGCATGCCGTAATACTGGCGCACCCGTCCGTCATCGAGCCGGGCTTCATAAAGGCGATGATTGGCCGGGTCCATCAGGAACGACAACGGCACCTCGAACACCTCGGCCACTTCGAACGCGTCGGGCGCCAGTTCAAAACCCGGCCGCACCAGCGACACCACGGGAATGATCGAAAAGCCGGTCGCCGTCAGGTACGGCGGCATGCTGCCCAGGACTTCGACATGATTGGCCGGCAGGCCCGTTTCTTCTTGGGCTTCGCGTAGCGCCGCATCCACCGGCGTGGCGTCGCTGGTCTCGATGCGACCGCCGGGAAAGCTGATCTGGCCCGCGTGGTCGTGCAGATGCGCCGCGCGCTGCGTCAGCATGATGTTCACGCCCTCGTCGCGCGTCACCAGCGGGATCAGCACGGCAGCGGGCACAGGCGTGCCCTCGCGGCCGGGATAGCGAAGATCGTTGTCGCGCGACAGCTCCAGCGTCCAGGTGGACGGCTGGCTCAGGGTGCCGCGCAGGGAATCCGGCGTCAGCAGGCGGGTGGGCACGGGCGGCAGCGATTCGTTGGCCACCACCCACGGTTGCGTCGCCGGATCGAATCCGGGGCGCGCCAGCGGCCGTCGAGGCCGCGCGGAGGACGAGGTTTCAGACATACGCTCAGAAGTAAGAAAAAAGGCACCCTCGCAGGTGCCTTTTTAACCCGGAAAACCGTGCCGGACGGAAACGCGGATTGGCGTGAACGTCCGACACTGTCAGGGCCGTGTACCGATAAGCGATCAAGCCGCGGGGGCTTGCTTGCTGACCAGCTTTTCCTTGATGCGAGCCGACTTGCCCGAGCGCGAGCGCAGGTAGTACAGCTTGGCGCGGCGCACGTCGCCGCGGCGCTTCACTTCGATGCTGGCGATTTGCGGCGAGTACAGCTGGAACGTACGTTCCACGGCTTCACCCGACGAAATCTTGCGCACGGTGAACGCGGAGTTCAGGCCGCGATTGCGCTTGGCGATAACAACGCCTTCGAAAGCCTGCACGCGCTTGCGGGTGCCTTCAACGACGTTGACGCTCACGATGACGGTGTCACCAGGAGCAAATTCAGGCTTGGCTTGACCGCCGGTCAGACGGGCAATTTCTTCCTGTTCCAGGATAGCGATGAGGTTCATGTGAACTCCTAGATCATCATGTCTTTGCGGACTAAAACTTTTGCCGATCGATGTTGTTCACGCCCGGCTTTCGCGTGGCCCAGGATTCCAGACTGAAGAATCAAGATTACGGCCACATCCGGCCTGGTGCGTGTGCATGGCAACCTGTCCGCTAGGTAAGCCGCAATGCGTAAGCCGCAATGCGGTTTTCCTGTTGGCGTGTATTGCGATGCTATGCCGCAAGCAGAGGATGAGATTTGGCAAACCGATGATTCTACACCAAAAATTCCCCAGAGCCTCGGGTAACATGTGCGCCTTGAGCACGGTTTGCGGTACCCTTCCAACTCCCTGTAACAAACACGTCATCTGACGCTGTTCCCTCATGTCGTACTCGTCCCTGATATTGGTCGTCCTGGCGGCGATGGCCCACGCCACGTGGAACCTCCTTGCCAAGCGCGCGGCCATGGTGGGCGCGCCGTTCGTCTTTGCCTACGGCTTGTGCGCGACGGTGCTGTATGCGCCGTGGGTGATCTGGGTGCTGATGCACGACGGCATGAACTGGACCTGGCCCGTCGTCGGCGCCATCCTGACATCCAGCCTGTTGCATCTGGGCTACAGCCTGTGCCTGCAGCGCGGCTATCAGGTGGCCGACCTGTCCGTGGTGTATCCGATTGCGCGGGGCACCGGCCCCCTGCTGTCGACGACAGGCGCTTTCCTGCTGCTGGGCGAACCCGCCACCAGCACCGGCATCACCGGCATGCTGTGCGTCGTGGCCGGCGTGCTGCTGATCGCCACCCAGGGTCGGCTCGCCATCTTCAAGCAAGCGCAGGCGTGGATCGGCGTGCGTTGGGGCGTGGTGATCGGCCTGTTCATCGCGGCCTATACGGTGGTGGACGCGTACGGCGTGAAAGTGCTGCTGATCAGTCCGGTGCTGTTCGACTGGTTTACCTGTGTGACCCGCACCGCCATGATGACCCCGCATATGCTGCGCCGCCCCACCCAATCGTGGGAATCCATGCGCGGCCATTGGCATCTGGCACTGGCCGTGGGGTTTCTGTCGCCGCTGGGGTACATCCTGGTGCTGTATGCGCTGCGCAACGGCGCGCCGCTAAGCCTGGTGGCGCCTGCCCGGGAAATGTCCATGATGCTCGGCACCCTGGCCGGCATGTTCCTGCTGCGCGAAAAAGTGGGCGTGGGCCGTCTGGCTGGTTGCGTGTCCATTCTGGCGGGCGTGATCCTGCTGGGATCGAGCTGACCGCCGCCGCGGGTCGTCAGAAGCCCGCGGCCATCAGAAGCCGCCAGCCACGCCCAACCACATCAGGCCGGGGATCATCGCGCCCCAGGCCAGCACCAGCACTACGTCCGTAATCATGGCTTTCATCGTGAGCTGATTGGCCACCGGCTGCGCCTTGGCGTCTCCGATGCTGTGATTGCGCGCCGCAGCGGCGGTCGCGGCCGGCGTGGAAGTGGCGGCGTCGGCGACGGGCAGACCCGCCAGTACGCCGGCCGCCGGAAGGCCGGCCGCCGGGACGCCAACCGCTGGAGCACTGGCCGCCGGCGCGACGGCCTCCCCTGCCGCGCCCGAGACTTCCTCGGGGGTGGGCGCCGGGGGGAACGGCCAGCGGACGGGCATGCGCGTCGACCGTGCCGGCTGGCCGGACATCGTGCCGCTCCAGGGCATGGCCATGCCGGTCAGCCGGGCGCAGAAGGTGCGCGCGCGGTTGGCGCCGCGGCGCAGCGGATTCAGGGAAACGACAAGCTCATCCGGCAGGACGGAAAAATCAGCGGTGTTCATGGGAACTCCTTGGATAAACGTTCCAGCGCCGAGGCAAATCGCCCTGGCATGCACCCGAGGCAACAGCAGCCTGCGGTCAATCGAACAAAGACAATTGGCCGGCCGCCATGGCGCGCAACTGGCGCGCACCGCGCCCGTATGCGCCGCTGACCGCGGGCAAACCACCAGGAAAAGGGACCCCTGAAGACGCTTTCGCGCCAACCGGGGATTGAAAATCGGTAGCGGCATTGGCGGAGCCGGCCGCGTTGCCGGCGCCAGCCGAGCGGGCATCGCCAGCAACGCTGGTTGATCCCGACGGCGTTGCGGCTACGCCGGTTGCAGCACCCGCTGCGTCAACCCCTGCAGCTCCGGACGCCGCGCCATCGAATAGCGACGCTGAGGCACCGGGCCCCGCGGGCGGCACGAACCGGCTGCAATCGAGCGACAGGCGGGTACGGTTCAGCCCCAGCTTGCGCGTGGCAACCGCAAAACGCTGGCGCAGCAGGTCAGCCCAGATGCCCGTGCCGCGCATGCGCGACCCGAAGTTGGGATCGTTGCGGCGGCCGTTGCGCAGGTCTTCGATGCGATGCAGGACGCGTTGCGCGCGGTCCGGGTAATGGGCGTTGAGCCAGTCCTCGAACAGCGTCTTGACCTCCCAGGGCAGGCGCAGGACCGTGTAGCTGGCGTAATGCGCGCCGGCCGCCTTGGCCTCCTGGAGGATGTGTTCCATGGATTCGTCGTTGATGAACGGGATGACCGGAGCCACCAGCACGCCCACCGGCACGCCGGCGTCGGTGAGGCTGCGCACCGCTTCCAGGCGGCGCCACGGCGCGGCGGCGCGCGGTTCCAGCGTGCGGGCCATGCCGGCATCCAGCGTGGTGATGCTGATGTAGACCACCACGAGATTCTGCTGCGCCAGAGCCGCCAGCAGGTCCAGGTCGCGGGCAACCAGCGCGTTCTTGGTGACGATGGTGACCGGGTGGCGGGTTTCAAGCGCCAGTTCGAGCATGCCGCGCGTCAGGCGCCAGTCGCGCTCGATGGGCTGGTAGGCGTCGGTGGCCGAGCCGATATTGATGGGCGACGGCTTGTAGCCGGGGCGGGCCAGTTCGGCGCGCAGGGCCTCGACCGCATTGGCCTTGGCGACCAGCCGCGTTTCGAAGTCCAGCCCGGGTGAATAACCCAGGTAGGAGTGCGTGGGCCGGGCATAGCAGTACACGCAACCGTGCTCGCAACCGCGGTACGGATTGGCAGCCACGTCAAACGGAATGTCAGGGGAATCGTTGCGCGACAGGATCTTGCGCGCCTCTTCTGCAGTGACCGTGGTTTTAGGGGCGGCCGGCGTGGAAAGCGTGTCGGGCAGGATGGGGATGACCGTGGCGCGGGCAGCAGCGCCTGCAGTCTGTTCAACTGCAGCGGCTTGCCCGGCAGACGATGAAATATCGGGAAAGGAATCGGGGACAGAATCGACGAAGTCGGCAGGCAGACCGGAAGCGGACCAGCCGTCGTCGACCTGCACGCGGTCATCGCGCTGAAAGCGATGCCGAACATTAGTAACCGCACCCCGACCGCGCAAGGCGGCGGGGGCGGCAGCCGGGGACCCAGAACCGGCGGGAAAAGAATGATCGGTGCGTGCCATAAAAACTACTGTACAAAAACACAGTGGTTTTGACAAGCACCAAAAGCCTTTTCGTAAGACAGCCCAACTTTACCGCAAGAAGAAGACATCGTCTGAACAATTCGATTTCATCTTGCGATATGGCCCGCAAACCCGCGCCAGCATTGAGTTTGGACGAAAAACAACACGAAAAAACGGGCCACGCGGTCCCGCCTTTCATCCAAAATTGCGGTTTACCGCAGCATGCCTGCCGCGGCCGTCTGATGCGTGGCTTCGTCGATCAGAATGAACGCGCCGGTCGCCGCCACATCGTCATAACGATCAACCGCCAACGACTCGCGCGTCGTCAACGTCACGCGTCCGATGTCGTTCATGCGCAAGGTGCCTTCTGTGTTCTCGACCTCCTGCAGTTCATGGATGTCCCGATGCGACAACACCGCGCGCACCTTCGCCGACGTCAGCCGCGTGCCCGACTTCAGCAGATACTTGCGCGCAGGATTCAACGCCTGCGCATCCAGCCAGCACAGTTCGGCTTCGAACTCGCGCGAGACCTGCGCCGGCGCGGCGGTATGCACGATCACGTCACCGCGCGACACGTCGACGTCGCGGTCCAGCACCAGCGTGATCGAATCGCCAGCCACCGCTTCATCCAGCGCACGATCAAACGCACGCACTTCCTGCACCACTGCCGTCACGCCCGACGGCTGCACCGTCACTTCGTCGCCGGGGCGCAGCACGCCGCTGGCGACGCGGCCGGCATAGCCGCGGAAATCATCCGCGCGATCGCCGCCATGACGCGACACCCACTGCACCGGAAAGCGCAGCGGCAAGGTGCGGCCGTCGCCCGACAGATCCAGCGATTCCAATAGGGCGAGCAGCGGTTGCCCTTCGTACCAGGGCGTCTTGGCAGACAACGTGACGACGTTGTCGCCGCTCAGCGCCGACAGCGGCAGCGCGTCGAAGTGCGGAATGCCCAATTTGACCGCCAGGTCCGCATAGGCATCGCGGATGCGTTCGAACACCGCGCGGTCCCAGTCCACCAGGTCCATCTTGTTGACCGCCACGACGATGTGGCGGATGCCCAAGAGACGCGCGATGGTGCTGTGCCGCTTGGTCTGCGGCAGCAGCTTGCCGTCGGCGGCGCGGGTCGCGTCGATCAGGATCACGGCAACGTCCGCGGTCGACGCGCCGGTCACCATGTTGCGCGTGTACTGCTCGTGGCCCGGCGCGTCGGCGATGATGAACTTGCGCGTGGGCGTCGAGAAGTAGCGGTAGGCGACGTCGATGGTGATGCCCTGCTCCCGTTCGGCTTCCAGGCCGTCGGTCAGCAGCGAAAAGTCGATGCCGTCGCCCGCCACGCGCTTGTGCTTGGCGCGCGAGATCGCGTCCAGCTGATCGGCGAAGACGCCCTTGCTGTCGTACAGCAGGCGGCCGATCAGCGTGGATTTGCCGTCATCGACGGAGCCCGCCGTGATCAGCCGCAGCACGCCGGTGTCGGCGCCGGAAAGAAAGGAATCGTTCAGTGCATTCATGTGGTTCCCCAGGCGCCGGCATGCGCCGGCGCGTCATCTCATTCAGAAATAGCCTTCCTTCTTGCGGCGCTCCATCGAGGCCTCGGAAGTCTGGTCGTCCATGCGCGTGGCGCCGCGCTCGGTGATGTCGGTCACGGCGGTCTCGGCGATGATGGCCATGGTGTCGGCGGCCTCGGAGGCGACCGGGCAGGTGCACGAGATGTCGCCCACCGTGCGGAACCGGACGGACAGGCGCTCAACCTGTTCGCCTTCCGCCGGCGGCGTCAGGCGGGTAACGGGCACCAGCAGGCCCTTGCGGCGCACCACCTCGCGCTCGTGCGCGTAATAGATCGGCGGCAGCGCCAGCTGTTCGCGCTGGATGTACTGCCATACATCCAGCTCGGTCCAGTTCGAGATCGGAAAGACGCGCATGTTCTCGCCGCGATGCACGCGGGTGTTGAACAGGTTCCAGAGTTCGGGGCGTTGAGCCTTGGGATCCCACTGCCCGAACTCGTCTCGGAACGAAAAGATGCGTTCCTTGGCGCGCGCCTTTTCCTCGTCGCGGCGCGCGCCGCCGATGCAGGCGTCGAACCCGAACTCCTCGATGGCTTCCAGCAGCGTCACGGCCTGGGCCGCGTTGCGCGAATCGGTCTCGCGGCGCAGCACGACGCTGCCGCGCTTGATCGAGTCTTCGACGCTGCGCACGATCAGGGTTTCGCCCAGTTCGGCCGCGCGGGCATCGCGAAAGGCGATCACCTCGTCGAAGTTGTGGGCGGTGTCGATGTGCATCAGCGGGAACGGAAAGCGTCCCGGCCGGAAAGCCTTTTCGGCCAGGCGCAGCAGCACGACGGAGTCCTTGCCGCCCGAAAAGAGCAGGACGGGCTTTTCGCATTCGGCGGCGACTTCACGCAGGATGAAGATCGCTTCCGATTCCAGCCAATCCAGGTGGCTGCGTTGGATCACGGCAGACATAGATATTCCCCTAAAACAATTTTGAATTCATGGCCGCGCTCAATCGGCGCGCGCCGCAATGGTGATGACCCGGTTGCCCGCATGCAGGCCGCATTCCTTCGAGTCGGACGACTCCCACCACCAGCGCCCCGCCCGCAGGTCTTCGCCGGGGCGGATGGCGCGCGTACAGGGTTCGCAACCGATGGACGGGTAGCCCTGGTCGTGCAGCGGGTTGTACGGAATGCCGAGCGCGCGGATGGCGGACCAGATGTCGTCCTCGCTCCACTCGGCCAGCGGGTTGAACTTGTAGAGGCCGAAGGTCGCGTCGTCCTCTTCCAGCAGCAGCTCGCCGCGCGTCGTGGACTGCGCGCGCCGTTGCCCGGTGATCCAGGCGCCGCGGCCGGCCAGGGCGCGTTTCAACGGTTCGACCTTGCGGATCTGGCAACAGGCCTTGCGCAGGTCGACGCTTTCGTAAAAGGCATAGGCGCCGTGCGCCGCGACGTGCTCGTCGACCGCCGCCTGAACGGGCCGGTACACGGTGACCTCACGGCCATAGCGCTCCCGCACGGCGTCCAGCACGCCCAGCGTCTCGGCGTGCAGGCGGCCGGTGTCCAACGTGAACACTTCCAGGTCCAGGCCGCCGTCGTAGATGGCGTGGGTCAGCACCATGTCTTCGGCGGCCAGCGACGACGCCAGCGCGGCGTCCGGATAACGGTGCTGGATGTCCGCCAGGCGCTCGGTCAGATCGCGCCAGCGCGCCGCCAGCGCCGGGGTCAGTTCAACGGAGGTATCGGTCGTCGTCATGGCTGCACCGCAAAGATGCGCGCCCGGCGGGGACGCGCGAGCAGGATTTCGCCGTCCCGCAGATTCAGCTCCTGATATAGCGATTCGGGCACCTCGGCTTCGATGATCGCGTCCGTGTCCTGGCGCGCCAGTTCCAGATACGCGCTGGGACCGGCCAGATAGGCGTGCGACAGACGCACCGGAATGCCATCCGCGCCAGCGCGATAACGCTCGACCTCGAACTCGTGCGGGCGCACGTACGCGGTGGCGCGCTGCGCATCAGCCTGCGCCAGCTCGGGCGCGGGCAGCGACAGGCCGGCGCCTTCAAACACGCCACGCGTGGCGGTGCCTTGGAGCTGGTTCACGTCGCCCAGGAAGCCGTAGACGAACGGGGTGGCCGGACCTTCCCAGACTTCGCGGGGCGTGCCCACCTGCTCAATGCGGCCGGCGTTCATCAGCACCACGCGGTCCGAGACTTCCAGCGCCTCTTCCTGATCGTGCGTGACGAACACGCTGGCCACGTGCAACTCGTCGTGCAGCCGCCGCAGCCAACGGCGCAATTCCTTACGGACCTTGGCGTCCAGGGCGCCGAAAGGTTCGTCCAGCAGCAGCACGCGCGGCTCGACCGCCAGCGCACGCGCCAGGGCAATGCGTTGACGTTGTCCGCCCGACAATTGCGCCGGATAGCGGTCGGCCAGCCAGTCCAGTTGCACCAGGCCCAGCAGGTCGTGCACCTTGCGCTTGATCTGGTCCTCGGACGGGCGCTGCGAACGGTGCTTGACGCGCAGGCCGAACGCCACGTTCTCGAACACCGTCATGTGCTTGAACAGCGCGTAGTGCTGGAAAACGAATCCCACCTGGCGCTGGCGCACGTCCACCGCGGTGGCGTCCTCGCCGGCGAACAGCACGCTGCCCGAATCGGCCGATTCCAGCCCGGCGATGATGCGCAGCAGCGTCGTCTTGCCGCAGCCCGACGGGCCCAGCAGCGCCACGAGCTCGCCGGTTTCGATGTGCAGCGACACGTCGTTCAGCGCGCGGAACTGTCCGAACCGCTTGGATAGATTGCGTACTTCGATACTCATGCCTGTCTCCTTGTACGGCCGGCCACGTCAGGCAACCGCCGGCTTGATGGCTACCGCGGCGCCGGGATACTCCACCGGCTGGTCCGCGTTCTGCTGCATGCGCGCGTTGCGCCACTCGACCACGTTCTTTGCCACCAGCGTCACCAGCGCCAGCAGCGCGAGCAGCGAGGCAACGGCGAACGCCGCGGAATACTGATATTCGTTGTAGAGAATCTCGACATGCAGCGTCATCGTGTTGGTCAGCCCGCGGATCTGGCCCGACACCACCGACACCGCGCCGAACTCGCCCATGGCCCGCGCATTGCACAGGATCGCGCCGTACAGCAAGCCCCACTTGATGTTCGGCAGCGTCACCCGCCAGAAGATCTGCCAGCCGCTCGCACCCAGCGTCAGCGCCGCCTGCTCTTCCTCGCTGCCCTGCGCCTGCATCAGCGGGATGAGCTCGCGCGCGACGAACGGAAAGGTCACGAACAACGTCGCCAGAATGATGCCGGGCACCGCGTAGACGATCTTGATGTCGTGGGCCTGCAGCCATTCGCCAAACCAGCCCTGCGAGCCGAACAGCAGCACGAACACCAGGCCCGCCACCACCGGCGACACCGAGAACGGCAAGTCGATCAGCGTGATCAGGAACTGCTTTCCGCGGAACTGGAACTTTGTGATGGCCCACGCGGCGGCGACGCCGAACACCAGGTTCACCGGCAAGGCGATGGCTGCGACGAGCAACGTCAGCCGGATGGCCGCCCAGGCGTCCGGCTCGACGATCGCTTCAAGATAAAGCGCCCATCCCTTGCGGAAGGCCTCGGCAAACACGGCCGCCAGCGGCACCAGCAGAAACAGCGCCAGAAATCCCAGCGCGATGAACAGCAAAACGCCGCGCACCCAGCGCGGCTCGGTCAAATGCGCGGGACGATCCGGTGCGCTCATGACTGCCTCCCCAGGCCGCGGCGCGCCTGCCAGCCCTGCAACAGGTTGATGATGAGGAGCAGCACGAACGACAGCACCAGCATCACGGTCGCGATGGCGGCCGCGCCGGCGTAGTCGAACTGCTCCAGCTTGGAAATGATCAGCAGCGGCGTGATCTCGGACACCATCGGCATGTTGCCGGCGATGAACACCACCGACCCGTACTCGCCCACCGCACGCGCGAACGCCAGCGCAAAGCCCGTCATCAGGGCCGGCATGATCGTCGGCAGCAGCACGCGCCGGAAGGTCTGCCAGCGGTCCGCGCCCAGGCTGGCGGCGGCCTCTTCGATCTCGCGCTCCACGTCTTCGAGCACCGGCTGCACCGTGCGCACGACGAACGGCACCCCGATGAAGATGAGCGCGATGACGATACCCAGCGGCGTGAACGCCACCTTCAGGCCGAACCAGTCGGACAGCGGCCCGCCCAGCCAGCCCTTCTGCGAATACAGCGCGGTCAGCGCGATGCCTGCCACGGCCGTCGGCAGCGCGAACGGCAGGTCGACCAGCGCATCCAGGATCTTCTTGCCGGGAAAGCGATAGCGCACCAGCACCCAGGCGACGACCGTGCCGAACACCAGGTTCACCAGCGCGGCGATGAACGACGCGCCGAAAGTCAGCTTGTACGAGGCCATCACGCGCGGCGCGGTCACCGCGTCCCAGAAACCCTGCCATCCCAGGCCGGCGCTCTTGATGGGCAAGGCGGCCAGCGGGATCAGCACGAGCACGCTGAGATACAGCACCGCGTAGCCCATGGAAATGCCGAATCCGGGCAGTACGCCCGGGCTGTTGCGCCGAACGGCAAAAGGCGCTTGCGCGCCGATTGCCGCCGGGTTCGAGGCTGAAGTCATGGCCGTCGTCCGAACGTTATGCAGTTACTTCTTCTGCGGCTGATAGATCTGGTCAAAGGTGCCGCCGTCGCTGAAGTGATCCTTCTGCGCCTTGCGCCAGCCGCCGAAGATCTTGTCGTCGATGGTGACGAGCTTGACCTTGGGGAACTTGGCTTCGTATTTGGCGGCGACCGTCTTGTCCAGCGGCCGGTAGTAGTTCTTGGCGATGATTTCCTGCGCGGCCGGGGTGTACAGGAATTCCAGATAGGCCTGCGCGGCGGCGCGGGTGCCCTTCTTGTCCACGACCTTGTCAACGACTGCCACCGGCGGTTCCGCCAGGATGGACAGCGACGGCACCACGATGTCGAACTTGTCCGGACCCAGTTCTTCCAGCGCCAGGAAGGCCTCGTTCTCCCACGCCAGCAGCACGTCGCCCACGCCGCGTTCCACGAACGTCGTGGTGGCGCCGCGCGCCCCGGTATCCAGCACCGGCACGTGCTTGAGCAGATCGCCGACGAAGGCGCGTGCCTTGTCCTCGCTGCCGCCGTTCTTCTCCAGCGCATAGGCCCAGGCGGCCAGATAGTTCCAGCGGGCGCCGCCCGAGGTCTTGGGATTGGGCGTGATGACCTGCACACCGTCCTTGAGCAGATCGTCCCAGTCCTTGATCTGCTTGGGGTTGCCCTTGCGCACCAGGAACACGATGGTGGACGTGTACGGCGAGCTGTTCTGCGGCAGGCGGGCCTGCCAGTTCTCGGGCAAGAGACCGCGGTCGGCGATGGCGTCGATGTCGTAGGCCAGCGCCAGCGTCACCACGTCGGCTTCCAGCCCGTCTATCACCGAGCGCGCCTGGCGGCCGGAACCGCCGTGCGACTGGCGGATCGTCAGATCGACGTTCGCCTTTTCCTTGTACTGCTTGATGAAGGCGTCATCGATCGCACGGTAGAGCTCGCGCGTCGGATCGTAGGACACGTTCAGCAGCGTCTGCTTCTGCTGCGCCTGCGCCGGCGCAATCGCGGCAAATGAAACCGTCACTGCGGCCAAGGCGGCCAACCAACCGGCTTTCCTGAAAGACATCCCTTGCTCCCTGTGATCTGCAATGTGGAGGCAAGTTTGCGTGTTGGCCGATCTGAACGGAACGAATCATTATTTGGTTGCTCATCGCCAAGAGGCATATAGGACAGGCATCCCAACAACGAAAAACCGCCGCGATCCTCTATGAAGATCGCGGCGGTTCGGGCGGCGCGGGACCGCGTTCAAGCCGGGGGGGCCAACCCCCCATTTTTCGAATTTACTTATTCGGTTGCGGCGTGATGCGCAGGTACGGACGCACGGCCTTGTAGCCCTTCGGGAATTTTTCCTTGATCACCGCTTCGTCCTGCAGGGACGGAACGATGATGACGTCGTCGCCGTCTTCCCAGTTGACCGGCGTGGCCACGCTGTGGCTGTCGGTCAGCTGCAGCGAATCGATGACGCGCAGGATTTCATTGAAGTTGCGGCCCGTGCTGGCGGGATACGTGATGGTCAGGCGGACCTTCTTGTTCGGATCGATGACGAACACCGAACGCACGGTCGCCGTGGCGCTGGCATTCGGGTGGATCATGTCGTAAAGCTCGGAAACCTTGCGATCCTTGTCGGCGATGATCGGGAAGTTGACCGTCGTCGATTGCGTGTCGTTGATGTCTTCGATCCACTTGGCGTGCGAATCGGCGCCATCGACCGACAGGGCCAGGACCTTCACGTTGCGCTTGGCAAACTCGTCGGCCAGTTTGGCCGTGTAGCCCAGTTCGGTCGTGCAAACCGGCGTGAAATCGGCCGGATGCGAGAACAGCACACCCCAGCTGTTGCCCAGGTACTCGTGGAAGCGGATCTTGCCAGCCGAGGATTCCTGCTCGAAATCGGGGGCGACGTCGCCCAGGCGTAGTTGACTCATGATGTCTCCTGTACGGGATTCAGTTGTAGGGACCGGCTGACGGTCCGGCATGGACTGCAGCGGGCAATCGCGTTTCGTGGCGGAGGTTGCCGTGTGACGTTACCGCGTGTGAAACGATTCTTCCATCAAACCTTTAGGCGAGGAAATACGCAAGTCATATAACCTTATGCAATATTCGCAGCCGTCTTAACGCCGAGCGCTGGCGGCCCCTGCCACCGGGTCAGCTCAGGTGATAGGCCAGCGACACGATGATCGGTCCCAGCACGGGCAGCAGCACGTTGGCGATCGCGTATGTCACCGTGTAGCCCAGCAGCGGCACCGAGCTGCCGCTGGCGGTCAGGATGGCGCTGATGGCCGGGGTGCTGACATGCTGCCCGGCAATGGCGCCCACCAGCAGCGGCCCCTCGATCTTCAACAGTTTGTGTCCCACCCACAGCGACAGGCACGCGGGCCCCAGCGACACCAGCAGGCCGATCAGCGGCAGCACCGCCCCATGCTCGCGGATCAGCGACAGCGCATCCGGCCCCGCCGACAAACCCACGCACGCCACGAAAATCGCCAGACCCAGGTCCTTGAGCAGTTGCACCGCATGGGCCGGCATGTGCCCGATCGACGGCCGCTTGGCGTTGATCCAGCCGCACACCAGACCGCTGACCAGCGCCCCGCCCCCGCTGCCCAGCGAGACCGGAATCCCCCACAGTCTTGCCCCCAGGCTGCCGATCATCAGCCCGGCAAGAATGCCAAACGCCAGAAACACCAGGTCCGTCACGCCGCTGCGGCGCAATTCGGAACCCAGCGCCGCGCCCGCCTCGGACAGTTCGGGCTCCGCCCCCACCAGGGTGACCAGATCGCCGAACTGCACCACGGTCGCCGGCGTCAGGGGTAGCACGTGGCCGGAGCGCGAGATGGATTGCAGGAACACGCCTCGCGCGCGTCGTGCATTGGGCCGCAAAGCCAGCTCGCCCACCGTGTGGCCGTTCACGGCCTTCTTGCTGACGATGACCTGCAGCTCGCTCAATTGCAGGTCGTCCGCGTGCGCTTCGGGCAACTGGATCTCCGGACCGATCACCGATCCGGCGCGCAGGGCAAAGCGGCGCAGCCCCAGCACCACCACGATGTCGCCCGTCGCAAGCACGTAGTCGGGCGTGGCGTCGACGGCCTCGCCGTTGCGCAGGACGCGGCTGATCACGGTGCGCCCGCCCAGTTGCGCCTCCACGTCGCCCACCCGCTTGCCGTCCACGTCCTTGACCACGTGGGCGCGTCCCACCAGACGCGGCAGCGTCGGCAGGCTGGCCTCGTCGTTGTCGCCGGGCGCCGCACCCAGCTTGGCCTCCAGCGCCTTGGACGCTTCGCGCAGGTTGATGCGCAGCAACGCGGGCGCCACCTGGCTGGTGAAGAACACGATGCTGATGAGGCCCACCAGATAGGTCAGCGTGTAGGCCGTGGCGATGTTGGCCTCCATGCGCTGCACTTCCGCGTCCGGCAGGCCCAGGTGCTTGAGCGCCTCGGCGGCGGTGCCCACCACGGCCGATTCGGTCGCAGCGCCCGCCGCCAGGCCCGCGGCGGTACCGGCATCCAGCCCGAACAGCGGCACGGCCGCCAGCACGATCGTCAGCACCAGCACCGCCTCGATCAGCGGCAGGACGACATAGCGCAGGCTGGACCGGTTAAGGTTCGCGAAGAACTGCGGGCCACCGGAGTAGCCCATCGCAAAGATGAACAGCGCAAACGCGACCTCCTTCAGGTCGCCGCGCATCTGGCAGCCCGTCTGGCCGATCAGCAGGGCGACGATGAGCGTGCCGCACACGCCGCCTAGCTGTATCGGCCCGACCTTCAGCTTGCCGATCAGGTATCCCAAACCCACCGTGACGAACAGCACCGCGATGGGAACGCTATTGAAAAACCCGACCGAACACGTCATGAGTCCACGCCGCCCTGTTGTTGCCTGCTGTGCAATGGCCTGCGCTGCGAACAACCGCGTTGCAGTTGCCCGCTTCACGGTTGCCCGCCGAACGGCTTCCTACTTCGCGGTCGCCTTCTTGGCCGACTTGGCTGCCGTGTCTGCCTTTTTCACGGCCTTCTTCACGGCCTTCTTGGCAGCAGTCTTGCCGGCGGCCGTGCGCTTTTTGGCGGCCGATGCCTTGACCGTCTGGCCCTTGCCCGCGGTCGGGCCGGAGCGCACCAGCTCGGACGCCTTCCACGCTTCGACGTACTCGGTCGCGGATTCGACCATGTACTTGCCGATCTTGGCGTAGTCCGCATCGTCCAGGTTCGCCAGCGAGATCCGGATCGACCACGGCGGCCCGCCAAACCCGCCGCCGTCCATCAGCACCACGCCCGTCTTCTCCGCCAGGCGGAACAGGAAGTCCACCGGCTCGTAGTTGTCGATCATGTACTTGCAAAACGCATCGCCGTACATGATCTTGGCCCAGACCATGAAGTCCAGTTCGACGTAATACCAGCCGCGCATCGGATCTTCCGGCGGCATCGGGATGCCCAGCCCACGCCACAACGCGTCGCGCCGGCTGCGCACGATCTGCATGGTCAGGTGCTTGTAGGCGTCCTTCAGGTCCAGCAGGTGCGACAGCGCAAAAAAGCCCATCTGCACCTGCTGCGGCAAGGACAGCCCCGCCGTATGGTTCAGCGCCACCTCGCGGCTGTCGGCAACCAGGCGGTCGATGAACTTCAGCTTTTCGGGCTCCATCGTCATGGCGCCGTAGCGCTTGTCCAGGCGCTTTTTCCAGGACGCGGGCAGCTCGGCGATGCGCCGGTCCATCGTGTTGTTTTCGTGCGTGGCGATGACGCCCAGGCGCCAGCCGGTGCAGCCGAAGTTCTTTGAGAACGAGTACACGCAGATGGTGTTCTGCGGCACCTCCGCCATCAGCGAGCGGAAGTTCGGCACGAAGGTGCCGTACACGTCGTCGGTCACCAGCACCAGGTCGGGATTTTTGCGGATGATGCGCACGATCTGCTTCATCTCTGCAGGGCTGAACGCCACCGACGGCGGGTTGCTGGGGTTCACCGTGACCGCCAGCTTGATCTTGGGATCTTCCAGTTTGGCGATTTCCGAGGCCGGATAATGCCAATCGTGCGTGCCGTCGGCGCGCAGGCTGCTGGCGTTGATGCCGACGATCTTGAACTGGAAACGCTCCAGGTGCGCGATCTCGATATAGGGCGTGAACGTCGGCAGGAACAGCGCAATGGTGTCGCCCTGCTTCAAAAGGCCGTTGACCATCAGCGAATCGAAGATGTAGCACATGGCGGCTGTGCCGCCTTCCACCGGGAAGAGGTCGAACTTGCCCTTGGGCGGGCGGCCGTCACACATTTCCTTGATCAGGTAGTCGTGGATGATCTGCTCGGTGTGCACCAGCGCGCGCGGCGGCACGGGATAGTGGTCGCCGATGATGCTGTCGGTCAGTTCATGGATCCACTCGTCCGGATCGAACCCCTTGATCTTGACGCCGTATTCCAGCACCCCGACCAGAAAATCGTAGCCGTCCTCGCTCTTGTGCTTGGACAGAAACTTGCGCAGCCGGTCGGCGCATCCCTTCTTGGCCGGCATGCCCGCCAGGATGCCCTCGTCGCGCACCCGGCGCGCCTCTTTCATGGCGAACCGGCCCATCAGGAAGAAGGCGTCCCGCGGCTCCGTGGCGATCCAGTTGGGATTGCCCCGGCCCGCATTCAACATGGACGCCGCAGCAGACTGCTGGCTGTCCTTGGCCAACGTGATCAGGTAGTCCTTCAGTTCGAACGGTGAAAGTTGCTCCAGGTCGCGTTGGTGGGAACGCGTGGTCTTCAGGGCCGAGGCCAGGCTGACGGTGACAGGCGCAGTGGAAGCCATTTTGTGTACTCCTGGTGTGCGTGTTGACAGGCGCCATCAAGTCGAGCGCCGTTACGATTGCCGCGCTTCTATCCAGCACCCGCAAGCCGGCGCTTGCGGGCAATCCTGCTAAGCCATGAGCATGACGATGACAATGCCCCAGATGATGAGCAGGGTATTGCCGATGGCGTAAGGCACCGTGTAGCCAAGCGCCGGGACCTGGCTCTTTGCCGTCTCGGTGATCTGGCCGATCGCCGCGGTGGTGGTCCGCGCCCCCGCGCACACGCCTAATGAGATGGCGGGGTGGAACTTGAAGACGTAGCGGGCAATGAGCACGCCCAGGATCATCGGGATGCTGGTGGCGATGACGCCCGCGATGAACAGCTTTGCGCCCAGCTGCTGGAAGCCCTGCACAAAGCCCGGTCCCGACACGATGCCCACCACCGCAACGAATGCGGTCAGGCCCACCGATGTCAGGAACCAGTGCACCGGCTCGGGCACGCGCCCGAAGGTCGGATGCACCGACCGCAGGTATCCAAAGATCAGCCCGGAGATCAGCGCGCCGCCGGACGTCGACAGCGTGATCGGAATGCCGCCCACCGTCAGCACCAGCGTGCCGAACAGGCCGCCCAGCAGGATGCCGAAGCCCACGAACACCATGTCGGTCTGGTTGGTGGCGCGGTCCACGTAGCCCAGCTTGCTGACCACGCGTTCGACGTCGCGTGTGGCGCCCAGGATGAAGAGGCGGTCGCCTCGGTCCAGTTTCAGGCCCCAGTTGACCGGCATCTCGTGGCCGCCGCGCACGACCTTGCGCAGGAACACGCCGCGGCCCAATTGGCGCACGGTCTCGTTTTCGGCAAGTTCCTTGAGCGTCTTGCCGGCCACGTTCTTGTTGGTCAGCACGACTTCGACGATCTCAGCCGGCAGGTTGATGACGTCGCGGTCCTCGACCTCGGTGCCGATGATGCCCGAGGCCTGCAGCACCAGCGCGTCATGGCGGCCCGTCACGCCGAGCACGTCGCCGGCCTGCAGCATCGTGGTCGAGTCGGCGTCGATGATCTGGTCGCCGCGGTGAATGCGCTCGACAAAGACTCGGGCGTCCACGAACTTTGCTTCCAGTTCGCCCACCGTCTTTCCGGCGTATTCCGCGTTGTCCAGCCGGTACGCCCGCGCCGTGAACTTGCGGTAGCCCGACAGTTCCATCGAATCGGCCCCGCCGGACATCTTGGCCTCGTAGTCCTTGCATTCCTTCACGATGTCCACGCGCATCAGCTTGGGACCGAGGGAAGCAAGCAGCCAGGCGCTGCCGACCGTGCCGAAGATGTAGCAGACCGCGTACGCGACGGGAATGTTGTCGATCCACTGCTTCTTGGTCGCCGCGTCGACGGACAGGCCGTTGATCGTGTCGGTCGCCACGCCCATGACCGCAGATATCGTCTGCGCGCCGGACAGCAGCCCGGCGCCGGTGCCGGCATCAAAGCCGAATCCGATGGCGGTCACCCAGGTGACCAGCAGGCAGAGCACGCAGATGATGACGGCAAAGATGACCTGCGGAAGGCCATCGCTTTTCATGCCGCGGAAGAATTGCGGTCCGACGCCGTAGCCAAGACCAAAAAGAAAAAGCAGGAAGAACACCTGCTTGAGAATGGGAGCAATTGAAATGTTGAGCTGGCCGACCAGCACGCCCACCAACAATGTCCCGGTCACTGCGCCCAGATTGAATCCGAAGATTTTCTTGGCCCCGATCCAATAACCGAGGCCCAGGGTCAAGAAAATCGCCAGCTCCGGGTACTTACGTAGCGTGTCAAAGAACCATTCCATCACGAATCTCCTTCGTTCTGTACAGGTCAAGCACAATCGCAAACGGTGAGTAGCGCGAAGTACGTTATCAGAGTCTTTCAGAAAATCAAAGATTTTCGAATATCTGAAATAAATGCGTGGCGCGTCCGCAAAAAAAAACCGCGGACCCGAAGGCCCGCGGTTTTGATCGAACCGGCTGAAACTTACAGCGCGTTCGTCAACTCGGGAACGACCGTGAACAGGTCGCCCACCAGGCCGTAATCGGCGACGCCGAAAATCGGCGCTTCGGCGTCCTTGTTGATCGCAACGATGACCTTCGAATCCTTCATGCCGGCCAGATGCTGGATGGCGCCAGAGATGCCGACGGCCACGTACAACTGCGGCGCGACGATCTTGCCGGTCTGGCCAACCTGCCAGTCGTTCGGCGCGTAGCCGGCGTCGACCGCGGCGCGCGAAGCGCCCAGTGCGGCGCCCAGCTTGTCGGCCAGCGGATCCAGGATCTTGAAGTTTTCGGCGCTGCCCAGACCACGGCCGCCCGAAACCACGACGCGCGCGCCGGCCAGTTCGGGACGATCGCTCTTGGCGACTTCGCGGCCCACGAACGTGGACAGGCCGGAATCGGCCACGGCAGCGGCGTCTTCGACCGAGGCGGAACCGCCTTGGGCGGCGACGGCGTCAAAGCCGGTCGTGCGCACGGTGATGACCTTGACGGCGTCAGCCGATTGCACGGTGGCGATGGCGTTGCCGGCGTAGATCGGGCGCTGGAACGTGTCGGCGGATTCAACACCGATGATGTCGGAGATCTGGGCCACGTCCAGCTTGGCTGCAACGCGCGGCGCCACGTTCTTGCCCGACGCGGTGGCCGGGAACAGGATGTGGCTGTAGTTCGAAGCCACGGCCAGCACCTGCGCCGCGACGTTTTCGGCCAGGCCGTCCGCCAGATGCGGGGCATCGGCCAACAGCACCTTCGCCACGCCAGCGGCTTGGGCAGCCTGGTCGGCCACGGCGCGCGCGTTGGCGCCGGCGACCAGCACGTGCACGTCGCCTCCGATCTTGGCGGCGGCGGCGATGGCGTTCAGGGTTGCGCCCTTGAGTTGGGCGTTATCGTGTTCGGCAATAACCAGCGTCGTCATGATCAGACCACCTTCGCTTCGTTCTTGAGTTTGTCCACCAGCGCCGCGACGTCGGCAACCTTGATGCCGGCCTTGCGGGCGGGCGGCTCGCTGACCTTCAGCGTCTTCAGGCGGGGCGCGGGATCAACGCCCAGGTCTTGCGGCGTGACGGTGTCCAACTGCTTTTTCTTGGCCTTCATGATATTCGGCAGCGTGACGTAGCGCGGCTCGTTCAGGCGCAGGTCGGTGGTCACGATGGCGGGCAGCTTGAGCGACAGGGTTTCCAGGCCGCCGTCGACTTCACGCGTCACGGTGACCTTGCCGTCGGCCAGTTCGACCTTGCTGGCGAACGTGGCTTGCGGCCAGTCCAGCAGCGCGGCCAGCATCTGGCCGGTCTGGTTGGCGTCGTCGTCGATGGCCTGCTTGCCCAGGATCACGAGCTGGGGCTGTTCCTTGTCGACCAGCGCCTTGAGCAGCTTGGCGACAGCCAGCGGTTGCAGTTCGGCATCGGTCTGGACCAGCACGCCGCGATCGGCGCCGATGGCCATGGCGGTGCGCAGTGTCTCCTGGCATTGCGCAACGCCGCAAGAAACCGCCACGACTTCAGCGACCGCGCCCTTTTCCTTCAGGCGGGTGGCTTCTTCGACGGCGATTTCGTCAAAGGGGTTCATGGACATCTTCACGTTGGCGATATCCACGCCGGTCTGATCAGACTTGACGCGCACCTTGACGTTGTAGTCAACGACGCGCTTGACAGGTACCAACACCTTCATCCCGCTGCCTCCAATTGGAAAATAATGACCCGGCTTTGCGCCGGGATCGCATTGCACAATTTTTTCCTGATTCTACAGCTTCGCCAGCGCCCGTATGTGCGCGACCACGCTGCGGCCCAGGGCCGACAAGTTGTAACCGCCCTCGAGCGTGCTCACGATCCGGCCCTGAGAGTGGCGGTCAGCCACGTCGACAAGCTGCTCGGTGATCCAGGCATAGTCCGCCTCGACCAGCCCCATCTGCCCCATGTCGTCCTCGCGGTGGGCGTCAAAGCCCGCAGACACGAGGATTAGTTCGGGGCGATGCGCTTCCAGCCGCGGCAGCCACGTGTCCGTGACGATGGTCCGGACCACGGCGCCCGCCGTGTAGGCAGGCACGGGCACATTCAGCATGTTGGCGGCCGGGTGATTCGCGCCGCTGTTGGGGAAGAACGGATGCTGGAAAAAGCTGCACATCAGCACCCGATCATCGCCGGCGAAGACGTCTTCCGTGCCGTTGCCATGGTGAACGTCAAAATCGACGATCGCCACGCGCGTCAGGCCGTGGAAGTCCATGGCGTGCTGCGCCGCAATGGCGACGTTATTGAAAAAGCAGAATCCCATGGCCTGCGATCGGCAGGCATGATGCCCCGGCGGACGCACCGCGCAGAAGGCCGTACGCGCCTCCCCGCCCAGCACCGCGTCGACCGCAGCCACCCCGGCACCCGCGGCATGCAGCGCGGCTTCGTAGGTGTGCGGGTTCATAAGGGTGTCGGGATCGATAGGGTAATACCCTTGGTCCGGCGTATGTTTCTGCAAACTGTCCAGGTACTGGACAGTGTGCACGCGCAAGAGGTCATTGCGGGACGCCTGCGGCGCCTGCCGGTCATCCAGATAAGGCATCAATCCGCTTGCGAGCAACTGATCGGAGATGGCGTCCAGCCTCTGGGGGCTTTCCGGATGCCAGCTTCCCATTTCATGCAAGCGGCATGCCGGGTGGGTAAGATACATGGTCTCCATAAGGAAGATTATGTTCATCTGTCGGCGAATACTGCAACTCGGCGCGCTTTCCGCCCTGCTGGCGGGGTGCTCCACCACCACTCCCACCGCAGCACCCTCCACGTCCCTCGCTCCCCAAACGGCCCAGGCTTCAGGGACAACCCCCATCCGCATCGGGCCCAGCACGCCGACGCTCGGCCCCGAACTGGCGGACGACGCGCCCGCCACGCTGACGCCGTCGGGCGCGCTGCGCCCCGAGGTCCGCACCTTCGTCGAGAACCTGGCCGCCGAACGGCAGCTGCCGCTGGCGCCGATGGTGTCCGCCTTGGAAAGCTCGCGCTACAACGCGACGGTCGCGCGGCTGATTGCGCCCTCCCCGCCGGGCAAAAAGGTCTGGCGCAGCTGGCTGACCTACCGGTCGCGCTTCGTCGAGCCCAAGCGCATCGCCTGGGGCGTCGAGTTCTACAACGAAAACCGCGACCTCTTGAACCAGGCCGCGCAACGGTTCGGCGTGCCCGCGCCCATCATTGCCTCCATCATCGGCGTCGAAACGCTGTATGGCCGCAACATGGGCAACTTCCGCGTCCTGGACGCGCTGGCCACGCTGGCCTTTGACTACCCCGACCCCGCCAAGCCGGAGCGCGCCACCATGTTCCGCACCCAATTGGCGGACTTCCTGACGCTGGTCATGAACGACAAGCTCGAGCTGGAAACGCAGGGCTCCTATGCCGGCGCCATCGGCATGCCGCAATTCATGCCGACCAGCGTAATGCACTACGCCGTGGACGGCGACGGCAACGGCCATATCGACCTGACCAACAACACGCAGGACGCGATCATGTCCGTGGGCAGCTTCCTGGCGCAGCACGGCTGGCAGCGCGGCCTGCCGGTGTTCGCACCCGTGGTGCTGCCCGCCGATCCCACCGCGCTGGTGGACGGCGGCCTGGAGCCCAAGCAAAGCTGGACCACGCTGTCGGCGGCCGGCTCGCAGCTCAAGCCTGGCGCGACCAGCGATGGCTGGAGCAGCCAGCCGCTGGGCGTGGTGGATCTGGTCGAAGAAATGCGGGGCACGGCGCAGTATCGCGTGGGCACGCCCAACTTCTTTGCACTGACCAAGTACAACCGCAGCTACTTCTATGCGACGTCGGTGGCGGATCTGGCCACGGAGATCGAGGCCCGCGTCGCGCGGTGAGCGCCCTCGCGCGGACACGCCCGCGCCGAAAGACAAACGCCCTGGCAGGTTCAACCGCCAGGGCGTTTTTCATTTGGGTGCCCTACTGGCTGGGGCGGCCGGGGGGCACCGCGTGTCAGTTGAACACGCCCGTCGACAGATAGCGATCGCCGCGGTCGCACACGATGAACACGATGGTCGCATCGTTGACGCGTTCGGCAACCCGCAGCGCCGCGACCAGCGCACCGGCCGACGAGATGCCGCCGAAAATGCCTTCCTCGGCGGCCAGCCGCCGCGCCATGACTTCGGCTTCGGACTGCTGGATGGACTCGTAGGCGTCCACGCGGCTGCGGTCAAAGATCTTGGGCAGGTAGGCCTCGGGCCATTTGCGGATACCGGGGATCTGCGATCCTTCGGCCGGCTGCGCGCCCACCACCTGCACGGCGGGATTGCGAGACTTCAGGTAGGTGGACACGCCCATGATCGTGCCCGTGGTGCCCATCGCGCTGACGAAGTGGGTGATGCGTCCTTCCGTCTGATTCCAGAGTTCCGGGCCCGTGGTTTCGATGTGCGCGCGCGGATTGTCGGGATTGGCAAACTGGTCCAGCACCACGCCACGGCCATCGGCCTGCATCTCGGTGGCCAGGTCGCGGGCGTATTCCATGCCGCCCTTGTCGGCCGGCGTCAGGATCAGCTCAGCGCCGTAGGCGGCCATGGCTGCGCGCCGCTCGACGGACAGATTGTCCGGCATGATCAGGATCATGCGGTAACCCTTCATGGCGGCCGCCATGGCCAGCGCAATGCCGGTGTTGCCGCTGGTGGCCTCGATGAGGGTGTCGCCGGGCTTGATGTCGCCGCGCTCTTCCGCGCGCTGGATCATCGACAAGGCGGGACGATCCTTGACGGACCCCGCCGGGTTGTTGCCTTCCAGCTTGGCCAGGATGACATTGCCGCGCGCGTCGCCCGCCGCCCCAGGAATGCGCTGCAGGCGCACCAGGGGCGTGTTGCCGACGGTCTGCTCGATAGTGGGGTAGGTAGTAGTCATGCGGTCGATCATAACTCCGCCCGGCGCCGCGCGGCCGCAAAAGCCGCGCACCCGCCAGGGTTAGCCAGAACCCGACTCAGGGCTTTGCGCGGACCTGTGCCGGCGCACTGGCGGCAGGCGGCGCCGGCTTTGGCGCAGCGGCCTTGCCGGGCGCGGGCCGGGCTCCGGGCGCCGCGCCGGACGCGCCTGCCGACGGCTTGGCGGCCGCACCCGCCGCGCCGATTGTCAGCCCCGCCGCCTGCAGCGCCTGAGCCTTTTTCTGGCCGATGCCCCGCACGCGCTCGGTCAGGTCGTCCAGCGACTCAAAGCCGCCGCCACGCTCGCGTTCACGGACGATGATTTCAGCGGTGCGAGGGCCGATGCCTCGCACGCCCTCTAGCTGGGCTGCAGTGGCCTGGTTGATGTCCACCGCATGCGCGGGCGGCGCGGCCACGCCCAGGCCAGCGGACAGCAGCAACGCGCCGAGCGCCCGCCGCAGGATGCGGTGCCGCTCGCGGGGGCATGCAGTCATGGCAGCGGGACGCGCGCGGCGCCACGAGACCAGAGGCAGGTTGCGGGCAACGGTGGGATAGACGAAGGGATTCATGGGGTTCTCCTGACAGTGACGGACGCGACGGTTGCCGCGCCCCGTTGCCATCATCGGGGCGGGCGGCTCGCAGCGCCGGTCCGGTGAACCAAAACATCCACCCCGGCAACTACGCGTGCACATACCCCGGCAATGTCCCCGGCCAATGACAGGCAACGTCGCGGGCAAAAAAAAGCCACCGCGTCGCGGTGGCCTTCGTTGTCGCCTTGCCTGCGTGGCGGATTACTTCCGGGCGCGCCAGTAGCGCACGTACTCTGCCACGCCCGTCTGCACATCGCGCATCGGCGCAGCAAAACCGGCGGCCCGAAGCTGCGTGACGTCCGCCTGCGTATAGCTCTGGTAGCGCCCCTTGAGGTCGTCCGGGAACGGGATGTAGCGGATCAGATCCAGCTCGGCCAGTTGAGCCAGCGTCAGCTCGGCTTCGCCCCGCTCGGCGCGCAGCGTGTTCACCACCGCGGCCGCCACGTCGTTGAACGGCTGCGCCTTGCCGGTGCCGCAATTGAAGATGCCCGATTGCTCGGGGTGATCCAGGAAATGCAGATTCACGGCAACCACGTCCTCGACCGAAATGAAGTCACGGCTCTGGCCGCCATCCACGTAGCCGTCCCAGCCCGCAAAGAGGCGCACGTGCCCGTGCTCCAGGAACTGGTTCATGTTGTGGAACGCCACCGAGGCCATGCGGCCCTTGTGCTGCTCGTGCGGACCGTACACGTTGAAGTACCGCAGACCGACGACCTGTGCCGTCAGGCTGTCCATGCGCTTGCGCAGCACCTGGTCGAACAGCAGCTTGGAATAGCCGTAGACGTTCAGCGGGCCTTCGTTGTCGGGATGCTCGACGTAGGTCGTCGAACCGCCGTACACGGCCGCCGAGGACGCATACAGGAACGGCACGCGGCGCGCCTGGCAGAACTCGAAGAGTTCCAGCGTGACGCGGTAGTTGTTGTCCAGCATGTAGCGGCCGTTGCGCTCGGTCGTGTCCGAGCACGCGCCCTGGTGCAGCACCGCGCGGATTTCGGGCAGGCTGCCATCGGCGACGCGCCGGCGGAAGTCGTCCTTGTCCATGTAGTCGGCGATCTTGCAGTCGACCAGATTGACGAACTTGTCGCCTTCGGTCAGGTCATCGACGGCAATGATGTCTTCGATGCCGCGGCGGTTGAGTCCGCGAACCAGGTTGCTGCCAATGAAGCCCGCGGCTCCGGTAACGACGATCATGAGGATTCTCCTGCCAATTCCGCGGCCGTGACGACGGACGTGCCCAGCTTGCCCACGGCGATGCCGCCGGCCTTGTTGGCCCAGCCCATGGCTTCGGCCCACGGCAAACCGATGGCGCGCGTAACCGCCAGCGTGGCCAGCACGGTGTCGCCCGCACCGGACACATCGAACACCTCATGCGCTTGCGCGTCGGTGTGGTCGCGTCCCGCGTCGGAAAACAAAGTCATGCCCTGCTCGGACCGCGTCACGAGCAAGGCTTCAAGGTCCAGATCGGCGCGCAGGCGCTGCGCACGATCGGTCAATTCGGCTTCGGACGTCCAGCGGCCAACTGCCTGCTGCATTTCCGAGCGGTTGGGCGTGACCAGCGTCGCGCCGCGATAACGCGAATAGTCGTCGCCCTTGGGGTCCACCAGCACCGGGATGCCCGCGCTGCGCGCCAGCGCAATCAGCGATTCGACCCGGGTCAGCACGCCTTTGGCATAGTCCGACAGAACGACGATGTCGTGGTTGGCCAGATGCCGGGCCAGCGCGGCGTCCACCGCGTCAAGCGATGGCTGGGTGGGATGCTGTTCGAAGTCCACACGCAGCAGCTGTTGCTGGCGGCCCAGCACGCGCATCTTGAGGGTGGTGTGCAGTTCGTTGTCGGCAATCAGGTCGCCCTGGATGCCGGCCTCGGTGGCCAGGCGCCGAACGCTGTCGCCGGCTTCGTCCTGGCCCAGCACGCCGACCAGGGTCACGTGGCCACCCAGGGCCGCGACGTTGCGCGCGACGTTGGCGGCGCCGCCCAGACGGTCTTCGCGTCGCGCGACCCGCACGACCGGCACCGGCGCTTCGGGCGAGATACGTTCGACTTCACCGAACCAGTAACGGTCCAGCATGACGTCGCCAACCACGAGCACGCGGCTACGCGAAATGGCTTCGGCGGGAAAAGAGTTCATTCAAGTTCTTCCAGACGGCGCGGCGCATAGGTTTCCCAGGCGTTGCAGCCGGGACATTGCCAGTAAAAGCGACGCGCTTGAAAACCGCAATTGCGGCATGCGTAGCGATCGAGCCGTTGCGTGTGCTTGTGAATCAGGCTGCGCAGCAGGGTCAGGTCGGCGCCCGGCACCGGACCGTGATCGCCGTCGCTGTCGCCGTTGGCGAGTTCGGCTTCCAGCAGGCGATCCAGCCCCAACAGCGAAGGATGGCTGCGCAGCGCGCCGCGGGCAAAGGCCCACGCGGTCGCGGCGCCCTGCTGCACCCGCAGCTCCCGGAACACCACATTGAAAAGGTCCAGGGACGCATGGCGGCCATACTGCTTTTGCAGGAAATCCAAGCCCTCCGCCACCTGATTGGCATTGCGGTAATTGGCCAGCAACTGTTCGGCCACCAGCCCGGCGTATTCGGACGCGTCGGTCATGACCGACTCGAGATACAGCCGTTCGCGCTTCGGATCCTGTTCGATCAGCGCCAGGCGCGCCCGCAGCATGGCGGTGCGCACCTTGGCGCCCTTGCTCGAGGCGGCTTCGGTGGTGGACAGCGCATGGTCCGCCGCGTCCAGCGCCTTGTGTGCGGCCTCGACGTCGGCGGGCTTGGCCGCCAGCGCGGTCTGGGCCTGTTCGCAGTAGTAATGCACGATTTGCGGGACGGGCTCGTCGACCAGGCCCTGCAGGGTCTTCACGGCCTCGATCGCACGCGGCCAATCGTGCTCGGATTCATAAATGCGGATCAGTGAGCGCAGCGCGGGCAAGGCGTAGCGCGTGTCCTTGAGCTGCTCGAAACCGCTTTCGGCGCGATCCAGCATCCCGGCCTTCAGGAAGTCCTGAGCCAGCTCGTGCTGCGCGTGTTCGCGTTCGGCCTGCGGCAGGTCGGAACGGTTCAGCAGGCTTTGGTGCACCCGGATGGCGCGCTCCATTTCGCCGCGGCGGCGGAACAGACTGCCCAGCGCAAAGTGCAGCTCCGTGGTTTCCGGGTCCAGCTTGGCGACTTCGACGAAGGCGTCGATGGCGCGATCAGGCTCTTCATTGAGCAGGAAATTCAGCCCGCGGAAATAGGAGTCGGGCAGGCTGCGCGTTTCCCGCAGCATCTGCCGGATATCGAATCGCGCGGCCAGCCAGCCCAGCGCGAACAGCACCGGGACGAATATCAACCACCAAGGTTCAAAATCCACTATTCGGACTCATGCGGTAATTCGGTGCAAAAAGGCGGCGCGGTGTCACAGCGGCGACATGGGAGCGACGGCTTCGGGGGGCACGACGGGCGTCGTGCCATTGGCGGCGGCCTGGATGCGATCCAGTTCGCGGCGCAGGCGGATGGCCTCGCGGCGGCGGCGCAGCGCGGCGGGCACCGTCAGCAGCAGGCCGAACAGCGCGCCAAGCACGAACACGACCAGCATGACGACGATCAGCGGGACATCCTGGATGACGTAGTCGGCGTAGAACTTCACGGCGACGGGGTCGGTGTTCTTCAAGGCGAACATCAACACCGCAACAAAGACGAGCAATCGCAGGGCCCAGACGAGATAGCGCATGGCGCATGCTCCAGATGATTCGAGACCGTCAATTGTAAGCGACGTCTTCATGACGAGAGAAAAAAAAGCCCCAAGGCGGAGCACGGCCCGCCCTTGCGCAAGCCGGGCGCCCGCATGAACCGGCGCCACAAAAACAAAGCCCCTTGATTTCTCAAGGGGCTTTGCTCGCGGTCCGATCTGCCCGAAGGCAGCCCTGCCTGGCCGACGCGTCAGTGCATGGCGTGCAAACCTGCCATGGAAGACGGCATCGACTCGCTCGACCCAGAGGATTGAGCGTCCTCGTCATTGCCGCCGACCAGGTCCACCCGCTCGCGCAATTCCTTGCCTGCCTTGAAGTGCGGCACCTGTTTACCAGGCACCAGCACCTGCTCGCCGGATTTGGGATTGCGACCGATACGGGGTGACCGTTGCGACAACGAGAAGCTGCCAAAACCGCGGATCTCGATGCGCTGACCCGAGGCCAGGGCCTGAGTCATTGCATCCAGTACGGTCTTGACCGCGTAATCGGTGTCGCGGGCGGCCAGCTGAGGATAGCGGGCCGCCAAGGCGGCGATCAGCTCCGACTTGGTCACGAATTAACCGTCGTTGCGCTGTTGGTCCAGCTTGGCCTTCAGCAGCGCGCCGAGGTTGGTGGTGCCGGACGAAGCGCTGGCATCGGACATGCGCTGGATCGTGTCGGCGGTTTCGGCGTTGTCACGGGCCTTGATCGACAGTTGGATCGAACGCGTCTTGCGGTCGATGTTGACGATCATGGCTTCGATGTTTTCGCCGGCGGACAGCACGGTGGTGGCATCTTCGACGCGGCCCGAGGAGATCTCGGAAGCGCGCAGGTAGCCTTCGACGTCCACGGACAGCGTCACGACGGCGCCCTTGGCTTCGACGGACTTGATGGTGCCCGGAACGACGGCGCCCTTGTCAAACGTGGCGACGAAGTTGTTGAAGGGGTCGCCTTCCAGCTGCTTGATGCCCAGCGAGATGCGTTCCTTGTCGGTGTCGATGCCCAGAACCACGGCTTCGATTTCGTCACCCTTCTTGAAGTTGCGCACGGCTTCTTCACCAGATTCCGCCCACGACAGGTCGGACAGGTGAACCAGGCCGTCGATGCCGCCGGGCAGGCCGACGAACACGCCGAAGTCGGTGATCGACTTGATGGCGCCGCGGACCTTGTCACCACGCTTGAAGTTCGTGGCGAACTCTTCCCACGGGTTCTGGCGGCACTGCTTCATGCCCAGCGAAATACGGCGACGGTCTTCGTCGATTTCCAGGACCATGACTTCGACTTCTTCGCCCAGAGTCACAACCTTGCGCGGGTCGACGTTCTTGTTGGTCCAGTCCATTTCGGACACGTGGACCAGACCTTCGATGCCGGCTTCGACTTCAACGAACGCGCCGTAGTCGGTCAGGTTCGTGACCTTGCCGAACAGGCGGGTGCCTTGCGGGTAGCGGCGAGCCAGGCCCACCCACGGATCTTCGCCAAGCTGCTTGACGCCCAGGGAGACGCGGCTCTTTTCCTGGTCGAACTTGAGGACCTTGGCTTCGACTTCCTGACCCACTTGCAGGACTTCGGAGGGGTGACGCACACGGCGCCAGGCCATGTCGGTGATGTGCAGCAGACCATCGATGCCGCCCAGGTCGACGAACGCGCCGTAGTCGGTGATGTTCTTGACCACGCCCTTGACCACGGCACCTTCGTGCAGGGTTTCGAGCAGCTTTTGACGCTCTTCGCCCATGCTGGCTTCCAGCACCTGGCGACGCGACAGCACAACGTTGTTGCGCTTGCGGTCGAGCTTGATGACCTTGAATTCGAGGGTCTTGCCTTCGTACGGGGTGGTGTCCTTGACCGGACGCAGGTCCACCAGCGAACCCGGCAGGAACGCGCGGATGCCGTTGGTCATGACGGTCAGGCCGCCCTTCACCTTGCCGGTGATGGTGCCGGTAACCAGTTCGCCGTTCTCCAGGGCCTTTTCCAGTTGCAGCCAGGCCGACAGGCGCTTGGCGCGGTCACGCGACAGGATGGTGTCGCCGTAGCCGTTTTCCAGGGAATCGATGGCCACCGAGACGAAATCGCCAGGTTGCACTTCGAGCTCGCCCTGGTCGTTCAGGAACTCTTCCAGGGGGATCAGCGCTTCGGACTTCAGGCCGGCGTTGACGACGACGAAATTGTGGTCGACGCGCACGACTTCGGCGCTGATGACCTCGCCGGACTTCATGTCCTGGCTCTTGAGGCTTTGTGCGAAAAGGTCGGCGAAGCTTTCGCCGCCGGTGGCGGTAGTGGAAACGGAAGACATGGGGTTGAAATCCATTGGGCCGAAATGGCCGTTAAGAACACACCGCAGCGGATTGCCCGCCACAGTGGAGTCAAAATACCTGCCGGCTGGCTGACCCTTGCGGGGTGGCCCGTGGGGGAGTCGCCTGGCTTGAGCAGGGCCTAATCAAAAAATGCTAAAAACTGCCGGTAGCAATACTGCCTGTAGCAACACTGCCCGTAAATTCACTTAACTTCACTTCACGGGTTGGCTTGCTGCCAGAAATCCAGGATTGCCTGCACCGTTTCCGCGATCGTCAGATTGGACGAATCCAGCACGTGTGCATCTGCTGCGGGAGCCAGCGGCGCAGTGGCGCGCCCGGTGTCGCGCGCGTCACGCTCGCGCATATCCCGCAAAAGGTCGTCTAGATTAGCAGAAATTCCCTTTTCGATCAACTGCTTACGCCGCCTCTCCGCCCGGGCGACCACGTCGGCGACCAGGAAGACCTTCAGGGACGCGTCCGGGAACACGACGGTGCCCATGTCGCGGCCGTCCGCAACCAGGCCGGGCGGCAGCCGGAAGGCGCGCTGGCGCTCGAGCAAGGCCTGCCGCACCCCCGGGAAAGCCGCCACGCGAGATGCGAAATTGCCCACTTCCTCACGGCGGATGTCATGGCCGGCATCGGCCCCCTCGAGGTAAACGTGCGGTCCGTCGAACCTTACATCCAGCGTCTCGGCCACGCGCGCCACGGCGGGCTCGTCGTCGGCGGCAACGCCGCGGTTGATGGCAGCCAGCGCAGTCAGCCGGTAGAGGGCGCCGCTGTCCAGCACCGCCCAGCCCAGCGCCTTGGCGACGCGATGAGCCACGGTGCCCTTGCCGGACGCGGTGGGACCGTCGATCGTGATGACCGGGGCCAGGGAGGCGGAAGTTGAAGCAGTCAAAGTCATGGATGCGATGCAGCGCTAGGCCGAAACCAGGCCGGCGTAGACGTCAAAGTAACCCGGGAACGTCTTGCTGACACATCCGGGATCAAGAATGCGGACCGCCGCCGGTCCGAATGCCGCCAGCGAAAAGCACATCGCCATGCGGTGGTCGTCCCAGGTGCCGATGCGGGCATCGCGCCAGGCGTCCTGCGCCGGCGGCGTCACGCGCAGCCAATCGGGGCCGGACTCCACCTGCGCGCCCAGCTTTTCCAGCTCGGTCTGCATGGCATGGATGCGGTCCGTCTCCTTGACGCGCCAGCTGCCGATGTTGCGCAGCCGGCAAGGACCGTCGGCGTACAGGGCCAGCGCCGCGGCTGTCATCGCCGCGTCGGGGATCAGGTTGAAATCGGTATCAAAGGCCTTGAGGCGCTCGCCGTCGGCAACCTGCACCCCCGACACCTCGATCCAGTCCGGACCGTAGGTAACCTTGGCGCCCATGTCGGCCAGGGTGCTCGCGAATCCCACATCGCCCTGGATGCTGTCGGCGCCGACGCCGGTCACGCGCACCGGGCCGCCGCCAATGGCGCCTAGCGCCAGGAAATACGACGCCGTCGATGCGTCCCCTTCCACGGCGATCTGCCCCGGACTGCGATAGGCGGCGCCCGCGTCCACAACGAATCGGCTCCAGCCGTCCCGTTGCACCAGCACGCCAAAGCGCGCCATCAGGTTCAGCGTGATCTCGATGTAGGGCTTGGAAATCAGCTCTCCCACGACCTCGATCTTGACGGGCTTGCCGCTGCGAGCAGCCTGCAAAGGCGCGGCCAGCAGCAAGGCGGTCAGGAACTGGCTGGAGACCGAACCCTGCACGCGGGTCACGGCGTTTTCAGCTATGTCGCCGCGGCCGATGTGCAGCGGCGGATAACCCGGCTGGCCCAGATAGTCGATACGCGCGCCCAGCGCGTTCAGGGCATCGACCAGGTCGCCGATCGGGCGCTCGTGCATGCGCGGCACGCCCGACAGGCGGTAGTCGCCGCCCATGAGGGCCAGTGCCGCCGTCAACGGACGGATTGCGGTGCCCGCATTACCCATGAAGAGGTCGGCGCTTTCGACCGGAAAACGGCGCACGCCCTGCACCGTGACGCGCCCGGCGTCCAGGTCGGACACCTGCACGCCCAGCTGACGCAATGCCGCCAGCATGACGCGAGTGTCGTCGGAGTCCAGCAGGCCGGTGATGACCGTCGTGCCTTCGGCGATGGCCGACAGCAACAGCACGCGGTTGGAAATGCTCTTGGATCCCGGCAAGGCCATCGCGCCCTGCGCACGCCGCACGCGCGGCAGATCGAGGTAAGACAAAGCGCCCATTGAACTACTCCTTGCGCCAGCCGCGGCGCGCACGCGCCGCCGTGTCCAGCAGCGTCAGCAAAGCTTCGCCGTCGCCATCGGCAATGGCGCGCTCGGCTCGGTCCAGCACGCCGCGCACAGCGGCCAGCTCGGCCAGCATGGCGTCGCGATTGGACAAAAAAATGTCGCGCCACATCTCGGGCGATCCGGCGGCAATACGGGTGAAATCACGAAAGCCGCTGCCCGCCAGTTCCAGCCGGGTCGCGGCGTCGGCGGCCGTGGCCACCTGTTCCATATACACCGACGACAGCAGATGCGGAAGATGGCTGACCGACGCGAGCACGCGATCGTGTGCGTCGGCGTCCATGTCGATCACGTGCGCGCCGCAAGCCTGCCAAGCCTGGCGCACGAACGCCATGGCCGCCGCGCCGTTTTCAGGCACAGGCGTGAGGATGACGGTGCGTCCGCGGTAGAGGTCCGCATCCGCGGCTTCCGGCCCGGTGCGCTCGGCGCCCGCGATGGGATGGCCCGGCACGAACTGCCCGATGCGATCGCCCAGCGCATCGCGCGCCGCCTCGACCACTTCGGCCTTGGTGCTGCCGCCGTCGGTCAGGACGGCGCGCGGCGAGAGGTGCGTCCGCATCCGCGACAGCACGTTTGTCAGGCCGCCGACCGGCGTGGCCAGCATGATGAGATCCGCCTGGGCCGCCGCGGCCTCGGCCGTCACGGCCTCGTCGATGAGGCCCAGCGCCACAGCGCGTTCCAGCGACTGCGCATTGCGCCCCACGCCCAGCACCTTGCCCACCTGCCCTGCCTGCCGCAAGGCCGCCGCGAACGATCCGCCGATCAAGCCGACGCCAACCACTGCCAATACAGGAATCAGGGGGCCCGCGGCCCCCTGATCTGAAGAAGGTAACGCGTCGTTCATGCGGTCAGGATGGCGGTCAGGGCGTCGATGAATCGGGCGTTCTCTTGAGGCAGTCCGATGGACACGCGGAGCCACTCCGGCAGACCGTCGCCCGCAACGGGACGCACGATGACGCCGCGCTTGAGGAGTTCAAGATTGATGCGCGGCGCGTCGCCCACGTGAACCAGCACGAAGTTGCCATAGCTGGGCACGTAACGCAGATTCAGCTTGTCGAACGCGGCGCACAACTGGGCCTTGCCTGCCTTGTTGGAAGCGTAGGCTTGCTCGAGGTATTCGGCATCGCCGAGCGCGGCGATGGCTGCGGCTTGGGCCAGCGTATTGACGTTGAACGGCTGGCGCACGCGGTTGAGCAGGTCGGTCAGGCCGGGCTGCGCCACCGAGAAACCGACGCGCAGGCCCGCCAGGCCATAAGCCTTGGAGAACGTGCGCGACACGATCAGGTTCGGGTACTGGCGCGCCAGCGCGGTGCTGTCAAAGCGCAGCTCCGGATCCAGGTATTCGTTGTAGGCCTCGTCCAGCACGACCGTGACACGGTCGCCGTGCGCGGCATGCACGCGTTCCAGGAAGTCCGCGACCTTGTCGCCCGGCACGAAGGTGCCGGTGGGGTTGTTCGGGTTGGCGATGAACACCAGGCGCGTGTCGTCGGCGATCGCGTCGAACATCGCATCCAGGTCGTGGCCGTGGTCCACGGCCGGCACCACGATGTGGCGCGCGCCGCGCGCCTGCGTGGCCAGGCGGTAGACCGCAAACGAGTGCTGCGCGTACACCGCGGAAGCGCCCGGTTCCAGCAGCGCCAGCGCGGCGATTTCCAGGATGTCGTTCGAGCCGTTGCCGAGCGTGATCCAGTTCATCGGCACGCCGTAGCGTTCAGCCAGCGCCGCCTTCAGGTCAAAGCCGTTGGGGTCCGGATAGCGTGCCAGCGATTCGGCCGCAGCCAGCATGGCCGCCTTCGCCGATTTGGGCATGCCCAACGGGTTTTCGTTGGACGCCAGCTTGACGATGGTCGCCGGATCCAGCCCGAATTCGCGGGCCAGTTCTTCGATCGGCTTGCCTGCCTGGTACGGGGCGATGGCGCTGACGTGCGCGGGGGCAACGAGGGGCTTGGATGCGTGGGTCATGATGTGGGATTCACTGCGCCGGGTACGAGCCCAGCACTTTGAGGTAGGCAACCTGCGCCTGCAGGGCCGCCAGGGCACGCTCGACATTCGGGTCGTTCCGGTGGCCCAGGACGTCGACGTAGAAATAGTATTCCCACTGGCCCGTACGCGCGGGGCGCGACTCGAAGCGCGTCATCGACACGCCGTTGGCGGCCAGGGGCGCCAGCATTTCATAGACGGCGCCCGCGCGGTTCGGCACCGCCAGGATCAGGCTGGTCTTGTCCTTGCCGCTGACCAGGGGCTCGATGTTGCCGATTGCCAGAAAGCGGGTGCGGTTGTGCGGGTCATCCTGGATGCCGGCGGCGACAATCTGCAGGTTCCAGGCGGGCGCAGCCACTTCGCCGGCAATGGCCGCGATGCTCGCATCCGACGCGGCGGCGCGCGCTGCTTCGGAATTGCTGGAGGCGGCCACGCGCTCGACGTCGGGATAGTTGCGCGTCAGCCAACCCTGGCACTGGGCCAGCGCCTGCGGGTGCGCGGAAATGGTCTTGATGCCGTCCATGCCGCCCGATTGCGACATCAGGCAATGGCGGATGACGAGCGAACGCTCGCCCAGGATCTTGACCGGCGTGTTCAGCAGCAGGTCCAGGCTGCGGTTGACAGCGCCTTCGGTGGAATTTTCCACCGGCACCATGCCCACGTCTGCCTGACCGGCCTCGACAGCCCGGAAGACCTCGTCGAACGAGGCGCAAGGCAGCTTCTGGACCGCATGGCCAAAGTGTTCCAGCGCAGCCTGCTCCGAGAACGAACCCTGCGGTCCCAAAAACGCGACGGTCATGCCGCGCTCCAGGCCCCGGCATGCGGAGATGATTTCGGTCCAGACCGACGCCACGCCGGCGTTCGGGAACGGACCCGGATTGATCTGCTGCAGGCGGCGGATGACCTCGGCTTCGCGTTCGGGACGCAGCACGGGTCCATCGGCGTGCGCGGCATGCTTGGCCTCACCCACTTCGAGCGCGGCGCGCGCGCGCTGCGACAGAAGATCGAGGATCTGCGCATCGAGGTCGTCGATGCGCTTGCGCAGGGGAAGCAGCTTGCGCTGCAGCTCGTCATCCATGGCGGCGCTCGAATTCCTTCAGGTACTCGACCAGCGCCGCCACGCCTTCGAGCGGCAGCGCGTTGTAGATGGAGGCGCGCATGCCGCCCACGCTCTTGTGGCCCTTCAACTGCGTCAGGCCCGCTGCCTCGGCGCCCTTTAGGAAAGCGTCGTTGAGCGACTCGTCATGCAGCACGAACGGCACGTTCATGCGCGAACGCACGGGCGCGTGAATGGGATTGCGGTAGAAGCTGGTGCTGTCCAGGTAGCCATACAGCAGATCGGCCTTCGCCTTGTTGGCGGCTTCCATGCCCGCCACGCCGCCATTGGCCTTGACCCACTTGAACACCAGGCCCGCGATGTAGATCGCAAAGGTGGGCGGGGTGTTGTAGCGCGAGTGTTCGGCCGCCACGTTGGCGTAGTCGAACGCCGAGGGGCAGATCGGCAAGGCCTGGCCAATCAGGTCGCGGCGCGCGATGACCATGGTGACGCCGGCCGGGCCAGCGTTTTTCTGCGCGCCGGCGTACATCATGCCGCAGCGCGACACGTCCATCGGGCGCGACAGGAAATGCGAAGAGGCGTCGATGACCAGGGGCACGTCAGGTGCGCCGAGGTCAGCGGTGTCGGGCCAGTCCAGGAACTCGACGCCGCCAATGGTTTCGTTGCTGCACAGGTGCAGGTAGGCCGATTCCTTGCGCACCTGCCAGGTATCGGCAGGCGGCACCCAGGTCAGCGGCGCCTGTTCGCGGCCGTCGATCTGGGTGGCATGATCGGAACTGGCCGCGATGTGCGTGCTGCCGTAGCGGCCGGCTTCCTTGTACGAACGCTTGGACCAATGGCCCGTCACGACGAAATCCGCGGCTGGGGCGCCGCGGCGTCCCATGAGATTCATGGGAACGATGGCGTTTTCCCCGGAACCGCCGCCTTGCATGAACATGACGGCGTAATCGGCCGGCAGGCCCAGCAAGTCGCGCAGATCGGACTCTGCTTCATCGCAGATCTGCACGAAATGCTTGCCGCGATGGCTCATTTCCATCACGGACATGCCGCTGCCGTGCCAGTCCAGCATTTCTGCAGCGGCTTGCTGCAGCACCACCTCGGGCAAGACCGAGGGGCCGGCCGAGAAGTTCCAGGGGCGGGCCATTATTGCTCCGTAGGTTCCGTCGAATCTGCTGCGTCGTTGCTGTCGTCGCCACCGGTTTGCTGGCCGTCTTCGTCCAGTTCGCCGTCATCGTCCGCGTCGCTTTCGACGACACGGCGCACGCCGGACAGCGTGCTGCCGTCGTCGACGTTGATCAGCGTGACGCCCTGCGTCGCACGGCCCATTTCGCGGATTTCCGCGACACGGGTGCGCACCAGGACGCCGCCGGTGGTGATGAGCATGATCTCATCGGTAGGCGTGACCAGCACCGCGCCCACCACCTTGCCGTTACGCGAGGTGGTCTGGATGGCGATCATGCCCTTCGTGCCGCGGCCATGGCGCGTGTACTCCGCGATCGGCGTGCGCTTGCCGTAGCCGTTTTCCGTGGCGGTCAGCACCGTCTGCGTTTCGTCGCCGGCGACCAGCAGCGCGATGACCGTCTGCGTGTCCTCGAGCATCATGCCGCGCACGCCGCGGGCGTTACGGCCCATCGGACGCACGTCGTTTTCGTCGAAGCGCACGGCCTTGCCGGCGTCCGAGAACAGCATGACGTCGTGCTTGCCGTCGGTGAGATCCGCGCCAATCAGGTAGTCGCCATCGTCAAGGTCGACGGCGATGATGCCGGCCTTGCGCGGGTTGGAGAAGTCGGACAGCGGGGTCTTCTTGACCGTGCCGCGCGAGGTCGCCATGAAGACATAGTGGTCTTCGCTGAATTCCTTGACCGGCAGCACCACCGTGATCTTCTCGCCGTCGGCCAGCGGGAACATGTTGACGATCGGCTTGCCGCGCGAGTTACGCGTGCCTTGCGGCACTTCCCAGACCTTCAGCCAGTACACACGGCCACGGTTCGAGAAGCACAGCAGGAAGTCGTGCGTGTTGGCGATGAAGAGCTGGTCGATCCAGTCGTTTTCCTTCATGGCCGTGGCCTGCTTGCCGCGCCCGCCACGCTTTTGCGAGCGGTACTCGGACAGCGGCTGGCTCTTGATGTAGCCGCCGTGCGACAGCGTCACGACCATGTCGGTCGGCGTGATCAGGTCTTCGGTATCGAGTTCCGTCGCGTTCAGTTCGATTTCCGAACGGCGCGAGTCCTTGGCGCCAGTCGAGAACTCGGCCTTGATGGCCTGCAGCTCTTCGCTGATGATCGTCGTGATGCGCTCCGGACGGGCCAGGATGTCCAGCAGGTCGGCGATGGTGGACATGATGTCCTTGTACTCGCCAACAATCTTGTCCTGCTCCAGCCCGGTCAGGCGTTGCAGGCGCATGTTCAGGATTTCCTGGGCCTGCGTATCGCTCAGGCGATACAGGCCGTCGCCCTGAAGACCGAACTCGACGCCCAGATCGTCCGGACGGAAAGCCGCGCGGCCGCCCGGCGTGTCGCCGTCGGCGCGCGACAGCATTTCACGCACCAGCGACGAGTCCCAGGACTTCGCCATCAGTTCCTGACGGGCGACAGGAGGAGTCGGGGCCGCCTTGATGATCGCGATGAAATCGTCGATGTTTGCCAGCGCCACCGCCAGGCCTTCCAGCACGTGGCCGCGCTCGCGGGCCTTGCGCAACTGGAAAACCGTGCGGCGCGTGACCACTTCCCGGCGATGCTGCAGGAAGTAGTCGATCATCTGCTTCAGGTTGAGCAGGCGGGGCTGGCCGTCGACCAGCGCCACCAGGTTCATCCCGAAGGTGTCCTGCAGCTGGGTGTTCTTGTAGAGGTTGTTCAGCACGACCTCGGGCACTTCGCCGCGCTTGAGCTCGATGACAAGGCGCATGCCGTCCTTGTCCGACTCGTCGCGGATGTCGGAGATGCCTTCGATCTTCTTGTCGTTGACCAGCTCTGCGATGCGTTCCTGCAGCGTCTTCTTGTTGACCTGGTAGGGAATCGCGTCGATCACGATCGCCTGGCGATTGCCCTTCTCCATGTCTTCGAAGTGCGTCTTGGCGCGCATGATGACGCGGCCGCGACCCGTGCGATAGCCTTCGCGCACGCCGGACATGCCATAGATGATGCCGCCCGTGGGGAAGTCCGGCGCCGGGATGAGCTCGATCAGCTCATCGACCGTGCACGCCGGATTGCGCAGGCAGTACAGGCAGCCGTCGACCACTTCCTGGAGGTTGTGCGGCGGAATGTTGGTCGCCATGCCCACCGCGATGCCGGAGCTGCCGTTGACCAGCAGGTTGGGCAGGCGCGACGGCAGCAGCAGCGGTTCCTGTTCGCTGCCGTCGTAGTTGGGTCCGAAGTCGACGGTTTCCTGGTCGATGTCGGCCAGGAGTTCGTGGGCGATCTTGGCCAGGCGGATTTCGGTGTAACGCATCGCCGCGGCGTTGTCGCCGTCGATGGAACCGAAGTTGCCCTGGCCGTCGACCAGCATGTAGCGCATGGAGAAATCCTGCGCCATGCGGACAATGGTGTCGTACACGGACTGGTCGCCGTGGGGGTGGTACTTACCGATGACGTCCCCGACGATACGCGCTGACTTCTTGTAGGCGCGGTTCCAGTCGTTGTTCAGCTCGTGCATCGCGTAGAGCACGCGCCGGTGGACAGGCTTCAAGCCGTCCCGCACATCCGGTAGCGCCCGACCGACGATCACGCTCATCGCGTAATCGAGGTAACTGCGGCGCATCTCTTCTTCCAGCGATACCGGAAGCGTCTCCTTGGCAAAGGAATCCATATATATAACGACAGAATCGTGTAAGGAGGAACCCGGGCCGGGTAAACAGGAAATTCTATCATTCGATTGGGGGACCGGTCCGATGGGCCGTCCGAAGGCGCCGCTAGCGGGCCGCGACGGACCGATCAGAAACGCCGCCCGGCCACGCCCACCCGCGCCCTGCGGCCCTGTTGTCAAAAACCAACATGGGAAACGGCAGGAGTGCCGAAAACGTCATATCCAGCATTAATGCGCCTGTCCAGGGAAGCCAAAGCCCCCCAAATGCCTTAAGATTGTTTCCAGCACGCAGGAAACCCAGTAGCTATTCCTTTGAACCAGCTCTTGGCGTTGCTATACTGGCCCCGTTTTCCTGATATGCGGCGGGGGTTCGCTGCGAGTCACTTATCCAGCTTCAAGCTCAACGAGGAGAAACATGAACAAACCCTCCAAATTCGCTCTGGCGCTCGCCTTCGCCGCCGTCACGGCCTCTGGTGTAGCTTCCGCGCAAACCGTGGACAACTGGCGCAACCCGTTCGGTAACGTTTGGAAGAACGGCACGAACGAACTGTGCTGGCGCGATGCCTTCTGGACCCCGGCCACCGGTATCCCCGGTTGCGACGGCGTCCCGGTTGCCCAACAGAAGGCGAAGCCGGCCCCGATGGCGGCAAAGGTCGTGTTCAATGCTGACACGTTCTTCGACTTCGACAAGTCGACCCTGAAGCCCGAAGGTCGCCAACTGCTGCAGCAAGTCGCTCAGCAAGCCAGCACCATCGATCTGGAAACGATCATCGCCGTCGGCCACACCGACTCGATCGGTACCGAACAGTACAACCAGAAGCTGTCCGAGCGCCGCGCCGCTTCGGTCAAGGCTTACCTGGTCAGCCTGGGCATCGACCCCAACCGTATCTACACGGAAGGCAAGGGCGAACTGCAGCCGATCGCTTCCAACAAGACGAAGGAAGGCCGCGCCCAGAACCGTCGCGTTGAGATCGAAATCGTGGGTAGCCGCAAGTAATTGCCGGACTAGCTACAATAAGGGGGCCTCGCATAGCGAGGCCCTTTTTTTCGCCTGCGATGCACCCCTCTGGTGCATCGGCAAGCCCCTTCCTCGCCTAGCGCGCTGGACCCCTCTATATATAGAGCAGCCTTACGCCGGACCGCCCATGAACACGCAAACTCACGACACCGCGCAAGCCTCCGTCAACGCCGATCAGGCCGAAATCGACAAGTTCAGCGCCTTGGCCAGCCGCTGGTGGGACCCCGAAAGCGAGTTCAAGCCGCTGCACGCCATCAATCCGCTGCGGCTGGAGTGGATTCAGGAATGCGCAGGCAGCCTGGCCGGCCGCAAGGTGCTGGATGTAGGTTGCGGCGGCGGCATTCTGTCGGAAGCGATGGCCCGGAGCGGCGCCGATGTAACCGGCATCGACCTGGCCGACAAGTCCCTGAAGATCGCGCGCCTGCATGGCCTGGAATCGGGCGTGAAGGTGGAATACCGCAAGGTGCCCGTCGAGGAGCTGGCTGCCGAGCAGCCGGGCCAGTACGACGTGGTGACCTGCATGGAAATGCTGGAGCACGTGCCGGATCCGGCCTCGATCGTGCGCGCCTGCTCGACGCTGGTGAAACCCGGCGGCTGGGTGTTCTTTTCGACGTTGAACCGCAACGCCAAGTCGTTCGTGTTCGCGATCATCGGCGCGGAGTACGTCCTGCGCCTCCTGCCCCGCGGCACCCACACCTACGACCAGTTCATCAAGCCCAGCGAGCTGTCGGCGGCGGCGCGCGGCGCGGCCTTGGAACCGGTGAGCATGCGCGGCATGGAATACAACCCGATCACCCAGATCTACTCGCTGACTTCCGACACCTCGGTCAACTATCTGATGGCAACCCGTAAATGAGCGCCCTGATCCTGTTCGATTTCGACGGCACCCTGGCCGACACCGCCCCCGACCTGGCAGCCGCCGCGAACCGTCAGCGCACCCGCCGCGGCCTGGAGCCGATGGCATACGAGGCGCTGCGTCCCGTGGCATCTCAGGGCGCGCGCGGACTGTTGCGCGTCGCGCTGAACCTGCAACCGGGCGACGCGGACTATGAGCCCACCCGCCTGCAGTTTCTGGAAGACTACGCCGCCAGCTCGACGGTGCACAGCAAGCTGTTCCCCGGGATCGAAGACCTGCTGGCCGACATCCGCAACCGTGGCATGTCCTGGGGCATCGTCACCAACAAGGTCACCTACCTGACCTTGCCGATCGTCGAATTCCTGGACCTGACGCGCGATAGCGCCGTACTGGTCTGCGGCGACACCACCGCCCACGCCAAGCCGCATCCCCTGCCCTTGCAGCACGCCGCGCGCGAAGCGGGTTTTGAGACCGACCGCTGCGTCTATGTCGGCGATGACCTGCGCGATATCCAGGCCGCCCACGCGGCGGGCATGCCCGCCGTGGCCGCGGCCTATGGCTACGTCGGCGAAGACGACAACGTCATTGCCTGGCAGGCTGAAACCTGCGCGAATTCGCCAGAGGAACTCTGGTCCGCCATCGAGCCGCTGCTGCCCCGCGACTTGCGCTAAATGTCGGGGATGGGTCGTTTGCCCGTCCGCCCCGCCTTGGTCACGCCCCCGCCTTGGTCACGCCCCGCCTTCGGTGATGACGCACCTTCCAGCGCGGCATCCTCGCTGATGACGCCGCAGCGGCCCGCGATTGTTGGGCCGAATTAGTGCAGCAGGCCGAACAATCTATCCGGATGCCGGGGGTTTATCCGGCCGGCGATCTCCCCTAAAGTGTGAACCGTGCATCGCGATCCGGGGTTGTCCGGATCGCTCCGTTTCCGGCTCATGCCGGCGTTGCAGCCTCCCGCAGGCGGCGACGACATCTCCGTGCTGGCGGACCTCCGCGTCCCGCCGCACCGTGCCCGCTACGTTGACGCGGCGCACGCCCGACCTTTTGACCTTGCCTTCAACTCCCTGCCCGCGCGGCGCCATCCGGCCTCGCGTCCAAGGAATGCCTATGCTTTTGCCCATCCTGCTACTTTCCGCCGCCGGCTTCACCATCCTGACCACCGAGTTCCTGATCGTGGGGCTGCTGCCCGGCCTTGCCCGCGATCTGGACGTGACCGTTTCCCAGGCAGGCTTGCTGGTGACGCTGTTTGCCTTCACGGTCGCGGCGACCGGCCCCCTGCTCACCGCCCTGATGGCCAACATGGAACGCAAGCGCCTGTTCATCGGGGTGCTGGTGCTGTTTGGCCTGTCCAACGCGCTGGCCGCCGTGGCGCCCAACATCTGGATCATGGCGATCGCCCGCTTTGTGCCGGCGCTGGCCCTGCCGGTGTTCTGGTCGCTGGCCAGCGCCACCGCCGTCGAACTGGTGGGCCCCGCGCGCGCCGGACGCGCCATTTCGACGGTGGCGTTCGGCATCGTGGCCGCCACGGTGTTCGGCATTCCGATCGGTGTGCTGATCTCGGACGCGTTCGGGTGGCGCGCCGCGTTCTGGGTGCTGTCCGTGGTGGCGTTTGCCAAGGCCCTGCTGCTATTACTGACCTTCCCCAGCACGCGCATCCGCGCCGACAGCGTGCGCCTCGTCACGCAGCTGCGGATCCTGCGCAAACCCATCGTTGTGAGCCATGTGGTGCTGTCGCTGCTGGTTTTCACCGGCATGTTTACGGCCTATACCTATCTTGCCGACATGCTGGAGCGGCTGGGCGGCTTTGACGGCGAGACCGTCGGCTGGACGATGATGGCGTTTGGCGCCGTCGGGCTGGTGGGCAACACGCTGGGCGGACGCCTGGTGGACCGCAGCCCGCTCGGCGCCACGGCGCTGTTCTCGTCGCTGATGGCGGTTGGCTTGGCGTTCGTCGCGCCGGTCATGCAATCGCACGGCCTGCTGGCCGTCGCGCTGGGCATCTGGGGAATCGCGCAGGCCGCACTTTTCATCGTCTGCCACGTACGGCTGATGAAGTCCGCCCCCGAGGCGCCCGCGTTTGCCGCGTCGCTGAACATCTCCGGCGCGAACATCGGCATCGGCCTGGGCGCGGTGGTTGGCGGACATGTGATCGACCACTACGGCCTGGCGACGCTGGGTGGCGCCGCGGCCGTCATCGTGGCGGTTTCCGTCGGGCTGGCCGCACTGATGATGGCGGCGTCCCGGGGCCGGCGGCAATCCAAGGCGGCGTGCGCCAACGCGGCCTGACGCCAAGCTTGTCTCGCCCCCGCCACGCTTGACACCGCTTGGGTTTACAGGATGGCAGGCGCTTGCATTTGCAGTACAATGGAACGTCTTGGGGCCGATCCGGATTCGACGTGGGTCGCGAAACAACTCAGGGCATGCCGAGCACCAGTACGCTCGTTAAACCACTGGAACACTACAAACGCCAACGACGAGCGTTTCGCTCTCGCCGCTTAAGCGGTGAGCCGCTGCACTGATCTGTCCTTGGGTCAGGCGGAGGAAGGCAACTTCCTAGGGGGGTAACCCTCGAACCGCAGCAGCGACATTCACAAGGAATCGGTCTGCGCTGGGGTCACACGGCTCAGATTTAAATTACGTGAATCGCTTTGGTCCGGCCTGTCGGTTGGCTAAGTCCAAAGTTAAAACCAAATAAATCGACTACGCATGTAGAACTGGTTGCGGAGGGCTTGCGGACGGGGGTTCAATTCCCCCCGGCTCCACCAAATTCCGTTCAGCAACGTCAGCTGAAACCAAAAATCCTCAAGGGTGCAGACCCTTGAGGATTTTTTTCGTCTGGGTCACTGCCGGTTCACCCAGTCCTGGGCTCCTTCGATGAACCAGGGGAGATTCAGGCGTTCGCCCTCGCCCGATTGAATCGTCAGGCGCTGGCCGGACGGGTTGGCGTTGTTGTTGGAACCCGCCGGCGAATCCAGCGGCCGGCTGCGGTAGTCCACGTTGTTTCGCGGTTGCTGCGGGGTCTCTGCGCAGGCGGCGAGGGCTGCGATGGCCGCCCCGGCGAGCAGCAGGCGCAGCGCTGCGTGATGAATCTTCATGGTGTTCGGTTCCTGCTGGCGGCACAGGCCGGCGTGCCAGGCGAAACGGCCTTTCCCGTACCTTACTCGCATTAGGGTGGCCGCGTCAGGCAGCTCCGGTCGCCTGGCCGCCCACGTCAGCCTTCCCCCCTCCCACCGAAGCAGGTCGGGCGCGGGCGCGGGCCTCCCAGGTCAGAACTGATACTTCAGCGTCAGCATGGCGTGGCGGGTAGGCGCGTAAATCCCGGTGTAGAAGGTGGTGTCCAGCCCCTGCAGGTATTTCTTGTCGAACACGTTGTTCAGGTTCAGCGTGGCCGAGAGCTGGCGGTTGAAGTCGTAGCGCGCCATCAGGTTGGCGACGGCGTAGGCGGGCTGCTCGCCCTTGAGGGTGACGCCCGGCAGGGACCAGGTGGTGGCGATGTAGTAGATGCGGCTTTGCCAGTTGACGCCGCCGCCCACGGTCAGGCGGTGCCAGTCGCCGGGCAGGCGGTAGGTGGTCCACAGCTTGGCCATGTGGCGCGGGAAGATGGTTCGGATGGTCCCGCCCTCGCCGTCTTTGGTGATGCTGTAGCTGTAGCTGAGCGCGGCTTGCCAGCCGGGGACCAATTCGCCGTTGAACTCGATATCCAGGCCCGACGTTTTGGCGCCGCTGACGGCGCGGTACGCCGGTTCCCGCACGGTGCCGGGCACGAATTGGCCTTCGTCGACTTCGGCAAGGTTGTCCTGGCGGATCTGATAGAGCGCGATGGCGCTGGTGAGACGGCCGCCAAAGTAGTCGCTCTTCAAGCCGATTTCGTAGTTGTCGCCGGTGCGCGGGTCCAGCACGTTGCCGTTGCGGTCGCGGGCGCTTTGCGGCTTGAAGATGCTGGTGTAGCTGGCGTAGACGGAATGCCGGTCGTTCAGGTCATAGACGATGCCGGCGTAGGGCGTGACAACGCCGCTTTCGCTCATTTCCGTGATCTTGTTGTTTCGCGCCAGCGCGGGCGACGTGTAGATCTGCGAGAGCTTGTAGCGATAGTTGCTGACGCGCGCGCCCACGATGACGGCGAGGTTATCCGTGGGTTTCAGGCGCAGGGCGGAATAGACGCCCTGCTGCTTTTGCCAGCCGTCGTAGTCCATGAGCTTCTGGCCTGACGCGGTAGGCCCTGCAGTGTCGTTGCCCCAGGTGTAAATGTTGACGTCACGGCCTTCGATGTCGTCGTCGGCCGGCTCGTGATAGTTATTGAACTCCGCCCAATTCATTCCCACGACGAACTCGTGCTGCCTTCCCCACAATTCGAATGGTCCGGCCGCCTGCACGTCGAAGCCGGTCTGGCGCTGGCGGGCGCTGCCCAGGCCGCCATAGAACTGCACGCCGTCGCCCGTATTGCGCTCGACGAAACCCCAACTGGCGTCGGCCGACGAAAATTCGCGCTTGCCGTGAAGGTAGTTGCCCGAAAACTTGAGCTTCCAGTCGTTGGCGAACTTGTGCTCGAGGTTGAGGAAGGCGTTGTAGACCTTGAGCTCGTCGGTGTTCCAGCGTGCCCCGGCGTTGTCGGACGCTTTGAAATCGGTCTGCTGACCGTCAGCGTAAAAGAGCGGCAGTCCGGTCGACGACTGTCCGCGCGGATCGTTGTTCTGGTAGTCGATGCCCGCCGTGAGCATTGTGTTCGGCGTAAGGTCGGCCTCCAGCACGCCGTAGAAAACCGTCTTGTTTTCCTTGTAGTAGTCGATATGCGTGTTGCCCTGCTCGTGCGCAGCGACGAAGCGGCCGCGCAAGGTGCCGGCGTCGTTGATCGGCCCGCCCACGTCCAGTTCGCCGCGGCCGCGGCCCCAGGTGCCTGCGCCCACGCTGGCATATCCCAGGAATTCGCGCGTGGGCTTCTTGCGGATGAGGTTGACGGTGCCCGAGGGATCGCCCGCCCCCGTCATCAGCCCCGTTGCGCCGCGCAGGACCTCGACGCGGTCATAGATTGCCAGGTCCGTCTGGCTCTGCGGGATGTTCTGCGACACGATGTCGGTCGCGGTCAGGACGCCATCAAACTGATAGTTATCGATGTTGTAGCCGCGCGAAAGAATCGAGAACCGTCCTGTGCCGATGTTCTGCACCGAGATGCCAGGCGTGCGGTCCAGCAGCGCCTCGATGCTGTCGACGCCCTCGTCCTCGATGCGCTGGCGCGTCATGACGCTGATGGTCTGCGGCGTCTCGCGCTGGGTGAGCGGCAGGCCGGTGGCGAAGGACAAGGGGCCGGTCATGGCGTAGCTGTTCGAACCCTCCGTGGCGCCAAAGCCGTCGGCTTGGACGGTGACGGGCGCCAGCGTGGCCACACCGCCAGCGGGCGCCGCGCGGTGCAGCACATAACTGCCGCCCTCTGCCGGCGATGCGGCCAGGCCGGTGCCCGCCAGCAAGGCATTCAACGCGGCGCTCGGGTCCAGGTCGCCCGACACGCCCGGGCTTTGCTTGCCCTGCGCGAGTTCGCCGGCGCCGGCGACCAGCACGCCTGACTCGCTGGCAAAGCGGGCGAGCACCGTGCTCAACGAGCCAGCGGGAATGTCGTAATGCCGCGTCGCGGTCGCGGCGGGTTGTTGAGCTGCCGCGGACTGCGCGGCAGCGTCCGGCGCGTTGACCGCCAGGACCGCCACGCCACCCGCGATCGCCAATTGCACGACACGCGCCGAGCAGGTCAGGCGGGAACTGCCCGCGAGGCGGCGGAATGAGTGGGGCGGCCGCTTAGCGGCAAGGACTGAATGACGGGGCATGACGAACTGGGTTCCGATGAGGTTTATCGACGAGCCGTGCGATTGAATTCGCTCTCATTAGGGGGATCGAACGAGAACCTCAAAAGCGGAACCGGGCGGGAGAAAAATTGTTGCGATGCCGTGCGAATCGCGATGAATCGCGGACGGGCGGGCGGCGGGAAAGGGTGAGGATCGCGTCAGCGGCTGCCGACCGGACCGCCTCGCGGCTGGATGCTGACCCACCACGGCAAGGTCCGCTGGATGCGGATGGGCAGAACGCCTTCCAGCATGGCCAGCGCCCGATCGGGGTCGGTGGCCGGATAGCTGCCGATGACCGGCAGGTTGGCGATCTCGGGCGCCACGCGCAGCACGCCGCCGCGATAGCGCTGCAGCTCGCTGGCGACATCCGCCAGCGGCGTGTTGTTGGTGACCAGGATGCCGCGCGACCAGGCCTCGCGCGCGGGGTCGGCAGATTGCGTGGCGGCCAGCGCTGCATCCGTGAAGCGCGTCTGCTCGCCCGTCTGGATAACGCGCGTGCTGCCCGTGACGGCGGTGCGCGCTTCGACGGCGCCCTTGTAGACCGCCACCAGCGTCTCGTCGCCGTCGAGCCGCACAGTGAATCGCGTGCCGAGGGCGCGCACCCTGCCCTGCGGGGTATCGACGACAAACGGGCGAGCGGGATCGGCCGCGGTCTGTATCAGTATTTCGCCTGCTAAGAGGCGAAGCCGGCGCAGGCCGCCGCTGTAATCCTCGTCGAAGGCGCTGCCGGTGCCGAGCCAGACGACGGAACCGTCAGCCAGTTCGTTCTGCCGGACCTCGCCGGTGGCGCTGCGGTGATCGGCCGCCCAGGCCAGCACCACGCCGGGCAGCGGCGTGAGGCGCCACGCCGCCAGTCCGGACAGGCCCGTGCCGGCCAGCGCCGCCAGGCCGAACAACATCTGACGCCGCCGCGCCATGCGGCTATTGGCCATGCAATAGCCCTTGGCGGCGGCGTCGCGGCCGGGGCTGGACTGGACGGGTTGGAACTGGCTGCTGATGCGCTCGACGTAGCCCCAGGCGGTCCGGTTTTCCTGCGCGCGTTCAAGCCAGGACTGCCAGCGCCGGCGCTCGTCGGGCGTGGCCTCGCCGGAGCGCAGCAGCGCAAACCATTCGGCAGCCTGCTCAAGCGCCTGGTGCGTGGGCTCGACGGCGGATTGCACCGAGGTCATGTTGCGCCTCGAACACGGAAATCCCAGCCTGTCATGCCGAACCGGTCCCCACGGGCGCGGCCGAATTCACATGGATCGGCGGTTCGATGGCCACCGACCGCGCCTCCAGCATCAGGCAGTGCAGCATGGCCTGGGCGACGTACTTGCGAACCATTCGGGTGGACACACCCAGCTCCTGCGCCACTTCCTTGTCGGACATCTCGCACGCGACCGCCATGACGAAAGCATTGGCGGCTTTGACCGGCATGCTGCGCAGCATGCCGTCGATTTCCAGCAGCGCCTGGATGACGATGACCTGATGTTCAGCCGACGGGGCCACGGCCTCGGGCCGCGCGGCCAGCTCTTCCAGCCACATCTGCTCGATCTGGCGGCGCCGCCACAGGTCCACGCACATGCCGTTGGCCATGGCGCGCAAATACGCCCGAGCCTCGGGAGCGCTGTCGAAGCGGCGCGGCTTCTGGATAAGGCGCACGAAAGCGTCGTGCGCCAGGTCGGCCGCGTCACACGAATTGCCCAGGCGTCGGCGCAACCACCCATGAAGCCATCCGTGATGGTGGGTGTACAGGGATTCGATTTGTGAGGACGGCGCGTCGCTGGCCACGGCGGTAGAAGGACCTCGGGCCATCCTGGGACGCCCGGAAATCTAAATAAGAATTACTCGTGATTATCCGCACAACGGCCCCGTTTTGCAACGCGGCATTTCCGTTGGCGCGAATCGGCGCGTTTAAAGCCCGGCGTTCATAACGGAAATTTATTGTTTCGTGCTTTATCTTGGCAGTTGTAACGGCCACAGGTGAATTGACCCCAAATTCCGGATGAAACCTGCATTTCCCTGTGATGCGATCGCGCGAAGCGAGGCTTTACGACGCACCGGATGCCAGGAAAGCTCGACATATTTCGACACATATTACGAATGCTTTCAAGACAAAATAGCCGCACGAAAATGCCACTGGCGCTGGGGGCCACACCGCCATGAAAGTCCTGTCGATTTTCGGCACGCGTCCCGAAGCCATCAAGATGGCTCCGCTGGTTACCGCGTTGCAAAACGAGCCGCAGATCCAGAGCGTGGTCTGCGTAACCGGGCAGCATCGGGAAATGCTGGATCAAGTGCTGGCGCTCTTCGATTTGAAGGCGCAGCACGACCTGGACATCATGGTGCCCAACCAGACGTTGAATGGTCTGTACGCCCGGTTGATCAGCCGCGTGGATGGCGTGCTGGAAGCGGAGAAGCCGGACTGCGTGCTGGTGCATGGCGACACGAGTACCGCGTCGGCGTGTGCGCTGGCCTCGTTCCATCGCCGCGTGCGCATCGGGCACGTCGAGGCCGGGCTGCGCACCGGCAACCTCGCAATGCCGTTTCCCGAGGAAATGAACCGCCGCGTCGTCGACGCAATTGGCGACCTGCTGTTCGCTCCCACCGCGGAGTCGCGCGGCAATCTGTTGCGCGAAAACCTGGCGGGCCGCATCACGGTGACCGGCAACACGGTGATCGACGCCCTGGCGATGACCTGCGCCAAGCTGACCGCCGGCAGCGCGCTGAGCCGCATGCTGCAGACCCGCTACGCATGGCTGGACCCGAACCGCCGGCTGCTGCTGGTGACGGGTCACCGGCGTGAGAGCTTTGGCGAGGGCTTTCGCAACATTTGCGCGGCGCTGGCGGATCTGGCGCGGCGCGCCGACCTGCAGATCGTGTACCCCGTCCACCTGAACCCCCAGGTGCGTGGCGTGGTGATGGCAGAGCTGTCCGGGCTGGCCAACGTGCATTTGATCGACCCGCTGGATTACCTGGATTTCGTGTGGTTCATGCAGCGCGCGCACCTGATCCTGACTGACTCGGGCGGGGTCCAGGAAGAGGCGCCCTATCTGGGCAAGCCGGTGCTGGTGATGCGCGACGTCACCGAGCGGCCCGAAGCGGTGCGGGCTGGCACGGTGGCGCTGGTGGGCACCGATACGCGCCGCATCGTCACCGAAGTGCACCGCCTGCTTGATGACCCCGCGCTGCACAGCGCCTTCTCGCGGCGAATCAATCCGTACGGCGACGGCAAGGCCAGCCAGCGCATTGTCGATGCGCTCTGCGGCCGCGCCGTTTCGGAATTCGCTCCCCACGCTGCCGCCCACTCCTCCCTCTGACTTCTGCCGCGATGCCTATCTTGCCTGGAGCTTTCATGCCCTCCTCCTTACAAGCCACCGATGTCCGTACGTTGTGCCGCGCCCTGCTCGCGGCGGGGCTGCTGGCGCCGCTGGCCGCGCTGGCCAGTCCGGCCGGCGACGCGCTGCGCCGGCTGCAGAGCGACGACATGGTGACGCGCAGCACCACGCTGGAAGACCTGGGCATCAACGAGCCCGTCGTCCTGTCCAACAGCGATGCGCGGCAGGAGTTCTATCTGCCGGTGCCGCGTGGTGTGCCGGTCACGGACGCGCGGCTGGATTTCGACGCGCGCTACACCAAGGGCGAGCCGGGCCGGACCAGCATGGTGCTGTGGCTGGACGGCGTGCCGCAAACGGCGCAGCGCGTCGCCGATGGCGAAGGCTCGGCCAGCCGGACGCTCGCCGTCGAACGCCGCACGCGAGAGTCGGGTTTCTTGCGCTTGGGCGTGGACTGGCAGTCCGACATCGCGCTGCGCCACTGCGAAAGCAACCGCGCCACGGGCAATGCCCTGACGATCTCGCCGCAGACGCGGCTGAGCTACCGCTATGACGCGTCGGCAATCAACAGCCTGGACGACGCCTGGGGCTCGCTGCCGGGCAAGCCCGTGTTGATGGTCGCCAGCCGCAAGCTGGACCAGCAGGCCTTCGACAGCGCCTGGCGCCTGGGCGTGGCAATGGAGCGCAGCGGCAAGCGCGTGGCGGTCCGGGCCTTCCCGGCGGTGGGCGAAGCGGTCGACACGCGCGGTCTGCAGGCCCCGGCCGGACTGGGACAGGTGCCGGCGTTTGCCGCGCTGACCGGCAAGGAAACGCACAAGCTCGCCAACCCCGCCGAGATCGGCGCCCTGCTGGTGATGGGCGCGCCGGCCGTCGCCGGAGACGTGGTGATTGCCGATGCCGCGCTCAGCACTAAATACAACGAAGCGCTGGACGCGCTGCAGGCGCAGCTTGCGTCCGATCCCGATGCAGCGGACGCCTTCAAGGCGTGGCGCCAGCAGCGCATGCCGCTGGCGGGCGCCGGCCTGGCGTCCAAGGAGATCCGCCTGGTGTCGCTGGGCCGCCAGGCGGTGATCGCCGTCGCGGCCGACGCGGGCGCGCAAGGCGCCGGCGTTTTCGACACGGCCTGGCGCCGCATCCTGGCAAGCCGCCAGGTGCAGGTGCAGACCGCCCTCCCCCCGCAGTCCATGCAGGATGGCGGCGTGCGCCTGTCGACGCTGGGCGGCTCGTCGGCGAGCTTTGACGTGGTGGCGCGCGGGGACTGGAACGCGTCGTTTCCGCTGGCCGCCGTGACTACCGACGGCCGCGTGCCGGATGAACTGATCATGGACGTGGCGGCCGCGCCCGGGGCCTCATCCACGCGCCCGGTGGCATCCGTCTTCTGGAACGGCATCCTGTTGGGCGCCAAGCAGTTGGAAGCCGACGGCCGGCCCGAACGGCTGACGGCGCGGGTGCCCGGCTATGCACTGGGCGTGACGAACGCGGTGCGCGTGACCTTCCAGCGCCAGCCCGTGTCGGTGGACTGCAACGAGATTCCGCAGGGCTATCCCGTGAACGTGCTGCCGACCAGCTACGTGAAGCCCGGCAAGGCGCAGCCCGACGGCACGTTCGTGGGACTCTTGCCGCTGATGGCGGGGTCGCCGCAGGTGCTGATTCCGGACAGCTATCTGGCCGACGCGCCCGACAACATCAAGCGCGTCATCGGCATCGCCGCGGCCAGCGGCGTGTCGGCCACGCGTGCGGAGCTGTCGGTGTCGCCCGCCGGCCAGGCCGTCAAGCCGGCCCGCGCGTTCCTGGCGATGGAGTTGCCGGTCGACGGCGCCAAGCCCGCCGTTCAGGTCAATGAACGCAAGCAGCTCAAGGTGGCCGGCAAGGACACGACGTTGCTGGACATCTCGGGGCTGACGCAATTGAGCACCGCGGAAGTCGTCAGCGCGGGCGGCCAGGAGGGCGTGCTGTGGCACACGCTGGGCGAGCAGCCCGGCATGACCGATGCGCCGTTTGTGCTGAATCGCGGCAACATCGCGATCATCGGCGCGGCGGGGCCTGTGGCGTGGATCGACAGCGCCAACCCCGACGCGAGCCACCCGCCGGGCGCGGGGGAAAGCGCCTTCTTCGAATGGCGGCGCTACATCTCGTGGAGCGTGCCGGCCATCAGCATCAGCCTGCTGGTGCTGCTTCTGTTCCTGATCTTCGCCATGCGCGTCGCCCGCAGGAAGCGCAAGGATCCCCATTAAGGCCACGGCGTCATGTCCTCGCTCTACTGGCCCTACCTGATCGCGGATTACTACCGCGGACTGGAGGTTGTGACCGCCGTCGTCGGCGTGATCATCCTCCTGTCCAGCCTGGATGACCTGTTCATCGACGGCTGGTATTGGGTGCGCGAGCTGTGGCGGTCGCTGACCATCAAGCGCCGCTACACGCCGCTGACCGCCGCGCAGCTTCGCGCCAAGGAAGAGCAGCCGCTTGCGATCATGGTGCCGGCCTGGCTGGAGTACGACGTGATCGCGTCCATGCTCGAGACGATGGTGTCGACGCTGGAATACAAGAACTACATGATCTTTGCCGGCACCTACCAGAACGACGAGCGCACGATCAACGAAGTCGAACGGATGCGGCGGCGCTACCGGCAGCTGGTCCGTGTGGAGGTGCCGCATGATGGTCCGACCTGCAAGGCCGATTGCCTGAACTGGATCGTGCAGGCGATCTTCGCGCAGGACGCCAAGCAGCCCGTGCCCTTTGCCGGCGTGATCCTGCATGACAGCGAAGACGTGCTGCATCCGCTGGAGCTGAAGTACTACAACTATCTGCTGCCGCGCATCGACTTCATCCAGCTGCCGGTGACCTCGTTGGAGCGCCATTGGTACGAGCTGGTGGCCGGCACCTACATGGACGAGTTTGCCGAATGGCACACCAAGGACCTGGTGGTGCGCGAGAGCCTGTCGAAGATGGTGCCGTCGGCGGGCGTGGGCACGTGCTTTTCGCGCCGCGCCTTGGTGGAGCTGGCGGCCGAGACGAACAATCAGCCGTTCAACACCGACACGCTGACCGAGGACTACGACATCGGCGCGCGTCTGGCCCAGCGCGGCATGCGCCAGATCTTCGGCAAGTTCCCGGTCGAGTACGTGACGCGGCGCCAATCGTGGTTCGGCCTGGGCAAGGAACAGGTCGCACATCTGCGCATGCCGCTGGGCGTGCGAGAGTACTTTCCCAACACCTTCCGCACCGCGTACCGGCAAAAGGCGCGCTGGACGCTGGGCATCGGATTGCAGGGCTGGCAGCAGGTGGGTTGGACGGGGTCACTCGCGACCAAGTACCTGCTCTTTCGCGATCGCAAGGGACTGGTGACGTCCTTCATCGCCATCCTGGCCTATGTGCTGCTGGCCAATTTCTTCGTCTTCTATCTGGCCGACCTGTTTGGCTGGTGGACGGTGTACTACCCGTCGTACTTCCGGCCCGGCGGCTGGCTGGTGACGCTGATGTGGGCCAACGCCGTCGCCCTGCTGCTGCGCGTGGTGCAGCGCGCGTACTTCGTCGGCCGCATGTACGGCTGGGAGCACGCGCTGCTGTCGATTCCGCGCATGATCGTCGGCAATTTCATCAACGCCATGGCGGCGGCCCGGGCGTGGCGTCTGTTCATCGGCCATCTGATCACGGGCAAGCGGCTGGCGTGGGACAAGACCATGCACGACTTCCCGTCCACGGATCAGTTGGCGCAGCAGCGCCAGCGCCTGGGCGAGCTGCTGCTGTCGTGGCAGGCCATCGACCAGACCACGCTGGAGCAGGCCCTGGAAATCCAGGCGCGCGAGAAAAAGCCGCTGGGCCAGATCCTGACGGAACAGGGCTGGCTGGACGAAGGCACGCTGACCGAAGCCATCCAATTCCAACAGGCCGGACAAGGCGAGCCCCCGGCCGCGCCCGCCACCAAACCTTCACCCCCATGATGTCCTTCCCTCGCTCGCTCGTTCTGTCCGCGGCCCTCGCCTGCGCCTGGGCCGCAGCGCCTGTTGGGGCGCAACCGCAGCCTGGGGCCGAAGCGCCGCTGGAAGGCGCGGCCTGGCAGTTTGCCGACGAGGGCTACAAGAACTACGACGCCGGCAACTACGCGCTGGCGCAGCAGCAGGCGGAATCGGCCATCGTGCTGCGCCCGGACGTGGAGCGCCTGCGCCTCTTGCTGATCTACGCGCTGCAAAGGCAGGGCAAGCTTGCCGAAGCCGACAAGGCCGCAGCCGACGCCATCGCCAGCGGGCTGGACACGCCGGCCCTGCGCCAGGCGCGCGCCAACCTGCGCCCTGCCGCCGCCACCCGGCCTGGCACCCAGCCCGCCGCCTCGCCGGCCGCGCCCCGGACCAGCAGTGCCTACCAGCGCGGCTTTCCCATCGCCACCCGCGCCTATGCCGATTACAACCGCGCGGACTATCCCGCAGCCGAGCGCGGCGCCGAACGCGCGTTCCGGATCGATCCCAAACAGGGCGCATGGGCCATGCTGTGGCTCGATGCGCTGGAAGCGCAGGGCAAGTACGCCGAGGCCGAAGCGGCCGCGGCCAAGGCCGTGTCGCTGGGCGCGCCAAACGGCAACGACCTGGCCGCGCGGCAGCAGACGCTCAAGCGCCGGATGGCAGTCAAGCCGGCCGAGGAAGGCTATCAGGCGCTGATCGCCAACCGCCCCGGCGACGCCGTGCCTCTGGCGCGGCAGGCCGTCGCGCTGGCGCCCGAAAGTCCCAGCCATCGCCTGCTCCTCATCACGGCCCTCATGCTGGACAACCAGCTTGCCGCCGCCGAGGAAGCGGCCTCGGACGCCATGCGGCAGGACGATGAGAACACCGTTGCGCTACTGATGCGCGGCTACCTGCGCCAGCGTCAAGGCATGACGCAGGAGGCGGACGCGGATTTCGATGCAGCGCTCAAGCAGGACTGGCTGGACGACGAACAGCGCCGCAACGTGCGCCTGATCGCGGCCGACGCCGCCCTGGCCGCGGGCGAAAACGCGCGCGCGCTGGCGCTGGTCGAACCGCTGGGCGGCAAGGATGAGGCGGCCGCGCAGCGCATCAAGCGCGCGGGCGCGCGCCCGGCCATCCCCGCCACGCTGACGCTGGCGAACTATCCCGCGCCGGTGCAGGACTGCCGCGACACGCCCTACGGCACCTCGTGCGAACTGCTGCCGTCGGATGCCGCAGGCAGCGGCGGCCCAGCCTCGCTGGCCTATGCCGCCTACGCGCGCGAGGATTACCAGGAAGCCATCAGCCAGGCGCGCAAGGCGGCCGAGCAGGATCCCGCCAATAAGGAGTACCAGCGCCTGCTGACCACCACGCTGGCGGCCGGGAACGCCGCGCAACTGGCCGAGGCCAACACGCGCATGAGCGCCGCGCTGGCCGCGCAGCCCGACGACCCCACGCTGCTGATGCAGCGCGGCTACCTGCACCAGCGCATGCGTCAGCCCAAGCTGGCGCTGCAGGACTTCCAGGCGGCGCGCGCCACCGGCAAGGCGCCGCCGACCGTGATCCTGGATGAAGGCTATGCGCTGGCCGGCGTCGGGGACAAGCGCGGCGCGGTGGATCGCCTGAAGGAGGCGATCGACGAGAACGACGCCGGCAAACTCGAGCTCACGCCGCAGCAGCGCTTTGACACGCGCAACGCCGTCGGCGGGCTGTCGCGCGAATGGGGCGGGTACTTTTCCGCGGGCTACCGCGGGGCACGGCCTGCATCCTCGGGATTGGGCGGCGCGGCCATCACCGTGCCAGGCGACGCCGTGTTCAGCACCGCCGAGATCTTCTGGCGGCCGTCGGACTTCCTGAATTCCTCGACGCGGACCTTTGAACTGTACGGACGCCTGTCGAACACGCTGTACGACAAGGGCGGCCGGACCGCGAGCCAGACGGTGTCCGACCCGTGCGGCGGAACCGTCGACATCGACAGCGCCACCAACCAGGGCATATCCGGCATCCCCACCACGATCGGCTCGCTGGGCATGCGCTTCACGCCGTCCACCGAAGTGGGCGTGACGTTCGGGCTGGAACGCCAGTTCAATCTGGGCAGCGCCACGCGCCGGGGCACGTTCAGTCCGGACCCGGCGGCCCTGCGCTGCGCCCTGAACCGCGACAACCAGACCGCGCATTACCAGACGGACGCCGGCAGCGGCGGCTGGCTCGCGTATGTGACCTACGGCCTGTACGAAGGCACGACGCTGCGCATCGACCGCCCCGACTGGTTCACGATGGAAGGCTATGTGCAGGCCGGCTATTCCTGGCAGGACATGCCGGCCAAGTTCTGGCTGCGCGACAACGCGACGGGCGTCGACGGCGAGAAGTCGTCGGGCCGGCTGAAGCGCGACCAGGCGTTCGGCGCCGGCGAACTACGCGTGGGCCGCAGCTATCGCGTGGACGCCATCAGCGAACGGCTAGTGTTCTTTCCCTATGCGGTCATCGGCGCGGACTGGCTGTGGAACAAGAACCGTGTCACCGGCTTTGACATCGATGGTTCGGATTCCTACCGGCTGCTGGGCGACACCACCTCGTGGTCCATGGGCGCCGGCCCCGGCTTCAACCTGCGCTACTGGTTCCGCGAAGGCCACTACACCGCACCCATGTCCTACCTGGATCTGACGACGCAATACCGCTTCAATATCGGCGGCGGGCAGGCCGATCGGGCCAAGGGCCTGTTCATCAACCTGACCCTGTCGTACTGACGGCACGCCGATCCGCAATACAAGGAGTTCACCCATGCACACCGCAACCCGTCTTCCGAAACGCACCCCGCCGGGCATTTCCGGCCCGCTGGCCCGCGCGCTGGCATCGGCCGCCCTGATGGCGGCGTGCGCCACCGCGGCGCAGGCGCAACAGGCCTCGTCCATCGTGATTCAGGGCAAGGACAACTGGCTCTTTCCTGGCTGGGGCAGCCTGACGCAGGTGGATATGCGCGGCATCGACGCATCCACGCAGTTGGTGCGCGAAACGCGTGACGCGCTGGCGGCCAAGGGCATCCAGCTTGAGGTGCTGGTGCTGCCCGACAAGACGCTTTTCTATCAGGACAAGCTGCCGGACGGCAAAGCGCTCAGCGCCGACGTTAAGAAGCGTTATCAGACCATCCAGGACAAGCTAAAGCAGGCCGGCGTCGCGACCATCGACGACGAGGCCGTGCTGCAGCGGGTCAAGAGCAGCGGCCAGGAGGTCTTCTATCGCACCGACCAGCACTGGACGCAGGCCGCCGCAGACGCCACCGCCGATGCGCTGGCGCAGCGCATCAAGCAGGACGTAAAGACGCTGGCCGGCAAGCCCGGCACCGGCATGGCACTGGGCAGCGTGGTCAACGAGCGCCGCTATGGCGACCTGGCCGAGCTTTTCCTCACGCCGGACCAGCGCAAGCAGGCGGGCCGCGAGACCTTCACGGTGCGGCGCCAATCCGACAGCCAGAGCCTCGTGGACGACACGCCGGCGCCCGTGCACGTCACCGGCCACAGCATGGTGCAGCCCTACTTCGGGTTTCCGCAGAAGCTGTCCAACGCGCTGGACCGTCCGGTTTCCGTCAACTGGAAACCCGGCAACGTGGGTCACTGGGTGATGCTGCTGGAGTATCTGGAATCGCCCGCCTTCAAGCAGAACAAGCCGCAGGTGCTGGTCTGGCAGATGTTCGAACCCACCTACGCGCAGGGACCGGAGGCCCGCGGCCTGTGGGACAACGCGTCCATCATGAGCGCCGACACCTGGCGTTCGCGCATGAAAGCGGCTATCGGGAAGTAGGCACGTGAGTACGCCGGACAAGTCGCACGCCGCCGGAGGCCGGGTCACCGGAAGTCCCGGCGCCGGCCGCCCGGACGCCAACCATCGGCTGACCGCCTGGGTGGTCGCCGTGCTGCTGGCCGTCGGCCTGGGCTGGGGTGGGTGGCGGTTGGTGCAGGCGCGCGTCGGCGCCGTCGCGATGTCGCCGTCAGCGTGGCTGGATGGCTCGGCGGGCGCCGCGCTGAACCAGGCGCTGGCGTTGCCGCGCCAGGCCGACGTCGACACCTGGAATGCCGCGCTGCGCTATCGATTGTTCGGCGACCTGGGCGAGCAGGTCGCGATGGGCTGCCCTGGCTGGCTGTTCTACCGCGACGGATTGCGGCCGCCGCCCGGCGTGCACGTCTTCGACGAACGCCTGCGCCTGATGCGGCATTGGGTGCGCGAACTGCGCGCCAAGCAGGTGCAGGTGCTGGTGGTCGCGGTGCCGGACAAATCGCGCATCGAGTCCGCCCAGCTTTGCGGCCTGCCCGTGTCGCAACCGATGCGCCAGACGCTGGACACCTGGCAGGCGGCGCTGCGCGCGGACGGCGTGCCCTTCGTCGACCTGCGCGACGCGCTGATGGCGGCCCCCGCGCCCCGCTTTTTCCGTACGGACGTGCACATGAATGCGCAAGGTGCGCAGGCGGCAGCCGCGCGCGTGGCCGAAGCGGCGTTGCCGCTTTTGAACGGCAAGGGGACGCAGGCGTTCAAGACGGAACCGGCCTCTGCGCCCCAGCCGCGCATGGGCGACCTGATCGTGCTGGCAGGCCTGGAGCAGGCGCCGGCCGGATGGCGGCCGGATCTGGAGCAGGTGTCGGAGGCGAAGATCGAACCCGTGCGCAGCGGCGGCCTCCTGGACGAGCCGCCCCCGGTAGAGGTGCTGCTGGCGGGCACCTCCAACGGCCGCCGCAGCCAGTTCGGGGAGCGCCTGGGCATGGGCCTGGGCCGAGAGGTCTGGAACATGAGCGTGGACGGCGGACAGTTCTCGGGCGCGCTGACGATGGCGCTGGGACAGCGCGCGCAATGGCCCGCCAGCCTGAAGCTCGTGATCTGGGAGTTCTCGGAAAACGCCCTGTCGCTGCCGCTGACTGCGGACGAACAAGCCCTGCTGGCGCGCATCCCGTAGCGAACCAAGATGCTATTCAACTCCTACCTGTTCCTGTTCATCTTCCTGCCCGTGACGCTGGCGGTGTACTACGCGCTGGGACCGCTGAACGTGCGGCTGGCGGCGCTGTGGCTGTGCCTGACCTCGCTGGTGTTCTATGGCTGGTGGAATCCGCAGTTCGTCGTGCTGCTGGCCGGCTCCATCGCCTTCAACTACCTGGTCAGCCAGTTGATCCTGCACAACGCCGCACGCCCCCGGCTGCAGGGCCTGATCGTGGGACTGGGTGTGGGCGCCGATCTGGCGCTGCTGTTTCACTACAAGTATTTCGTGACGCTGCTGAACTTCCTGAATGACTTGGGCATGACGGCGGCAACCGTGGACGACATCATCCTGCCGCTGGGCATTTCGTTCTTCACGTTCACACAGATCGGTTATCTGCTGGACTGCAAGGCGGGCGTCGTGAAAGAGCGCAGCCTGCTGAGCTACGTGCTGTTCGTGACGTTCTTTCCGCACCTGATCGCCGGCCCGATCCTGCATCACAAGGAAATGATGCCGCAGTTCGCGCAGCCGGAGAATTACCGCTTCAAGGCCGAGAACCTGTCGGTGGGCGCTATCCTGTTCGTGATCGGCCTGGCCAAGAAGGTGCTGCTGGCCGATGGCATCGCGCCGTACGCCGACGCGGGGTTCGCAGCGCCGGGCGAGCTGCAGTTCTTTGGATCGTGGGGCGCCAGCCTTTGCTATGCGCTCCAGCTTTACTTTGATTTCTCGGGCTATTCGGACATGGCGCTGGGCCTGGCGAAGATGTTCGGCATCCGCTTCCCGCTGAATTTCAACTCGCCCTACAAGGCAGGCAACATCATCGAATTCTGGGCGCGCTGGCACATGACGCTGACGCGCTACATCACCGCATATCTGTATTACCCGGTGGCGGTGGCGGTGAACAAGTGGCGCACGAACCGCAACCTGCCGGTGGGCTCGGCCGGGCTGAAGACGCTGGGCGGCTTTGCCGGCAGCATTGCGCTGCCCACGCTGTTCACGATGACGCTGGCGGGCGTGTGGCACGGCGCGGGCTTTCAGTTCGTGGTGTTCGGGCTGCTGCACGCCATGTATTTGTCGGTGAACCATGCCTGGCGCATCTTCGTCGTGGGCCGCAAGCCCGCCGCCGCGCGCAACACGCATGCCGCCACGCGCGCGCTGTGCGTGCTGATCACGTTTGTCGCGGTGCTGGTGGCGCAGGCGTTCTTCCGCGCCCACGGCGTGGGCGACGCGATGCTGCTGGTGCAGGGCATGACGGGAGCGCGCGGCATCGAGCCGCTGGATATGTCCGCGCACGTCGCCGGTCTGGCCTTTGGCGACGCCTGGCGCGTCATCGCCGGCCACCACATGCAGCTCATCTATGCCGTCGTGCTGCTGGGCATCGCGTGGTTCGCGCCCAATTCGCACCAGATCCTGGGCCGCTGGTCGCCCGCCCTGTTCAAGCCGAGCGAGGCCCCGCAGACGTTCATGCGCTGGCGTCCCAACGTCGCGTGGCTGGCGGTCATGCTCGTGCTGCTGGCTTTCTGCCTGGTGAACCTGCACAAGGAAGCCCGGTTTCTCTATTTCCAATTCTGATCCCACGGGGTCGCGGAGCAAGACATGGACATCAACGCTATCGAAGCCAAAGTGGCGCAACTCGTCGAAGACGTCATCCTCACGCAGGTGGATCCCGATACGCTGCTGATCGAATCGGGGCTGGTCGACTCGCTGGCCGCTGTCGACGTGGCGCTGGCGGTCGAGCGCGAATTCGGCTGCAAGATCCCGCCCACCGAAATCGACGTGCATCTGGAATCGGTCCACACGCTGGCGGCATTCATCGCGGAACGCCGCGGCGCCTGACGCGCAGCCACGGGAGGGCAGGACCATGCGCTTCGACTTCACCACATTCGATTTCGCGGACACGCAGACTGACGCCGACGCGATCGCGGTCGTGGACGCGCGCGAGGCCACGTCGTGGCGCGCGCTGCGCGCCGCCACCGAGGCCTGGGTACAGGAAGCGCGGGACGCGGGCGCGCGATCCGATACGCCGCTGGTTGTTTCCGGCCACAAGGAGACGGCGTTTCTGGTGGCGATACTGGGCTGCCTGCGGCTGGGCGTGCCCTTCGTGCCGGTGGATGTCATCAACCCGCCCGAGCGCATTGCACGCATCGGCGAACTGGTGCGCGCGGACCTGCGCTACGACGCGCAGGCCGCGCAATTCGTTTCCACGGGCGGTGAGGCCGTGCCGCTGGAAGAAAAAAGTCTGGCCTACATCATGTTCACGTCGGGCAGCACCGGCGATCCGAAAGGCGTGCAGATCGGCCGCGAAAGCGTCGGCCTCTTTGCCGGATGGATCCGCGACTGCCTCGCGCTGGGCGCGGCGCCGGTCTTCATGGACCAGATGCTGTTCAGCTTCGACTTTTCGCTGTTCAACTGGGTGGGCGCGCTGACGCTGGGCGGCACCTGCGTGCTGTGCCCGCGCGAGACCATCGCGCAGCGTGATGCCTTTGTGCAGTATCTGGCCGGCAGCCGCATCAGCGTCTGGGCCTCCACGCCCTCGTTCGTGCGGCAGCAATTGTTCAACCCCGAGTTCAACCACGCCCACCTGCCCGATCTGCGCGTCTTCGTATTCGGCGCCGAATCGCTGACGCCCGCACTGGCCGAGGAACTGTGGCAGCGCTTTCCGCAGGTGCGCATTGTCAACTCCTACGGCCCGACCGAAGCGACGTGCTCGACCACCTGGGTTGAGATCGACCCGGCGTTGCGCGCGGCGGCGCCCAATCCATTTCCCATTGGCCGCGCCAAGCCCTATGCCGAGGTCTTCATCGAAAACGGCGAGATCAGCATCGCGGGCGACCACGTCATGCGCGGCTACCTGAACCGCCCCGACCTGAACGCCACGCGCATGTTCACGCGCCACGGCAAGCGCGGGTATCGCAGCGGCGACCTGGGCGAGATCGACGCGCAGGGACTCGTCACCTTCCGCGGCCGCATCGACGATCAGATCAAGCTGCATGGGTATCGCATCGAACTGGCGGAGATCGACGCGGCCATCGCCGCCCTGCCTGGCGTGCGTGCCGGCGCCACGGTGGCGCTGCGGCGGCCCGATGGCGCTATCGTCAGGCTGATCGGCTTTGTCGAACCCGCCGCAAACGGCCAGCGTACGCACTCCCCTGCCGTCGGCTTGCAGCCGCTGCCCGCTGATCTGACAGACTGGAAGGTCACGCTGGGCCGGCGTTTGCCGCCGTACATGATTCCGTCAGAACTGGTGGCCTGCCCGCACTTTCCCACCACCAGCACGGACAAGGCGGACCGCAAGCAGCTCGAACGCCTGTATCTTGAAACGCGCCTCAGCAAGAAACCGGAGCCGCAAACATGACTCGCACAACCTTTCGTCTTGCCCTCGCCCTGACGCTGGCGGCCTGCTCCGCCAGCGCCGCCGCCGAAGGCGTGCTGGCGCAACTGTATGCCGCCCGCCCGCCAGCGGGTTCCTCGTTCGTGCGGGTGGTCAATCCGCACGTGAACCCGCTGCAGGCGCAGGTCGCTCAAGGGCCGGTCCAGGAGATCGGACCGGACCGGCAGGCAACCACCTACGCCATCGTGAAGGGCAATCAGCCCTTCGACGTGCGCATCGACGGCAAGCTTGCCGGCACGCTGCAGGTGGCGCCCGATACGTTCAGCACGCTGGTGCCGCGGCGTGACGGCGGCAGGCTGTCGTTCAGCGTCATCGACGACAACGCCGGCGCGCAGGACGCGCTGAAGGCCGAGCTGCGCTTCTACAACCTGGCGACGGATTGCCCCGCCGGGCAGTTGTCCGTCAGTCCGTCCGGCCCGGTCCTGTTCAAGGACGTCGAGCCCGGCGCGTCCGCCGCGCGCGCGATCAATCCGGTCAGCGCGACGCTGGCCGCCGGCTGCGGCACGGCCGCGTCGCAGGCGCTGCCGCTGCCTGCCTTGCAGCCGGGCGACCACTACAGCCTGTTCCTGACCGGGACGCCCGAGGCCCCCGTGCTGCGTGGCCAGACCAGCGGCACGGACGCGTACAAGAAATAGGGAGGCCATCATGCGCCGCGTTTTCCAGGACGACCACGAACTCTTCCGCGACCAAGTCAAGCGCTTCATCGAGAGCGAGATCGCGCCCCGCTATGCCGAATGGGAAGACGCCGGCGTGACCCCGCGCGCGCTGTGGCGGCGGGCCGGCGACGAGGGGCTGCTCAATTGCGCGCTGCCGGATCCGTATGGCGCGGGCGGCGACTTCGGGCATTCGGCCGTGGTGATCGAGGAGCTGGCCCGCGCCAATTACCTGGGCATCGGCTTTTCGATCCACTCCGACATGGTCGCGCCGTATCTGCTGAACGTCGGCACCGACGCGCAGAAACAGCGCTGGCTGCCCGCCATGGCGCGCGGCGAGACCATCGGCGCCATCGCGCTGACCGAGCCGGACGCGGGCAGTGACCTGAAGGCCGTGCGCACACGCGCGCGGCGCGATGGCGAACACTTCGTGCTCAATGGTCAGAAGACCTTCATCACCAACGGCGTGAACGCGGGCCTGGCCATCGTACTGGCCAGCACCGATCCCGATCTGGGTGCGCGCGGGCTGTCGCTGTTCTGCGTCGAGGAAAACCTGCCGGGTTACACAAAGGGCGCGCCCCTGCACAAGATCGGCCAGCACAGCCAGGACACTTGCGAACTGTTTTTCAACGACGTGCGCCTGCCTGCCGACTGCCTGCTGGGTCCGCTGAACAATGCGTTCGAGATCATGACGCGCGAGCTGGCGCGCGAACGCCTGGCGATCGCGCTGCGCGCGGCGGCGTCGCAGGAAGGCATGCTGGAGCAGGCGGCGCAGTACACGCGCGATCGCAAGGTGTTCGGGCGCCGCGTCATCGACTATCAGAACACGCGCTTCAAGCTGGCGAATGCGCGCGCGCAGAGCACCATGCTGCGCGTCTTCCTGGACGATTGCCTGGCGCGCATGATGGAAGGCGAGCTGGATGCAACGACGGCGGCCATCGCCAAGCTCAATGCGACGGAGATGCAGGGCCGCATTCTGGACGATCTGCTGCAGCTTTATGGCGGCTATGGCTACATGGCGGAATACGGCATCGGCCGCGCGTGGGCCGACGCGCGCGCATTGCGCATCTTCGGCGGCACCAACGAGGTCATGCTGGAAATCATCGGCCGCAGCTTCAACTGACGCGGCGCGCCTGACGCCGCGCATTCCAGAGGCGCACGGCAGGGCCGCGCAGCCAAAGCAACCTTCAGATCCGGGCGTCCATCCAGGCCTGCATCAGCGCGCGCGCCTCCGGCGTGTCGTCGATGACCCACGGGTCCAGCGCAAAGGCCACGATGCGCTTGGCGCCGTAGCCGCGCGCCACCTCCCACTGCTCACGCACCCGCTCAAAATCGGCGGACCGCGCCTTGAAGGTCGAGCCATCGGTGGCGCCCGACGGCAGTTCCTCGAACAGTTCCAGGATCAGGTCGAAAGACGCGTGGCGCGCCAGCAGCATGTCGTGCAGCGGTTCCAGCGCCCGCAGGTTCTCCAACCCGGCCACGCCGACGCCGTCCTGGATCATGGGGTGTATGCCCACGTGGTCCAGAACATGGCTCCACAACTTCGCCAATGACCCGTCGCCCGGCAGGCGGCTGTGATACGTCGAGACGCACGGCACCCTGCTGCTGGTCTCTTGCGCCGCGCGCGACAACGCGTCCAGCCATGGCACCAGCAGCGCCTGCCGTTCGGCGGACGCCCAGTTGTACTGTTCCAGTTCGTACGGCAGATACCATCCGCGGAACGCGCGGCGCTGATTCCAGCCGGACTCCCGCATGTACGCGGCGCCGCGTTCGCGCGTCTGGTCCAGAAAGGCGGCCAGCGCGGGCGTGTCGGCGCGGGCCAGCACGTCCCACCAGCGCTGGTCGTACGGCAGGCCCACGTGGATGCCAATGCCCTGGTGCGCGGCTTCGTCGAACAGGGTCGCAAGAAGCGCCCCGGGGGCCATCCAGTCGTCCGGCCGCCCGCCTTCCAGTCCGGTCCATTGCAGGAATATCTCGCGGCAGCCCAGCCGCCGGAAGCTGCGCAGCCGCAGCCGCCAGTCTTCGGGCGTTAGGTCCGCGTGGCTGCGCCAGAGCTGCAGGAAGGTGGCGTTCAGGGAAAACGGCGGCGAACATGCCGCCAGTGGCGCCAGGGCGCTTAACGCCAGCGCCTGAAAGAGGCGCCGGCGCAGGGGGGATTTGAGCTGCGGGGGTATCAGGGGACTGCCCAGCCTTTATCCGCGGTTGCCGAACATGCCGGACAGCGAGCCCAGCAGATCGGCAGGGTTGAATGGCTGGCCGGGCTGCACCGCGCCTTCCGGCGTGGCCTTGTCGACCAGTTGCGGCAGCAGGGCCGACAGCGAATCCAGCACGGAAGTGGTGTCCTGCCCCGTCTTGGCCGCCAGTTCGTTCACGACGCCGGGATCCAGCACGGAACCGAGCTGGTCAGGGCTGACGGGCAGATTCTGCCCCGTGCCCACCCAGGACGCCACCACTTCGCCCAGCCCGCCCTTCTGAAAGCTGGCGATCAGACCGGTCAGACCGCCCGGATATTTGTTCAGTTGCTCGATCAGCGCGGGCAGCAGCGAGGCCGAACCGCCTTGCTGACCACCGCCGGCCATCGAGGCCAAAGTGTCCAATAGACTCATTGCCGCGCTCCTGAAAAAGTCGGGAAATCAGTATAGGCCGATGAAAAGCGCGGTGCGCGGCAATGCTGTTGCCGCCCGCGACGACTTTGCAAAAGTTGTAAATCGCGCGGGCGGCTCATGCTTTTGGATAGGGCTTTCGGTTCATCCCTTCGGCGTGGCCGTCGACGTCCTGAGCGCCTTAAGGGCCTTCTGGCCGGCGCGTCCGTCTGGCGGCAGGCCGAGTTCGCGCTGGGCGGCCTGCAAGGCCTGGCGCGTGCGAGCGCCGATCATGCCGTCGGGCTCGCCCAGCTCATAGCCCCGCGCGATCAGCAGGCGCTGCAGTTCGCGCCTTTCGGCGCGCGACAGCCCGGGATCGTCCGTGGGCCAGGCCTGGGTCAACGGGCCCCCGCCGCGCAGGCGGTCGGACAGATGCGCAATGGCCAGCGCATAACTTTCGGCGGCGTTGTAGGAATACAGGGCATCGAAATTGCGCGTCACCAGAAACGCCGGACCGTTGCGGCCCGCCGGCAGCAGCAGACCGGCCGGCGTATCGCCGCCTGGCAGCGCCTGTCCATCGGCGCGCGTCACGCCCTGTTTCACCCACGACGACATGGGCCGCTTGTTCTTGCGGCCCGCGCCGGACGTGTCCAGCTTCGCGGGCAACCTGACCTCGTAGCCCCACGCCAACGCCGGGTTCCAGCCCGCGCGCTTCAGGAAATTCGCCGTGGACGCCAGCGCGTCCGGCACGCTGTCGACCAGATCGCGCCTGCCATCGCCGTCAAAGTCCACCGCCAGCCGCAGATAGGTCGACGGCATGAACTGCGTCTGGCCAAACGCGCCGGCCCACGAGCCAACCAGGCGCTCTGGTGCGATGTGTTCGTCCTGGATGATCTTAAGGGTGGAGAAGAATTCGCCCCGGAAATACGCCTGGCGCCGGCCATAGCACGACAGCGTCGACAAGGACGTCAGCAGCGGCCGTCCGCCCAGCGTGCGGCCGAAGTTGCTTTCCACGCCCCACACCGCGGCAATCGTGGCCGGGTCCACGCCATAACGCTGCGACGCCCGGTCCAGTTCCGCCTGCCACCGCGCCATGCCGGCCTTTCCATCTGCCACGCGCTCGTCGTCCACCAGGCCCGCCATGTAGTCCCAGATGGGCGTCTTGAACTCCGGCTGCGCGTCCAGCAGGTCGATCACCGCCATGTCGGGTGAGAGGTTTGCTGTGTGCGTATCGAACGTCGCCGCCGACACGCCGGCCTTCAAGGCGGGCGCGCGCAACTGCGACAGGCAGGCGGCAAAGTCGCCGGCGGCCAGCGCCGGCGGCACCGGCACAATCAGCGCGGCGGTCGTGATCGCGGCGGCGGTCAACGAGCGATTTACAGCAGTGTTTGACCGCGAGCGGCGCAACAGGGATTTCATGCTTGGGATTCCTTGGGAGGTGCGATGGCGGCATCGCCTTGCAGGCGCCGCGTCCAGTCTTCGACTTCGCCGGCGCGCGCGCGCTTTTCAAAGAGCGCGCGCCAGTTCGGCGACAGCTCGGGCAGCGCGGCCAGCGCGTGCAGCACGTCCGGGTCCAGCACGCGGCGGTTCAGGATGTCCTGCACCCGCGCCAGCGACCACTGCGGATGCAGCCGCTTTTGCAGCGTCAGCGAGTCGCCGGGCGCCAGCCAGCCGGTTTGCAGCACGCGGTAATACCAGCCCGTCATGCCGCTGGCCTGCACCTGCGCGGCCATGCCCTTGTGCTGGAACCGGTGATCCAGCTTCCAGCACGGCTGGCGCGCCTGCGATACCTGGATCAACGCGGTGCCCGCGCGATAGACGTCGCCCACGCACACGTCGCTTTCGGTCAGGCCGGTGGTGGAAAGGTTTTCGCCGAACGCGCCGGGCGCGCGCAGCACCGCGCGTTCGCCCAGCGTCTGCAGCCAGGCGGGATAGTGGTCGCGCGCGTAGTGGTGCAGCGCCTTCTCCGGCCCGCCGTGAAAGCGCCGGTCCGCCTGCGCGTCGCCGTCCAGTCCTTCCAGACCGAGCCAGCGCCGCTCGGCGACCGGGTGCTTGTCGATGCCGCTGTCGCGCCCCGAATCGCCCAGCGGCCGCACGGCGCCCGTCAGCAGCGCGTCGACTGTGATGTCCATTTTCCCGTCGTCCCTTCAGCCGGCCTGCAGCGCGGCAAGCTCGTCGTCGTCGAATCCGGCGGCGCGCCGCGCCTCCAGGTTGAAAGGGCCGCGCAGGCGCGGCGCCTGATAGCGCGCCGCCAGTTCGGCATAGCAGGCCACCGGCTCCTTGCCCGCCTGCGCGCACTGCTGCTTGTACCAATAGTTGCCGATGGCGACGTGGCCGATCTCGTCGCGCAGGATGATGTCGACGATGGCGGCGCTTTGCGCGTCGCCCGCGCCCGCCAGCTTGTTGCGGATCATCGGCGACGCATCCAGGCCGCGCGCTTCCAGCGTGCGCGGCACGAGGGCCAGGCGCGCCAGCAGGTCGTCCTGCGTGCGCTCGGCCATATCCCACAATCCGTTGTGCGCGGGGAAGTCGCCGTAGGCATAGCCCAACGTGTCCAGGCGCTGACGCAGCAGGTCGAAATGCAGCGCTTCTTCGCGCGCCACGCGCAGCCAGTCGCGGTAGAACGCCTCGGGCATGCCTGCAAACCGCCACATGATGTCCAGCGCAAGGTTCACGGCGTTGAATTCGATGTGGGCCAGCGCGTGCAGGAGCGCTGCCCTGCCTTCCGGCGTGGCCATGGACCGCTGTCTGACCTCGCCCGGCGCGACCAGTTCGGGCCTTGCCGGGCGGCCGGGCAGTCCCGCGACGGGCGCAAGAACGCGCTCGCAATCCAGCCGGGCGTCGTCGGCGATGGCGCGCACGCGCGCCAGCTTGTCGGGCCATGCCGTGGCGGCAAGCGCCGCCAGCGCCTGCTCGCGCATGCCGTGCGCATCGTCATCCTGCCCGCCGGGGGCAGTCTTGCTGCTGTCCATATTGCCGTCGTTCCCGGGCGCCGCGTGGACGCCTCAAATCCCTGTCGTTGCCATGGCTTGCACGCCATGCACTGCCGAAGACTTTATCATTCGCGGATGGATCCCCTGCGCCTTACCTTGGAAACAGATCTGTCCCGCATCGACGCCCGGCAATGGGACGCGCTGGCCGGAGACCAACCCTTTCTTCGGCACGCCTTTCTGCTTGCCCTGCACGACACGGGCTGCGCGTCGCGACAGACGGGTTGGGCGCCGCATTTCATGGCGCTGTGGCGCGACGACGTGCTGGCAGGCGCGGTGCCGCTCTACCTGAAGTCGCATTCGCGCGGCGAGTACGTGTTCGATTACGCGTGGGCCGACGCCTTCCAGCGGCACGGCATGCGCTACTACCCCAAGCTGTTGTCGGCCATTCCGTTCACGCCGGTCACCGGCCCGCGGCTGCTGGCCGCCAACGACGAAGACCGCGCAACGCTGGTGCGCGGCCTGGTGGCGTTTGCCGAAGAGGTCAACGTGTCGTCGTTGCACGTGCTGTTTCCGGCCGACGCCGACGTGCGCGCGCTGCGCGAGGCGGGCTTCATGATCCGCGAGAGCGTGCAGTTCCACTGGACCAACGCGGGCTACGCCGACTTCGACGCATTCCTGGCCACCATGAGCCATGACAAGCGCAAGAAGATCCGCCAGGACCGCAAGAAGGTCGCCGCCGCGGGCCTCACCTTCCGCTGGCTACGCGGCGCCGAGATTGGCGCGGAGGAACTGGAATTCTTCTACGGCTGCTATTGCCGCACTTACTTCGACCACGGCAACCCGCCCTATCTGAGCCGCGAGTTCTTCGAACAGGCATACCGCGACCAGCCCGATGCCTTCGTGCTGATCCTGGCCGAACGCGACGGCGTGCCGGTCGCGTCGGCGCTCAACCTGGCGGGCGGCGACGCGTTATATGGCCGGTATTGGGGCGCGACGGAATACGTACCGGGGCTGCACTTCGAGACCTGCTACATGCAGTCCATCGCCTATTGCATCGCGCATGGCATTGCGCGCTTCGAGGGCGGCGCGCAGGGCGAACACAAGATGGCGCGCGGCCTGCTGCCCACGCCGACGTGGTCAGCGCACTGGGTGGCGCATCCGGGGTTCGCCGAGGCAATCCAGAATTTCCTGGATGAGGAAACCGCCGCGGTGACGGATTATCTGGGGGAACTGGAATCGCACACGCCGTTCAAGGGGCGGGGTGTCTGACACCGGCGTTGTACGATCGCCTTGCCGTCAGAGAAAGCGGTCCAGCAGCTTGCGGCTGTGCTTATCCAGCGACTGGATGTCGCGCACCAGATAGAAGATGCCGTGGTTGTCGGCAATAAGCAGCGTCTGGGCGGACAGGCGGCGGATGTCTTCTTCGCCGCGTAGCGTGAACGACGTTGGACCGCGGTCGGTATCCACCTTCCAGACGCTGGGCGTGGCGTAGGTGGACACGCTGGACAGCTTGCGGATTTCGGGCATGAACTCGCGGCTGGCGAGTTCTTCTTCGATCAGCGCACGCGGCTCGGCGGGGACGTCGGACAGATGTTCGATCCACAGCAGCTCGTGCCCGTCGCTGGTCACCAGCGACAGTCCGCGTCCGGCCTCGCTGATCGGGAAGGCGCGCACCGGGATGACACCTTCATGCGATTCGCCGTCGGCGGACTGGAACTCCAGGCGTCCGAAGGCGTTGCGGCGCAATTGAAAGAACGGCAAGGTCATGGCGAGAGTTCCGTTTCCGCGTCAGGCCACGGCGGCCATGTCTTCGCTGCCCGACGCCTGGGCGTCGGCTTCCGCCTGGCGCGCCTGCGCCTGATACAGGCGATAGTAGGCGCCCTCGCGGGCCATCAGTTCTTCGTGCGGTCCCTGCTCCACGATCTGGCCGCGGTCCAGGACCACCAGCCGGTCGGCCTTGCGCAGCGTGCTCAGGCGGTGCGCAATCGCGATGGTGGTGCGGCCACGAACCAGGTTGTCCAGCGCTTTCTGAATCTCTTTCTCGGTCGTGGTGTCCACCGACGACGTGGCTTCGTCCAGGATCAGGATGCGCGGGTCGATCAGCAAGGCGCGCGCGATCGAGATGCGCTGGCGCTCGCCGCCGGACAGGGCCTGGCCGCGCTCGCCCACCAGCGAGTCATAGCCGTGCGGCAGGCGCAGGATGAACTCGTGCGCATGCGCGGCGCGCGCCGCGGCCACGATCTCGTCGCGCGTGGCGTCCGGGCGGCCGTAGGCGATGTTCTCGGCGATGGTGCCAAAGAACAGGAACGGCTCCTGCAGCACCAGCCCGATATTGCGACGGTAATCGGCCACGCGCACCGAACGGATGTCGGCGCCATCCACCATCACGGCGCCTTCGGATACGTCGTAGAAACGGCAGATCAGGTTGATCAGCGTGCTCTTGCCCGAACCGCTGTGGCCCACGAGCCCGATCATTTCGCCCGGGGCGATCGTCAGATTCAACCCGCGGATGACCTGGCGGTTGCCGTAGCGAAAGCCCACGTCGCGCAGTTCGATGCGGCCGTTGATATGCGGCAGCTTGGCGGGGTTTTGGGGTTCCGGCACGCTGGACACGTGGTCCAGGATGTCGAAGATACGCTTGGCGCCAGCGGCAGCCTTCTGCGTGACCGACACGATGCGGCTCATGGAATCCAGGCGCATGTAGAAGCGCCCGATATACGCCAGGAACGCAGCCAGCACACCCACGGTGATCTGCTTTTGCGACACCTGCCAGATGCCGAAGATCCACACCACCAACAGGCCAACTTCGGTCAGCAGCGTGACCGTCGGCGAGAACAGCGACCACGTCGTGTTGACGCGATCGTTCACTTCCAGGTTGCGGTTGTTCGCTTCGCGGAAACGCGCGACCTCGCGCTTTTCTTGCGCAAATGCCTTGACCACGCGGATGCCGGGAATGGTGTCGGCCAGCACGTTCGTGATCTCGGACCAGATGCGGTCGACCTTTTCGAAGCCGTGCCGCAAGCGGTCGCGCACCGCGTGGATCATCCAGATGATGAACGGCAGCGGCACCAGCGTGACCAGCGCAAGCCACGGATTGATGCTGATCAGAATGACCGCCGTCATGGCGATCATGAGAATGTCGGTGGCGAAGTCCAGCAGGTGCAGCGACAGGAATACGCAGATGCGGTCGGTTTCGCTACCAATGCGCGAAATCAGATCGCCGGTGCGCTTGCCGCCGAAATACTCAAGCGACAGTTGCTGCAGGTGCGCGTAAGTGGTGGTGCGCAGATCCGCGCCGATGCGTTCGCTGACCCACGCCAGAATATACGTGCGCGCCCAACCCAGCCCCCACGCCAGAATGGCCGATCCCAACAGGCCACCCAGATAAAGCCGCACGAGGCTGTAATCAATGGGCGCACCGTTCTGGAACGGAATCAGCACGTCGTCCATCAGCGGCATCGTCAGGTACGGCGGCACCAGCGTGGCCGCGGTGCCGAGCAGCGTCAGCAGAAACCCGGCAAACAACGGACCGCGGTAAGGCCGCGCAAAACGCCACAGCCGCAAGAGCGCCCAGGTGGTCGACGGCGCGGCCTGTTCCTGATTGCACGTCGGGCATTCTTCCTCGCCCGCGGGAATGACGTTATTACAGATCGTGCAGGTGCGTTCTTCCAGCGCTTCGGCCGGCTTGCCCGACAGACGAATCGACTGCTGCGTTTCAAACTGGGCCAACAGCCGCAGCGCCGCGGGATTGCAAGCCAGCGTGAATCGCCAGACGCCCAGACGGCCGGTGTCGTCGTGCAGCTCCAGCACGGCGGCGCCGGCATGATCGCTGAGGGATAGCTTCAATTGAGGGCCATATGGCCAGGATTCCCAACCGGAATCGTCGGGAAGGCGGGCGATCAGCCGTTTATCAGTCACGGCGACCAGACCCGGCTGGAATTTCAAACGCTGATCGAGGTCTATTTCGACCCAGGCCAGAAGGGTTTCGTCATCCGCCACTTCGGTGCGGATTTCATCCCGCCAGCGGGCAGGAAATGCGTCGGCAAGGCCGGAAAGCAGGTGTGGTTTTTTCATTGGAACGCATACCGGGCCAGGACTCTGCCCTACTAGGCGGCAACCGGTTTGACGCCATCGGCGGCAAACGTGTCCCTTCCTTACAACACAACGAGTTCACGCCATGAAGGCGTCGTATAGTATCAGCCGATTTTTCTAATTAGGAACATCTGGGATCCCCCACTCGTTGGCATTATTCTTAAGGCGCAACCCCAATAAAATCGCGGTCTTGCATAGGGGCGTCCGCGCGTGCCAACCTGCTTCTCGAGCGAATTAAAACATGAAAAAGAAAGACATTGAATTTATCGATGTCGTGGCTTTGCGCGGCCCGAACATTTGGACGTATCGTCCGGTCCTTGAAGCATGGGTGGATATCGGTGAACTGGAGGATTACCCCTCCAACACGATTCCCGGATTTTATGAGCGCCTGACGGAATGGCTGCCGACGCTGATCGAACATCGATGCAGCCCCGGCGTGCGGGGCGGTTTTCTTGCCCGCCTTAAAGAAGGCACGTGGCCCGGCCACATTCTTGAACACGTCACCCTTGAATTGCAGAACCTGGCCGGCTTGCGCGGCGGCTTCGGCAAGGCCCGCGAAACCTCCAAGCGCGGCGTCTACAAGGTCGTCGTGCGCGCCTGGCAGGAACAGGTCACCCGCACTGCATTGAACGAAGCGCGCGACCTCGTCATGGCCGCCATCGAGGACCGGCCGTTCGACGTGCCCGCCACCGTGGCCAAGCTGCGCAGCCTGGTCGACCGCCACTGCCTCGGCCCCAGCACGGCCTGCATCGTCGATGCGGCCGATGATCGCGATATTCCGTATATCCGTCTTTTTGAGGGCAACCTCGTCCAATTCGGCTACGGCTCGGCGCAGCGCCGCATCTGGACGGCCGAAACCGATCGCACCAGCGCCATCGCCGAAGGCATTTCGCGCGACAAGGACCTGACCAAGGAACTGCTGTCGACCTGCGGCGTGCCGGTGCCCGAAGGGCGCCTCGTTGAAAGCGAGGAAGACGCGTGGGACGCCGCCGAGGACATAGGCCTGCCCGTGGTGGTCAAGCCCTACGACGGCAACCATGGCCGCGGCGTCTTCACCAATCTGACGACGCGCGAGGAAGTGGTCTCGGCCTACCGCGTCGCCGTGGACGAAGGTAGCGGCGTCATCGTCGAACGCTTCGTGCTGGGCAACGAACACCGCCTGCTGGTGGTGGGCAACCGCATGGTCGCGGCGGCCGCTGGCGAACCGGCGTGGGTGACGGGCGACGGCAAGTCGACCATCACCGAACTCATCGACAGCCAGATCAATACCGACCCGCGCCGCGGCCGGACCGAGAACCATCCGCTCAATCCCGTGCGCCTGGATTCCGCCGCCCGGCTGGAGATCGCGCGCCAGGGCCTGTCGGAAGACAGCGTGCCGCCCGAAGGCCAGCGCGTGCTGGTGCAGCGCAGCGGCAACGTCGCGTTCGACGTGACCGACCGCGTCCACCCCAGCGTGGCCGCCACCGTGACGCTGGCCGCACGCATCGTCGGCCTGGACATCGCCGGCGTGGACCTCGTGGCCGAAGACATCACGCGCCCGCTGGATGAACAGCGCGGCGCCATCGTCGAAGTCAACGCCGGACCGGGCCTGCTGATGCACCTGAAGCCGGCCGATGGCACGCCGCGTCCCGTGGGCCGCGCGATCGTCGACCACCTCTTCCCCGAGGGCGACGCGGGCCGAATTCCCATCGTCGGCGTGACCGGCACCAACGGCAAGACCGTCGTCGCCCGTCTCGTCGCGCGCCTCTTGCACCTGTCCGGCAAGCGCACCGGCCTCGCGTGCAGCGAAGGCCTTTACCTGGACCGCCGCCTCGTTCAAAAGGGCGACCGCGCCGACTTCGCGTCGGGCACGCGCCTGCTCATGAACCGCAACGTGGACGCCGCCGTCATCGAGAACGACAGCGGCGTGATCCTTGGCCAGGGCCTGGCCTACGACCGCTGCCAGGTCGGCGTGGTCACCAACATCGACGACGGCGATCATCTCGGCGACTTCGACATCAACGAAACGGAACGCCTGTTCAATGTGTTCCGCACGCAGGTGGACGTGGTCCTGCCCGATGGCGTGGCCGTGCTGAACGCGCGCGATCCGCGCGTGGTCGAAATGGCCGAGCTCTGCGACGGCGGCGTGATCTTCTTCGGCATCGATCCCGCCCTGCCCGCCATCGTCCAGCACCTCGCCCAGGACGGACGCGCCGTGTTCGTGCGCGACGGCAGCATCGTGCTGGCGCAGGGCAGCCAGGAAGAACGCCTGGCCGACGTCGCCGCCATCCCGCTGACACATGGCGGCCGCGTGGCCTTCCAGGTTGAAAACGTGCTGGCAGCCGTGGGTTCGGCGTGGGCGCTGGATATTCCGGTGGAACTGATCCGCGCCGGCATCGAGACCTTCGACATCGACCAGGCCGACGCGCCGTGGCAGTTCACGCTGTTCGAGCGCAATGGCGCCACGGTCGTGGTGGACGACGTGCACAACGCCTCGGGGCTGCGTCCGCTGCTCACGGCCATCGACCAGTTCCCGTCCGCCCGGCGCGCTGCCGTCTACTCGGCCGGCGCAGACCGCCGCGACGCGGACCTGATCGAACAGGGCAAGCTCCTTGGCGACGCCTTCGACCGCGTGGTTCTGTATGACGACGCGACCGTGCGCAGCAAGCGCCCCGACGGCGAAGCGCGCGCGCTGCTCCGCCAGGGCCTGGCGCAAGGCAGCCGCGTCAAGGACATCCAGGACGAGCCCGACCACGGCAAGGCCATTGCCAGCGTGCTGGACGGCATCGGCGCCGGCGACTTCGCCCTGCTGCAGTCCGACGAGGCGTTCTCCGGACCGACCATCGATCTGGTCCGCCGCTGGATCCAACAAAACTGACCTTATTAGGCGCGCGGCCGCCCCCGGCGGACGCGCGTCAGACGACAGGAAACCCTGCCATGGAAGTCTCCCGAATCCGAGCATTGCGCGGCCCCAATCTGTGGAGCAAGAACACCGCCATCGAGGCCATCGTGTCCTGCGGCGATGCCGAATGCTCCATCGACAACCTGCCCGAGTTCGAAGCCCGCCTGCGCGCGCGGCTGCCGCAAACCGGCCTGCTGCGCCCCGAAGGTCACCAGGGCGCGGTGTCCATCGCCCACGTGCTGCAGATCGTCGCGCTGACGATGCAGGCGCACGCCGGCTGCCCCGTCACGTTCGGCCGCACCGCCTCCACCATCGAACCGGGCGTGTTCCAGGTCGTGGTCGAGTACAGCGAAGAAGAAGTCGGCAAGCTGGCGATGGAACTGGCGCAGGACCTCGTGCGCGCCGCGCTCGATGACACGCCGTTCGACATTGCCGACGCCCTGAAGCGTCTGCGCGAGCTGGACGAAGACGTGCGCCTGGGGCCCAGCACCGGCTCCATCGTGAACGCCGCTACCGCGCGCAACATCCCCTACCGCCGCCTCACGCAAGGCAGCATGGTCCAGTTTGGCTGGGGCAGCAAGCAGCGCCGCATCCAGGCCGCCGAAACCGACCTGACCAGCGCCATCTCCGAATCCATCGCGCAGGACAAAGACCTGACCAAGATGCTGCTGGACGCCGCGGGCGTGCCGGTGCCGATGGGCCGTTCCGTGACCACCGCCGAAGAGGCCTGGGAAGCGGCGCAGGAACTGGGCGGCCCGGTCGTGGTCAAGCCGCGCGACGGCAGCCAGGGCCGTGGCGTCGCGGTCAACATCGAAACCCGCGAGCGCGTGATCCAGGCCTTTGAAGTGGCCGAGGAGATCAGCTCCGAGGTCATCGTCGAACGCTACATTCCGGGCCACGATTTCCGCCTGCTGGTGGTGGGCGGCGCGCTGGTCGCGGCGTCGCGCCGCGATCCGCCGCAAGTCACGGGCGACGGGCAGCAGACCATCCGCCAACTGGTGGACCAGGTCAACGCCGACCCGTTGCGCGGCGACGGCCATGCCACCTCGCTGACCAAGATCCGTTTCGACGACATCGCCCTGGCGACGCTGAAAAAACAAGGCTTTGACGCCGATTCCGTACCGCCCTCCGGCACGCTGATCTTCCTGCGCAACAACGCCAACCTGAGCACCGGGGGCTCGGCCACCGACGTGACCGACGAGGTCCACCCTGAAATGGCGGCGCGCGCGGTGTCCGCGGCCCGCATGATCGGCCTGGACATCTGCGGCGTGGACGTGGTGGCCGAAACGGTGCAATACCCGCTTGAAGAGCAGCACGGTGGCGTCGTGGAAGTCAACGCCGCGCCTGGCCTGCGCATGCACCTGAACCCCTCGTTCGGCAAGGGCCGCGCGGTGGGCGAAGCCATCATCGCCAACATGTTCGCGGACGGCGACGACGGCCGCATTCCAGTCGTGGCCGTCGCGGGCACCAACGGCAAGACCACCACGGTCCGCCTGACCGCGCACCTGCTGGGCGCGGCCGGCAACCGCGTGGGCATGACGAACTCCGACGGCGTGTACGTCGACAACCTGCGCATCGACACCGGCGACTGCAGCGGTCCGCGCAGCGCGCGCAGCGTGCTGATGCACCCGGACGTGGACGCCGCGGTGTTTGAAACCGCGCGCGGCGGCATCCTGCGCGAAGGCCTGGCGTTCGACCGCTGCAACGTCGCCATCGTCACCAACATCGGCATGGGCGACCACCTGGGGCTCGGCTACATCAGCACGGTCGAGGACCTGGCCGTGGTCAAGCGCGTCATCGTGCAGCACGTGCATCCGTCGGGCATGGCAGTGCTGAACGCGGCCGATCCCATCGTGGCCGAGATGGCCGCAAGCTGCCCGGGCTCGATCACCTACTTTGCCGAAGACCGCAACCATCCCGTGCTGGCCACGCATCGCGCGCAGGGCCTGCGTTCGGTCTACCGCGATGGCGATGCCATCGTGGCGGCGCAAGGCGCCGACGAGGTGCGTTTCCCGCTGGCCGAGATCCCGCTCACGCGCAACGGCACGATCACCTTCCAGGTCGAGAACGCGATGGCTTCCATTGCGGCGGCGTGGGCGCTGGACCTGGGCTGGGATGTCGTGCGCCGTGGCCTGGCCACGTTCGTCAACGACGCGCAGACGGCTCCGGGCCGCTTCAACGTGTTCGACTACCGCGGCGCCACGGTGATCGCCGACTATGGCCACAACCCCGACGCCATCCAGGCGCTGGTGCGTGCCGTGGACGCCATGCCGGCCAAGCGCCGCTCGGTCGTCATCAGTGGCGCGGGCGACCGCCGCGACGAAGACATCCGCATGCAGACCGAGATACTGGGCGCCGCCTTCGACGACGTGCTGCTTTACCAGGACCAGTGCCAACGCGGCCGCGCGGACGGCGAAGTGCTGGCCCTGCTGCAGCAGGGTCTGGTGGGCGCCAGCCGCACCACGCAGATCGACGAGATCCATGGTGAGTTCGTGGCGATCGACACGGCGCTGGCGCGCCTGAATTCGGGCGATCTGTGCCTGATCCTGGTCGATCAGGTGGAAGAAGCGCTGGACCACATCGCCAAGCGCATCGCCCAGCCCTGAACGGCTCGGCGCAAATGCGGACGGGGCGCTCAGGCGCCCCGTTTTTTTTCGTCTTACGATGCCATCAGCCGCGCGGGGATGCGATGGGCGCCGAGGCCTGATACCGGTCCGTCACGTGCGTGCACCCCACGGCCGCCATGGCGCCAAGCGCCAGCAAGATGGCGCTGCAAAGTCGTTTCGTCATGCGAGCTTTTCTCCCTTTACGTGGCGAACCGCCAGCCGGTTCCGTGTGGACTATACCGGCATGCGCCCTGCCCGGCCAGCCGCGCCAGCAGTGGGTTTCGAGAGCGGATCGGTTACTAGCCACGCACAAAAGGGGTCAAATGGTTGCTCAAATGTAACTCGGCCTTCGTGCGCCCGGAACGCGTTTTCTCGTCTCAAACCCGGGGCATTTTCAGAGGCGGCGCAGTTACATTTCTCCACAGCGTGGTTTGACAGCCCCAGGGGGCGACTCGTAGCTTAGAACCTAGCTGATCAGTTCCCAACACACCGCGTTCCGGCAGCTTCATAGGCCATGAACCTGCCGCCGCACGAAACCAGAGAGAGGTCACCATGAACAACGACATCATCGCCGGAAAGTGGAAGCAACTGACGGGCAAGGCCAAGGCGGCTTGGGGTGAACTCACCGACGACGAACTGACCCGCACCGAAGGCAACGCCGAGCGTCTGGCTGGTCTGATCCAGGAACGCTACGGCAAGACCAAGGATGAGGCGCAAAAGGAAGTCCGCGACTTCTTCGACCGCAATCCCTGATTCCCATAACCACCAGGAGAAGCTGACATGTTGCATTACGCCGTAGTTTTCTTCGTTATCGCGATCATCGCGGCTGTCCTGGGGTTCGGCGGCATCGCCGCCGGCGCCGCGGGGATTGCCAAGATCCTGTTCTTCGTCTTTCTGGTCCTGGCTCTCCTGTCCATTCTGGGCGGCGCCTTCCGCAAGAAATAGAACCCGCATCTGAGCTTTAGTAGATCGTCATAGCGTCACGAACGCGCTGAACACCAATAAAAAGGAGCATTACTATGGAAATTCGCAAGCTGATCGCCGCCGCCGCACTGGGTACTGGCGCTGTCTTCACTTCCATGGCTTTTGCCGCCGATGACGGCAAGCCGAAACAGTCCGTGGGTGAATACGCGTCCGACGCCACCGTGACCACCAAGGTCAAGGCCGCCTTTGTCGCCGACAAGCAGCTGAGCGCCCTGGAAATCGCCGTCGAAACCAACAACGGCGAAGCCACGCTGACCGGCACCGTCGGCACCGCTGCCGAAGCGGATCACGCCGCCAAGGTCGCCCGTGGCGTTGAAGGCGTGAAGCAGGTCAAGAACAACATCAAGGTTGATCCGGCCAAGAACCGCAAGTAATCAAGGCATCGATCTGATCGACGCCTGATTTGAAAACGGCGCCTGTGCAAACAGGCGCCGCTTTCACGTTTGGCTTTTACATGCTCGCTTTGGGATTTGCGCTCTGCTACAGCGTGACGGCGCCGCGGCCGATTTCCAGCGCGCGTCCGCCCACCTGGATGCGGCCATCGGTCGAGACATCCAACTGCAGGCGGCAGGGGCGGCCGGTCTGGTCGCCTTGCTCCACCAGCACGCTGGCGGGCAGCGCGGCCTTGCGATGCAGGAGCCAGCCGCCGAGATTGGCGCAAGCCGAACCGGTGCCGGGATCTTCGTTGATCGCACCGCCCGGCGTGGCGTAAAAGTAGCGGGCCACGACGACCTGTCGGCCCGCCTGGACATTGCCTTCGTCAAACGCAAACAGATATAGCGACTTGCGTTCGAGGCTGCTGGTCTGCCAGCGGCTGAGCAGCGACGCGTCCGGCTTGGCCCGGCGCACTGCGTCCACGCTGGCAAGCGGCACGAGCAACTGGTCCGCACCGGTATCCACCCAGATCGGGTCGGCCAGCAGGTCGTTTTCGCCCAGGCCCACCAGTCCGGCGATGCCGGCGGGATCCAACTTGGGCGCGGCGGTGCGCACCCCGCCCGGACACGGCGCGGTGAAGGTCCACGCGTCGCCAATGGCAGTAAGCGGCACGACACCCGCCTGAAATTCCAGCGTCAACGCGTCGCCGGTCTGCCGCAGGTCGCGCACGACCTGCGCGGTGCCAATGGCCGGATGTCCGGCGAACTTCATTTCAAAGCCCGGTGTAAAGACGCGCACCCGCGCGTCGGCCTGATCCGAAGGCAGGATGAACGTGGTCTCGGACAGATTGAATTGCGCCGCAAGATTGAGCATGGTGGCATCATCCATGCCGCGCGCGTCTTCAAACACACAGAGCTGATTGCCGCTGAATGTGGAAGCGGCGAAAACGTTGAGTAGACGAAATGCGTAGGAAGCCATGGCGGATAGCAGTGAGGAAAATGCCGGCGACGCCGGATAAGCCCCCACTGTATCGCAGCGGCCCCGTCAAACGCTTACCAAACGGCGAAGAACAGCACCCACGCCATGCAGAACGGCACGAGGCCCGCGGCCAGCACAAAACCCGCGCCAACCTTGCGCGCCATGCCGACCGGACGCGCATTCAGGAGGCGCGCGTAAAGACGCAGCGTCCACAGCACCGCCAGGGTCAGCAGCGTGAACCGGACCGGCGTCGCCCATGCCGCATGCACGCCTTCATGCTTGAGCAGCGTGATCGTCGTGGCGGACAGGCCCAAAAACACGCCAATGCCAGCCGACGGAATCAGCGCCTGCGCCAGCTTGTGCAGGCCGGCCCGCCCCCAGCGCGATACGGGCGCATGGGCAGCATGGGAATTGACGGGCGCCGGCGGCACGGGTGCGGCGGGCGCAATGCGGTCGGCGAGCCACAACGACAGGAAGGCCGCGCCGCCCACGCATATCGTGGCGCCGACGACAAAGAGCAGAATGCCGGCGCCGTCCAGCCACGAGAAGCTGTCGTTCACGTCCGGGTAGTGCGTCAGGATGAACCACGGCGCGTTGTCCATCAGCGGCCACAGGATGTCGTGCTCGACCAGCCAGGTCGCGGCCCATTGCTTGGCCGTCACGAACCACGGGCTGGCGCTCCAGAGAAACGCGCCGATCGCAATGCCCATCAAGCCGAAACACAGCAATGCCGTCTGCCACGGATCGCCATCGGCCACGTGCACGATCTCTTCCTCAGGCGAGCGGGGTGTCAGTGCAATGGCGCCGCGATAGCCACTGCACCGTCCACAGACGTGGCAATCGCCCGCGCCCTTCATGTGGCGCAGCGGCACCAGCGGCGCACAGTTGATGGGCTCGATGCGGATGACGGGATGGCGCCACTTTTCCTCGTCGACCTTGAAGTGCCAGGGCGCCAGCTTGGCCAGCAGGTTGAACACGCCATTGACCGGGCACAGATACTTGCACCACACCCGCTTGCTGCGCCCGTAGCGCCAGCCGACGATCATGGCTGCCACGGTGGACCCGCCCAGGACGGCCAGCACCGCCAAGGGGTACTGATAGACACTGACCAGCTGACCGTAGATGGTCGTCAGCGCGAAGGCCACGAACGGCCAGCCGCCCCAGCGCATCCACTTCGGGATGGCCCGGCCCTGTCCGCGCTCGCTGGCCCATTCGGTCAGCATCCCTTCGGGACACAGCCAGCCGCACCATGCGCGCCCCAGGATTGGCATCGAGATCAGGACGAACGGCCACCACACGCCCCAGAACGCAAACTGCGCCACGACGGTCAGGTTGTTGAACACCGAGGCCGCGTTGTCGGGCAGCGGCAGCAACGCCGGCACGATGAGAAGAAACGCGTACAACGCGACAATGCCCCACTGCAGCTTGCGCAACAGCGGGGCATGGTCACGGAGGAAGTCGGCGATGCGGGAGGTTGCCCTCCCGAGTGCAGCAGCCATGGTCAAACCTTAAGAAAATCAGTCCGGAGAAAACACCGGAATCAGGATGCTCCGCGGGCAGCGGCCACGGGCGCGGGCCGTCCGCCCGCCCAGCGCAGCAGCGCCCAGACGATGATCCAGTAAGCCACCCACAACAGCAGCGAGGACAACGCAGGCAATGCGCGGTATCCCGCGAAGTCGGCCAGCACCTTGCCAATGCCCGTGCTGTCGCTCAACAGCCAGGAGCTGTCCCAGACCGGGTCCACGATGGTCGGCAGGACATCCAGCGAAATCAGGTGGTCCAGGCCGCCCACCAGCAACGAGCCGGCCAGGAGCAGCAACAGGATTTCGGTCACGAAGAAGAAGCGGCGCCACGTGATGAGCTTGCCGCCCAGTTGCAGCAGCCAGAACGTCAGCAGCGCCACCGCGAAACCGGCCACGCCAGCGACGGCCAGCATCAGCATGTCGCTGCCGCCCTCGCCCGCCGACACCGTGCCGTACAGGAACACGACGGTCTCGCTGCCTTCGCGGGCGACGGCGATGGCGACCAGCACAAGCAGGCCCCACCAGTTGTCGCTTGCCACGGAGGCGCGCGCCCCGCTTTCGAGTTCGCCCTTGAGCGTGCGGCCGTGCTTCTTCATCCACACGACCATCTGCACGACCAGCGCGCAAGCGGCCAGCGACATGATGGCCTGGAACCATTCCTGGCCTTCATCGCTGAGCCAGGACGACACGCCCAGCAGCACCAGCGCCAGCGCCACGGCCAACGCCAGGCCCGCCGCCACGCCGCCCCACAGGTACGGCAGCCCGCGCTTGCCTTCCGGCGTGGCGCGCAACCACGTATACAGAATGCCCACCACGAGCAGGGCTTCGACGCTTTCGCGCCAGACGATGAAAAGTACCTGTTCCATGCTTTGGTGCCGCGTTATTCCTTGGGCTTGACGACCAAGGTGCCTTTCACGCTCTGGTGAAAGTCGTCAAAAAAGGGATACTCGCCGGGACGCGAAATGGTGATGACCACGAAGGACTTCACCCCCGGTCCCAGGACTTTTTCCTTGCGCAGCGGAATGCTTTCGAATTCCACCGGCTCGTTGCTCTCGTTGATGAGTTCAATCTTGAAACGGCCCGCGGGCACTTCCAGCGTGGCCGGCTCAAACGTGCCGTCCGGCTTGAACCGCAAGGTGAACGTGGGCAGTTCGTCCGCCTGCGCAGGCGCCATGCCGGCTACGCCGGACAGGCCGATGAGCATTGCGGCAAGTACGCGAAGCAGGCGGCGCACGATCAGTAACCGCCCTTCTTGCCGGTGCCGGCGTAGACGAATTCATATTCCAGGTCGAACGGCTCGAACCATTCGCCCACACCCGTTTCCTTGTCGACGTGACGGCCGAAGTGGCTCATCTTGTTCGCCGTCGGCGGCAGGATGGTGTACTTGAGTTTGTATTTGCCCGGGCCCTCGAGCTTCACGTTTTCGCCATAGTGCGGGCCATCGTTGGCGACCATGGGCATGAACGTGCCCTTCTGCACGTTCTGGCTGCCGACCTTCTGGATCTCGTAATTCACGACCAGATACGGCACCCACTCGCCTTCAGGAAAACCAGTCTTGTTGCCGGCCGTGGCGTGGATGTCGGCCTCCAGGTGCACGTCGGAATCCTTGGCCGGACGCATCATGCCGGGCGGGTCCATTTCGATCGGCTGCAGATACACCGCGCCGATTTCCATGCCGCCCTTTTCGACAGGCTTGCCGATGGGGTATTCGGCCGCATGGGCGGCGGACACGCTCAACGCGACAATGGCCAGCGCCAAGGCTTTCTTGATCATGTGCATAATCCTTGAGACACAAATGAAAATAGCGGCTCTCAAAACACAAACAAGAACCGTTTTCATTAATTTAGTGGATTTTGCTGACACAACCCTGAACCTGGCCGCACTAAAAGTGTCGGATCATTGCGTTGGCTCAATCAGCAAAAAGCCGCCTTGGCATGCGCCAAGACGGCTTTTTTGCATTGACGCGGACCGGTCAGGCCCTGCGTCCGGCGGTGGTTACTTGCGGCCCGCGCCCGGGGTGCTGCCCGGCGTGAACGGGAAGGTCGAGAACATCGCGCGCGTCTGATCCTGCATCTGGTCCTGCATCTGCACGAACAGGTTTTTGCTCTGGTCGATGTAGTTGTTCATCATGTTCTGCAGCATCGGCGTCTGCACGTTCATGAATTGCGTCCAGGCTTCCGGCCCGAACTGGCTGCCGTACAGGCCCTTGGACTGCTCGGCCATGCGCTGCTGGATCTCCATGAAGGCCTGGATGTTCTTTTCCAGGTACGAGCCCATGATGCCTTGCATGGCGTGGCCGTAGAAACGGATGATCTGCGACAGCATGTTCGAGGAGAACATGGGCATGCCGCCGCTCTCCTCTTCAAGAATGATCTGCAGGAGGATGCTGCGCGTCAGGTCTTCGCTGCTCTTGGCATCGACAACCTGGAATTCCTCGTTCGCCAGGACCAGTTGCTTGACATCTGCCAGGGTGATGTAGGTGCTGGTCCGGGTGTCGTATAAGCGACGGTTGGGGTATTTTTTAATCAGGCGCAGGCTGGCGCCGGTTTGTGCTTGCGTCATGGTTGTCCCCGGATCGGGCGATCTCTTTAGGCTTCGAATAATGTGAGTGTAATGCCGTACGGCCCTCTGCCCGAAGCCGTACAGCGCCAGTGGGCCGCCGCGGGGCGGCCCATGTCACGTCAACCCATGTGCAGGCCGCCGTTCAGCGAGAAGTCCGCGCCGGTCGAAAAGCCGGATTCATCCGAGGCCAGCCACGACGTCATGGACGCGATTTCCTCGGGCGTGCCAAGGCGGCGCACCGGAATCGTGGCGACGATTTTTTCCAGCACGTCCGGCCGGATGGCGCGGACCATGTCGGTGCCGATGTATCCCGGCGAGATCGTGTTGACGGTCACGCCCTTGCTGGCCACTTCCTGAGCCAGCGCCATCGTGAAACCGTGGATGCCGGCCTTTGCCGTGGAGTAGTTGGTCTGGCCGAACTGACCCTTCTGACCATTGACCGAACTGATGTTGATGATGCGCCCCCACTGGCGCTCGACCATGCCGTCGATGACCTGCTTGGTCACGTTGAACAGGCTGTTCAGGTTCGTGTCGATGACCGCGCGCCAATCGTCGGCCGTCATCTTGCGGAACAGCCCGTCGCGGGTGATGCCCGCATTGTTGACCAGCACGTCCACCGGCCCGAGGTCAGCCGTGACCCTTTCGAAGGCGGCTACGGTGGAGTCCCAATCGGACACGTTGCCCACCGACGCGTAGAACGTGAAACCCTGCGCGGCTTGCTCATCCAGCCATTGCTGGTAATTGCGGCTGGGGCCGCAACCTGCCACGACGCGAAAGCCATCCTTGGCCAAGCGCTGGCAAATAGAGGTGCCGATCCCGCCCATCCCGCCTGTTACGTAAGCCAGTTTTCCGCTCATTGGACTTCCTCCTGTGTGCGACGGACGCCTCGTTGATTAAACATCTTCCTGCCCGGGGGATCGGACCGCGATACGCGGTATCAGGCCGCCCGGACCTTTACATATCTGCCAGGGGCCGGCTCGATCGGCCGGTACTTGGCATTGCCTGCCTTTGTCCTTGCTTTGACCTGTTTGCCGGAATGCTCGGCCAGCCAGCCCGACCAGTCCGGCCACCAGCTTCCGGGTTGCTCCACGGCCTGCGAAAACCACGTGTTGGGGTCGCCGGGAAGCGGTTGGCTTTCCTGTTCCAGCGCATCGGCCACCCAGTAGCTGCGGCGCTTCTTGGCGGGCGGATTCACCACGCCCGCGATGTGGCCGGATGCGCCCAGCACGAAACGCTGCGGTCCGCGCAGGACCTGCGTGGATGCATAAGCCGAAACCCACGGCACGATGTGGTCTTCGCGCGAACCGAAGATATAGACCGGCATGCGCAACCGCGTCAGGTCCAGCGGCAGGCCAGCGGCCTGCGCGCGGCCCGGCACCTTGAGGTTGTTCTCAAGGTAGGTATTGCGGAAATACCAGGAAAAGAAAGGCCCCGGCAGGTTCGTGCTGTCGCCGTTCCAGAACAGCAGATCGAAGGCCGGGGGCTTCTGACCCTTCAGGTAATTGCCGACCACGTAGTTCCAGACCAGCTCATTGGGGCGCAGGAACGAGAAGGTGGTGGCGAGGTCGCGGCCCGCCATCAGGCCGCCGTTGCCCAGTTGATGGTCGCGCATGAGCGCGTGGGTTTCGTCGACAAAGACGTTCAGGACGCCGGTGTCGTGAAAATCGAGCATCGAGGTGAGCAGCGTCAGCGCAGCCACGGGATGCTCGCCGCGCGCTTCGGCCAGCGCCAGCGCCGCACCCAGCATCGTGCCGCCCACGCAGAAGCCCAGCGCATTGACCTGCGGCTGCTTCGTGATGTCGCTGGCCACGCGCAGCGCCTGCAGCACCGCGTCGTCAAGGTAGTCGGACCAGGTGGCGCGGTCCACGCCGTCGGTATCGGCCGCCACCGGATTGCGCCAGGAAATCAGGAAGACCGTGTAGCCCTCCCCGACCGCGTGACGCACGAACGAGTTCTCGGGCTGCAGATCCAGGATGTAGAACTTGTTGATGTTCGGCGGCACGATGACCAGTGGCCGTTCGTGCACGGTGCCGGTCGACGGCGCGTACTGGATGAGCTGGAACAGCTTGTTCTCGAACACCACGTCGCCGGGGGTCGTGGCCACGTTGCGGCCGATCTCGAATTGGGACTCGTCGGTCTGTGTGATGCGGCCTTTCTGGACGTCGCCCAGCAGGTTCGCAAGACCTTCGTTCAACGCGCGTCCCGCGCTTTCGACGATGGATTGCTGCGCGTCGGGATTCAATGCCAGGAAGTTGCTGGGCGACAGCGCGTCGACCCACTGCATGATGGAGAATCGAAGGCGGTCGCGCATGGGCTCGCTGACCTGCGCGGCATCGACCATGCGCTGCATGGCGCGGGCGGACAGCAGATAGGTATGCGCCAGCAACAGATGCGACGCGTTCGCCGCCCAGGCATCGCCCGAGAACCGGCGATCGGACGGCGGCGCCAGCGTGCCGCGCTGGGCATCGTCGCAAAGGCGTTGCCATTCGCGCGCGAACTCTGCCTGGATGTCAGCCAGGACTTCCGGTGCCACGCTCACCGGAATGGGACCTGCGGAGAGATTGGCATTCACTTCGACACCTTGTTATCGAGACTTCGCGATTGATGTTGCATTCCGGGTCCAGGACTGTCAATGCGGGTATACAAGGAGGCTTACTACGGTAAAACGCAAGCCCGGGCCCGGCCTTTGCGCGGCGTCAAACCGGATGCAACCAGGCCAGCATTGCCATGCGTCCCGTCACCCCGTCGCGGCGGTAGGAAAAGTACCGGTCCTTGCGCGTCACCGTGCATTCGCCGCTGAGGGACACCTCTTGTACCCCGGCGCGCCGCAGCCGGAAATCCGCCAATCCGGCGAGGTCGGCCAGCCACTTGCCCGCCGCGCCGGCACGTGGCGCGAAAAAGCGCGCCGTGGCCGGGTCGTCCGCGGTGAAGGCGTCCAGCACGTCCTGCCCCACTTCGAAATGCTGCGGGCCGATGCCGGGCCCGACCCAGGCGCGCCAACCGGCCGCCTGCGGCGCCTTGGCGCGCATGGCGTCCAGCGTATGTTCCAGGACCCCGCCCGCCAGGCCGCGCCAGCCGGCATGCGCCGCGCCCAGCACCTTGCCTTCCGTGTCGGTGATGAGCACCGGCAGGCAATCGGCCACCATGATGGCCAGGACGCGCCCGGGCTGCGCGGTGACGCTGGCGTCCACGGCAGGCTCGGCCGGCACGTCGATCGCGTCCGCATCCACGACCTCGCTGCCATGCACCTGACGCAGCCACAGCGGGTCGGCCGGAACTGCCGCGCGCACGCGGCGGCGATTCTCGGCCACGGCCTCCGGGTTGTCTTCGGCCCGCAGGCCAAGATTGAGGGTGCCATGGGGCGCCACGCCGACGCCACCGGCGCGGGTCGTGCAGAAGTAGCTGACGCCACTCCAGTCGGGTCCCGTCACGACGGGCAGGTCTGCAATCAGGCGTTCCATGCAATGCTCTCCTGGACCTGCGCCATGTCGGCAGGCACCAGCGCGTCGAAGTGGACGTCGCCCTTGCCGCCGGGATCGTCGAAATGGAGTGCGCGGGCGTGCAGCATCTGTCGCTCTGCCCCGGCAATGTTCTTGCCGCCGTAGATCGTGTCGGCCAGCAGCGGATGCCCCAGGCTGGCCATGTGCACTCGGATCTGGTGGGTTCGGCCCGTCTCCAGGCGGCATACCACTTCGGTGACACGGCCGCCGGGTTCCACCGAGCCGCGCCGGGCCGGCGCGTAATTGGTGATGGCCGGCTTGGGCGCGACGGGCCGTTCGACGCTCATGCGCACCGGCACACGCGGATCGCGGCCGATGGCGCGGTCGACCTTGCCCGCAGCGGCAACCCAGCCGTGCGCCAGGGCCACGTATTCGCGGCCCATGCTGCGCGCTTGAAGCTGGCGCACGAGATGGGTCTGGGCGATGTCGTTGCGGGCCACGACCATCAGGCCGGAGGTGTCCTTGTCCAGGCGGTGCACGATGCCCGCGCGGGCAACCTGCGCAAGCTCCGGGTAGCGATGCAGCAGGCCGTTGAGCAGCGTGCCGCTCCAGTTGCCGGCCCCGGGGTGGGTGACCAGGCCCGCCGGCTTGTTGACGACAATCCAGTCGGGGCTTTCGGCGACCACGCCGAACTCGACGGGTTCGGGCGTGAAGGCCAGCGCGTCGGGCGCGGGTTGGGCCCAGATGGTGAGTTCGTCGCCGGGGCCGACCGTCTGGCGGATCTTGCCTGGCGCCCCGTTGACCAGGACGTTGCCGGATTCGATCCAGCCTTGCAGGCGGTTGCGGGAATGGTCGGGCAGGAGGCCGGCCAGAATCTTGTCGAGCCGGTCGGCGCGCGTGGCGGACGGCACGGTTACAAGTTGCGGCTCCCCGCGGCCGGATTCGTCGAGATTTTCGTCGGCGCTATCGTCGGAAACAAGATCTGCGCGGGCGGCTGTATCAGACATGGAGACAAATCATATAATCAGCCTGCCATGCTAACACCAAGGATACGATTCTCGTGATTCACCACCCTGCAGCTCCCTCGAACCCCGCATCCCGCAGCGGGTCGGTTTTGCGCGTGGTCATCGCGCTTTTTGCCGTCATCGTCATCGCCGGTTGCAGCGGGGCGGACAGCAAATACGACAAGACCACCAACTGGAGCGCAGAACAACTCTACGCGGACGCCAAGGCCGAAATGGCGTCGGGCGGCTGGAAGGAAGCGCGCGAGCGCCTGACCGCCATCGAAAGCCGCTACCCGTTCGGCGTCTACGCGCAGCAGGCGCTGCTTGAACTGGCCTACGTCAACTGGAAAGACGGCGAAAACGAGCAGGCGCTCGCCGCCATCGACCGCTTCCAGCAGCTTTATCCCAATCACCCCGGCACCGATTACGCGCTCTACCTGAAGGGCCTGGTCAACTTCACGCCGGCCAGCGCCTTCATGAGCAACATCACCGGCCAGGATCCGGCCGAGCGCGATCCCAAGGGTCTGCGCGCGTCCTATGACGCCTTCACCGAGCTGATCAAGCGCTACCCCGAAAGCAAGTACAGCGTCGACGCCGAAAAGCGCGTGGCGTGGCTGGTCAACACCATCGCCATGAACGAAGTCCACGTCGCCCGCTATTACTACGAACGCGGCGCCTACGTGGCCGCCGCCAATCGCGCGCAGACCGTCATCACCGACTTCGAAGGCGCCCCCGCCACCGAAGAGGCCCTCTACCTGATGGTTCAGTCGTACGACAAACTGAACATGACCGACCTGAAGAACGATGCCCAGCGCGTCTACGACAAGAACTTTCCGAACAGCGCGTTCCGGACCCAGGGCCTGAAGGCCGACAGGAGCTGGTGGAATCCCTTCAACTGATTCCGCCTGCATGGGAAGCAAAAAGCCCTTCAGATTTCTGAAGGGCTTTTTTTCGCCTGCTGGGCGCGGGGGGGGGGGGGGGGGCCGGGGGGGGGGGGGGCGGGCCCGGGGTAACCCCGGTTAACGCCCCCAACCGATACCTGTAGCGG